>QHZE01000433.1 GCA_003225335.1 Acidobacteriota bacterium
GCACTTTTCCTGTCGTCCTCTTGGGCAAGGGCGCCCGCTGAACAGGATCTCGGCAGAGTCCGCAACTTCTAAAAAATGACAAATGACCAATGACAGATGACAAATCCCTGGTGGGGCACAGCGCCACGATCCATTTGTCATTTTCCATCAGGCCTGGGAGGTTACCAACTGGTCCTTGTATTGAAGCTGGTACAGCTTCCAGTAAATTCCCTTGAGCTTGAGCAATTCCTGGTGAGTTCCCATTTCCCGAATCCGCCCGCGATGCAGCACGATGATGCGATCGGCGTTCTGTATAGTTGAAAGCCGATGGGCAATGATGATGCAGGTCCTTCCCACCATGAGCTTCTCAATGGCGTCCCGTATGAGGAGCTCCGTTTCCGTGTCGATGCTCGACGTCGCCTCATCCAGCACGAGAATCCCGGGATCATAGGCTAAAGCCCGGGCAAAGGCCAGGAGCTGTTTCTGTCCGACGGAGAGCGAGGAACCGCGCTCGCCCACCCGCGCTTCGTAACCCGCTTTGAGTTTTTCGACAAACTCGGAGGCGTGCACAATTTCAGCCGCGCGGCGCAGTTGCTCGTCCGATATCTCCGTGTTGCCCAAGCGAATGTTGTTTGCGATGCTGCCTGAAAAAAGAAACACGTCCTGGAGAACGATCCCGACCGACAGCCGGAGCGCCTGCAGATCGTAGTCGCGAATGTCCACGCCGTCGATCAGAACTTGTCCTTGTTGAATGTCGTAGAAACGGCTCAGCAGGCTGATGATGGTCGACTTTCCCGCACCGGTGGGTCCCACGATGGCGACTTTTTCCCCGGGCTCGACGGCGAACGACACATCGTGGAGGACTTCGTCACCGGGATGGTAGGCGAAATGCACGCCTCTGAATTCCACGCGGCCGGATCGGACCCGCAGCGTGCGCGGATCCGGCCGGGACACGATCGACGGCGGCGTGTCCAGCAGTTTGAAAATGCGCTCCGAGGACGCCATGGCAGCCTGCAGGATTGTGTACTTTTCACTGAGATCCGAGATTGGCCGGAAAAACCGGTCCGAATACTGAATGAACGCGACCAGCGCGCCGAGAGTGAGTGTGCCGGAGAGTACCTTAAAGCCGCCGTACCACACGATCAGGGCCACCGCGAGCGCGCCCACAAGCTCCAGAAGGGGATAGAAGACCGCATAGTAGAAAATGGACTGCAGGTTTGCTTCCAGGTGTTCGCAATTGATCCGGGTAAACTTTTCGAACTGTTTCTTCTCCTGGCCAAAGATCTGAACCACCGCGGTGCCGGTAATGTTCTCTTGCAGAAAAGTGTTGATGCGCGCAATGGCGGTTCTAACCCGGCGGAAGGAGTCGCGAACTTTGATCTTGAACGTGAAGGTAACCAGAAACAGGAGAGGAAGCACGGAGAAGATCGCCAGGGCGAGCCTGAAGTCGAGCACAAAGAGCGTGACGACGATCCCCGACAGCGTGCACAGGTCCCCGAAAATCGAAATCACTCCCGATGTGAACAACTCGTTCAGCGCGTCAACGTCCGTTGTCACCCGAGTCATGAGGCGGCCCACGGGATTGCGGTCGAAGAAAGCGACATCGAGCGCTTCCAGATGGCGGAATATCTGCATCCGCAGGTCGTACATGATCTTCTGGCCCATGAGATTCATGACCATGGTCTGCCCGTAGGTCAATCCGAGGACGGCGACCAGGATCCCGACATAGAGCGCCGCAACACGGTTCAAGCCTGCCAGGTCATGGTTTTGGATGTAGCGGTCAATGGCGATCTTGGTCAGATAAGGAGGAAGTATGGAGAGGACGGCGGCCGAGATGATCAGCAGCAGCGCCAGGACTGCCGAGCTCCGGTAGGGAGCGATGTAGACGAGGAGGCGGCGCATGAGCCGCCCGTCGTACGCTTTTCCGAGAACCTGTTCTTCCCTCGGGTCCATAGACATGAGTCTCAGGCGGATGCCAGCTCTTCTTCGAGCAACTGCTTCTGATACAAACTTGCGTAGACGCCCTGCAGCGCCATCAGGGTGCTGTGCGTGCCGCGCTCCACGATGGCCCCGTCCTGCAGGACGATGATTTCGTCCGCGTTCTGCACGGTCGAGATCCGGTGGGAAATCAGAATCGTGGTCCGGTCCTTCCTGACGCTCGCGAGCTCCTTCAAAATCTGCTCTTCCGTGTACGTGTCGACGCTGGAGAGAGCGTCGTCCAGAATCAGGATTTTGGGTTCCAGCAGGACCGCTCTGCTTATGGCGACTCTCTGCTTTTGCCCACCGGAAAGCGTGATCCCGCGCTCGCCCACGAAGGTTTGATACTTCTGGGGAAATTGCTGGATGTCGCCGCGGATCTGGGAGACCTGTGCGGCTGATTCTACCTCCTGGTCCGAGGCTTCCCCGTCACGTCCGAAGGAGATGTTTTCGCGGATAGTGTCGGAAAACAGAAAAGTCTCCTGGGGGACGTAACTCAGGAGTCTTCGCAGGCTGCTGAGAGGCCAGAGCCGTACATCCCGGCCATCAACTAGGACCGTGCCTGGCTGTGGATCGAACAGGCGCGTCAGGAGATTGATCAACGTGGATTTCCCGCTGCCCGTGTGCCCCACAATGGCGAGCGTCTTGCCGGCCGGAATCTCCAGCCGGACATCGCGCAGCACTTCCGGTCCGTTGCCCGTATAGCCAAACGAGAGCCCCTGAAACGCGATGGATCCGCGTATCTGCTCGGGAACCGCGGCAGCCGGGTCGTCCTGAATCTCAGGCGGAGTCTCCAGGATCTCCAGCATTCGGCTCATGGAAGCGGCGCCGCGCTGAAAGATGTTAATCACCCAGCCGACGGCGATCGTCGGCCAGGTGAGCATGGAGAGATAGCCCAGGAAAGCCACAAATTCTCCCAGGCTCAAATGCCCGGCAATCACCTCCCGCCCTCCCAGCCACAACAGAGCTACGGAAGACAGACCGATCAAGCAGCCCATGAGCGGATAAAAGGTGGCCCAGAGGCGGATCAGCGAAACACTCCGCGCGACGTAATCCCGGTTCAATCTGTCGAACTCCCGGATCTCGGACTCCTCGCGCGCAAACGCTTTTATGACGCGGATACCGGACAGGTTTTCCTGCGCCATGTTGCTGATCATCGAGAATTGATCCTGAATCCGTTCAAAGCGATCGTGGATCTGCTGGCCGAAGTGTTTCACGGTGAGAGAAACCAGCGCCAGTGGCAGGTATGCCAGCAAGGTCAGCTTCGAGTTGATCCGCAGTAGGATGATCGTGGCGATCACCACCGTCACGAATGTCGTCATCGAGTACATGATTCCCGGACCCAGAACTGAGCGCACGGCGTTCAGGTCGTTTGTGGCGCGCGACATGATGTCTCCCGTAGGATGCGAGTGGAAAAAGGAAAGGGACATCCTTTGCAGGTGCGCGAAGAAGTCATTGCGCAGTTCGTATTCGATGCGCCGGCTGACGCCGATGAGAATCTTTCGCATCCAGAATCGGAAAAACCCCTCGACCACGGCGATGCCTACAATCATCGCCGCGTAAATCGGAAGCTTTTCGGCCACGACTGAAGTCTCGAGATCGTCCACGACGTACTTCAACACCCAGGGACCAAACATGCTTGCCACCACAGTGAGCACGACCATGAGAAAGCCGCTACTCATGTCCAACCTGTGGCGGGCAAGATACGGCAGCAGGTAGAAGAGACTGTATCTTCGCGTCATGGGTTCGAAGCAGCCGGGAAGGGCCTATTTCAAAAATTTCGTGCCACGCCTGTCCTTATAGGGAACCAATTCTCCACCGCGCCACTTGAAGTCCACGGAATAGGTGCCGAACTGCCCCATAAAGTTCGGATAGGTCAGGTGGAATTCCGCAGTAGCGTCCGCAGGAATGACGTCCTGGTCCATGCGGACCACTACCGTCTCGAGCAGCGTGTTCTCAGTGGAGTACAGGCGCACCGTGGCGTCCAATTTTTGCAGCGGTTCCGACGAGATGTTTCTCACGATGCCGCGGATGTGGAACTCTTTACCCGTCATTTCGTCCCCCAGATAGAGGAGGGCGATCTTCTCGGGAGGAAGATCTGCAGCCTTGGTTGCCTGCAGGCCGTGGATCATCCGTTCGACCGTGCTCTGAGGAAGAACAATCAAGATAAGCCCTGCCGCCACGACGACAGCCAGGAAAATCAACGAGCCGCGGGCGACACGGTTTGCCAGCGAGGGGCTCTCAATCAGATAAGGAGGCGTGCGTACCACGACACTCGCTGGAGCAATCTGCTTTCCCTCGGTTGGCTCAGGCGCTTCAGGCATCAGAGCGGTGGGCGGGTCGGATAAGGTTTGGGTCTCCTGGGGTCCACGGGTTGAGGGCTCTTGTCCCAAAATCCCTTCTTGTTTTCGTAATCAAGCTCGTTTCCCAGCAGCTTGAGGCTGAGCTTGCCGAGAATGCGCTTCTCAAAAATTCCGAGGGATTCCAACGGCAGCCATTTTTCCGTGCCGTCCAGATCCCGATTGAGCCCTTCCATCTTCGTCCGGACCGTAACCAGGGTCTCTCGAGGATTGACTATCTCCAGGATCGCTTGTACAGAATAACGCGCCCTCACCCAGCTGCCGGTGGCTGTGTTGTTCTTGATTGCCACTTTGTCGATCTCGCTCGGGGTCAGGGAGCCGGTGACAAACACGTAGGGTTTCGTGCTTATGCTGCCCCCGGCCTTGTCCTCGAGCTCGATGCTGTATCCCAACTCATTCAACACGGCCCGGACCACGTTCCAGACAATATCGAACTTGTTCACGAACTTGATGGGGTTGGGCAGAGAGGGCCTATCCGTCTGCGCCACTACAGGAGAAGAAATCAGCAGAAGCGTCACCAGGAAGGAAAGATGCCGCATGAAAATTTTCTCAAAACGCGTATTAACGCGCACGAGGCGAATCGTAGCATCGGCCCCACCCCAAGTCAACGGATTGCCGGCTGCGGGGTGCAATCAGAAGGGCGAGTCAAATTTCTAGGCGTCACTGCCACGTGCATGTCAATAGCCCGGCTGTGAGATTCTGAAAATTTGTATTTCGAGCCGATGGCATCCAAATCGCCGGGATCGTTTTCGTGGAATTCGTGGCGTTTTTTGTTGGCCACGAATTCCACGAATTAACACGAATTAAATTCTCCACAGTTTCTGAGAGAGTCAAAGGCCGCATGAATTGACTCGCACTTCACCCCCGATTGCGGATTTCGGATTGCGGATTGGGGTGCCTCAAATGCGCAATCCGAAATCCGCAATCCCAAATCGCTTAGTGGGAAGACTTTTGGAATCGGAAGACGGCGCGTTCGTGAGTTTCAAAATCCTTGGAAAACTGATGGCTGCCATCGTTCCGCGCCACAAAGTAGAGAAAGTCGGTCGAAGCGGGCGCCAGCGCCGCCTTCAGCGATTCCTCGCCCGGGTTGGCTATCGGGCCCGGCGGAAGCCCCGTCCGGACATAGGTGTTGTAAGGGGAATCGATCTTCAGATCCCGTTTCCTGATATTGCCATCGTATTTGCCCGACAGCTTCAAGGCATAGATGATTGTGGGGTCGCACGCCAGAGGGATCCCTTTCCGGAGCCGGTTGGTGAGAACGGAGGCCACCAGCTCGCGTTCGGCGTCGAGCTTGACCTCCTTCTCTATCATCGAAGCAAGAGTGACTATCCGATGCGGAGTCCATCCCTGTGGAAGGGGATGTTGCGCTTTCAGGTGAAGAAGAACCTCTCGGAACCGGTCCACCATGGTTTTCAAAAGCTGCTCGGCGGTGATCCGGCGCGGGACCCGATAGGTCTCGGGAAAGAGGTATCCTTCCAGGTCGCGCGCTTCGGGACTGAGATCTCCGATCCAATCGGAATGCGGCAGCGCCTTTTCCAAGTCCTCCAGTTTGCAGAGGCCGCTCTGAGCAATCAGGGCAATGGTCTCCCGGGCGGTAAGCCCCTCCGGAATCGTGATGGTGTGGTAGTAGATATCGCCGCGTTCCAGCCGCTGCGTGATCTCCACCGGGGTTGCCGGAGAAGTGAACAGGTATTCACCAGCCTTGAGGCTTCGACTCTTTCCGGCCCAACGTACGTAGACTACGAAGGGGAGGCGATGCCTCAAGACCCCAGCCTCGCCGAGCAGTGCGGCAATGTGCATAATACCTGCGCCGCGTGGGATTTCCACAAAGGTCTTCGGCCCGGGAGATCCGTAGTAACGCGTGCCTAGATCCATCCGCAACCACCAGGCCGCGAGGCCTATGACAATGAGGAGTCCCGCAAAGCCTGTGAGCAGCCAGCGCCACACGTCCTATTTTTCACCCAGGAATCTTGTCAGAATCAGTGCCGCCGCAAGGGAGTCGACAGTGCGATACCGTTTTCTTTGTCGCGCGCTCATTTGGTTCCACAGCTCCGTGGCTTCAACGGAGGAGAGGCGCTCGTCCATGCCTTGCACCGGTAGTCCCAGCTCCAAACGAAGCGTCTCCATTAGCCGTTCCACGCTTCGGACTCCCTCACCGGAGCTACCGTCCATGTTCCATGGAACCCCTACTACCAGCTGGCCGATGTTGTTCTCAAGTACGGCAGCTTTGAGCCTGCCGATCAGGTTTCGCCGGCCTCGGTTTGGGACTGAAGGCAAAGGTTGAATCGTAACGCCAAGCTCATCACTGTATGCCAGGCCGACGCTCTTCATCCCGTAGTCCACAGCGAGAGTTCTTCCGCAGAGCACGCCTTCATTGGAACACAGCGGTACGGACCCGTCAAGGTGAGGGAAAACTGCAGAGGGGCTGAGGAGCAGAGGGGCCGGGGGGAAAAGCAATCTCCTCTGCACCTCCGCCCCTCAGCTCCTCTGCAATTTGTTTGCGGTGGCTCCCCAGGTACTATATAATTTTTGGGCTTCGACGCACCGAAAATACTCCGGGGGGACGAATGCTCCACAAATGGAAACTCACAGTCTTAATACTTTCCGCCTTCATCGTGTTGTATGGAGTGTCGGCTGCCTTCTACGGAAAGGTTGTCGCCAAAGATGAGGCTTACAAAGAGCTCTCAGTTTTCATTGATGCTCTCAGAAAGATAAACGACGACTATGTCGAATCGCCGGACTTGCAAAAAGTCCAGGACGGGGCAATGCGCGGATTGATCGAAGCCCTGGATCCTTACAGCGCTTTTCTCACCAAGGAACAACTGGCGGCGCTCGAAAAGCGTAAGGCGGCGGGCATGGCGGGAATAGGCGTAGCGCTTTCCAAGAGAGCAGACCTCATTTACGTGGTTTCCACCGAGCGGAATGGACCGGCCGAGGAGGCAGGTCTCCGGCCGGGGGACTACGTGATTGCCGTAGACGGGGTAAACGTTGAGGACAAGAGCATCGTGGAAACCGAGAGCCTGCTGCGAGGGCCGGAAGGATCCAAGGCGCGGGTCTCCGTATTCCGGAGCACGCGAACCAAGCCGGCGGAACTGGAGATAACTCGCAAAGCGGATGTCCCGATGCCGGTCGGAGCGCGCATGGTCGAGAGAAACATCGGATTGCTCGAGATCTCTTCCCTGGGAGGAGCCACAGTGGAGCAAGCTCGAGTCAAGCTGAAGACGCTGATCTCTGCGGGCGCTCAGAGCCTTATCCTTGATCTGCGGGGCTGCGCGGACGGCAGTCTGGCGGAGGGCGCGGAACTGGCAAATTTCTTCGTGCCGGAAGGGGTCATTTATTACAGTAAGAACCGGGTGGGAGAGAAAGTCGAGGAGGTGCGTTCGAATCCGGCGCGATTCATCACGGACCATCCGCTGGCGGTCTTGATTAACGGCTCGACCGGCGGCGCGGCGGAGGTCGTTGCGGGGGCGTTAAAGGACCACAAACGCGCCACGCTTATCGGGGAAAAGACCTTCGGAATCGGATCGTCCCAAAAGCGCATTTCTTTGAAAAGCGGCGCCGTGATCGTCCTGTCCACGGCCAAGATTTACACGCCGAACGGGAAGATGATTCAGGACGACACTATGCGCAACACGGGAATAAAGCCGGACATTCAAGCTCCCGACGAGGACAGGCATCAGGACCTGTTGGTAGAAACGTACTATGACGATCTCGATGATTCGGGCAAGTACAAGAAGCTCCGGGATACGATCAGTAAAGAACAGATCGAAAAGGCCGTAGAGTTCCTGATGAAGAGCCAGGCCTCGGTCAAGAAGGCCGCATAAATTTGATCACGAGTCTGAACACCAAACGCTCACAACGTAGTCGCGGCGTTCCAGCTTTTACGACAGAGACACAGAGAACAGCGAGAGTCGGGGGAGACTTCTTTGTTTCCTCGATGAATCTGTGCGCTCTCCGCGGTGAAGAGGGGTGCAATTAGAATTAGGAGTCGCCTCAGGTGCCGCTTTGGTCAACTGCAGACGAACCAGCTCTTTTGGAGTGCGGCGACTTGTCGCCGCTAGGGCCCGGGCGTCGGAACGAAAGCGGCGACAAGTCGCCGCACTCCATAATCGGACTTGTCATTTGTCCGTCTTTTGCGCTTATCCCTCGGCGGAAACCCACTTCCAATTGCACCCGGTGAAAAAGGATTGTGTTGACACTTTTGCGATTCTTTTGGTAGTGTTAAGTCCTTATTTCCTAGGCGCGTAGCTCAGGGGGAGAGCACTTCCTTGACACGGAAGGGGTCAGCGGTTCAAATCCGCTCGCGCCTACCAAAAAAAGCGCTTCAAGTACCAGGCAAAGGCTTTTTGATGAACACCTCGCATCAGGCTCGATTCGAGTTTCCCACCCTTTATTTTGATGCTTAGGGCTCGTGCAGAATAACTTCCCATGGTGCTGTCCCGCAAAGCGGGACTGGCGAGACCCGAGCCATGAGCAATACCCGGGGCGATATGTGAGGAGCGAGGAGCAAAGCCAGTGGGTTGTCCCGCTATGCGGGAAAGGGGTGCGTCCCCGGCTTCGCCCGGCATCCTCGACGATGCCGGGCATCGTCTTCCTCGCGGCGCCGTGCCTCTGCCCGCCCGGCGCTCGCGCCAAAATGCGAGTTTATTTCTGCGCGATATCAGGAATCGGCTGACAGACCTCTAGATCGTGCCGGCGAGAGGCAAGCTCGGCATTTTGTGTGATATGAGTCTAAAAGTTAGATACGCAGACGGGTCGATTCGCGAAGTGACGGATCCCAGCGAAGCGCTGGAAATATACCGGCACAGTACGTCGCATTTGATGGCGGCGGCGGTGAGCAGTCTGTTTCCGGGAACCCATCTGGGGATAGGCCCTGCGATCAGCGACGGCTTCTTCTATGATTTCCAACGTGACGAGAGCTTTGTAGAAGATGACCTTCCGAGAATAGAAGAAAGGATGAGGGAGCTCGTCCAGAAGGACTTACAGTACGAACCCTCCATCATAACCAAGCAGGAAGCTATAGATTACTTTTCCAGGCAGGGAGAACACCTCAAGGTTGAGTTGATCCAGGAGAAGGCAGGTGAGACCCTGTCCTGCTACCGCCTTGGCGATCTGATTGATTTCTGCACGGGTCCCCACGTCTACTCCACGGGACGGATTCACCCGGAATCGTTTCAGGTGTCGAGCATTGCCGGATCGTACTGGAAAGGGGACGAGCGTAATCAGAGATTGCAGCGTATCCACGGCACCGCCTTCCTGACCCCTGAGGATTTGAAGTCCTACCTTAGCCAGCTCGAGGAGGCGAAAAAACGCGATCATCGAAAGCTCGGTCGCGAGCTGGATCTGTTCAGCATTTCAGAAGAGGCCGGACCGGGTTTGATTTTCTGGCATCCGAAAGGGACTCGGGTCCGCGTGGTGGTGGAGGATTTCCTGCGCCAGGAAATCACCCGCCGTGGATACGAGATGGTCGCCACTCCCCACGTGGCCAGAAACACACTCTGGAAGACCTCCGGACACTACGATTACTACCGTGACAACATGTATGTCTTCAACATCGACGACGAAGAGTTCGTCATCAAGCCGATGAACTGCCCGGGTCACATCCAGATTTATAAATCCCGGCTGCGGAGTTATCGGGACCTTCCCTTGCGGTTCGCGGAGTTCGGAACCGTATACCGATATGAAAAGAGCGGGGTGCTTCACGGAATGCTGCGCGTGCGGGGCTTTACGCAGGATGATGCTCACCTGTTCTGCACCCGGGAACAGGTTCTTGACGAGATATCTTCTCTCCTGGACTTGGTCCTTTTCGTTCTCAGAAGTTTCGGTTTCGACCAATACAAGATAGAGCTCTCGGTCCGGGCCCCGGACAAGAAAGAGAGTTATGCTGGGACCGAAGAAGACTGGGAGATGGCGGAAGGGGCTTTAATTGAAGCGATGCGCGCCAAGGCGATGGAGTGGACTCGAATGGAAGGGGAGGCGGTGTTCTACGGCCCTAAGATCGACGTCAAACTTATTGACGCGATCGGCCGGCCATGGCAGCTTTCCACCGTACAGTTCGACTTCACCCTTCCCAAGCGATTTGATTTGCGTTACATCGGGCCGGACGGCCAGTCGCATCAGCCGGTCATGTTGCATCGGGCCCTCCTTGGCTCGGTCGAGCGCTTCATGGGGGTTCTGATCGAGCATTATGCCGGGGCGTTTCCCATCTGGTTGGCCCCGGTTCAGGTGCGTGTCATTCCTATCGCGGAGCGGCATCAGGAGTACGGCCGTCAAGTGGTCTCCCGGCTTCGAGAGACGGGAGTGAGAGTCGAGCTGGATGACAGAAACGAGAAGATGGGGTTCAAAATCCGCGAGGCGCAGACCCAAAAGGTGCCCTACATGCTGGTCGTCGGCGACAAGGAAGCCCAGAGCGGGCAGGTAGCCGTGCGGAATCGCTTTGAAGGCGATGAGGGCCCTCAGCCCCTGGAGAGCTTTATCGAGAAGATTCGGGAATTCATCGAGGCCCGTTCCGTCCGTCCTTGACGGAGAACACGGAGGTTGTCCCTGGGAGCGCACGCTTCCAGCGTGCCCTGGGTATATAACCCCCTGCACGCGGGATGCGTGCGCTCCCAGGGAGACCCAGGAGGATCTTTTCCAGGCAGCGAAGGATTTTCAACATAGCAGTATGGAGCGCGCAGGCCGCAGCCAAAAGTAAGCCCGCAGATCGGTGTTCATCTGTGGTTTCGTTTTTTGCAGTTTACTGAAGGAGGTCCAAGATCAAACCAGTACGAGTTCGGGTGAATGAGCAAATTCGCGTCAAAGAGGTCCGCGTCGTGGACGAGAACGGTGGACAGGTTGGGATCATGCCTACCCAACAGGCATTGTCACTCGCCCACGAACGCGAGCTGGATCTGGTGGAGGTGGCTCCCTCAGCCAGTCCTCCGGTTTGCCGGATAATGAACTACGGCAAATTTCAGTATCAAAAGAGCAAGCGCGAGCACGACGCGCGCAAGCACCAGAAACAGGTTGTGCTCAAAGAGGTGAAGTTCCGTCCCAAGACGGACGAGCACGACTACCAGTTCAAGAAGAATCACATAATACGGTTCATGACCGACGGGAACAAAGCGAAGGCCACCGTAGTCTTTCGGGGCAGGGAAATGAGCCACCAGGACCTGGGGCGCAGGCTTATGGACCGGCTGATTCAGGAGCTGAAGGAAGTTGCCGAGGTGGAGCGAGCGCCGAAAATGGAAGGGTACAGCCTGATAGCGATATTCATGCCCAAGAAAGTGGTAGAGAAGATAGAGAAGAAGGAGATCGGACCGTGAAAAAACTCAAGGCGAGTAAGAGCGCGGCCAAGCGTTTCAAGGTGACCGGAACGGGAAAGATCTTGCGCCGCCACAGTCATGCCCGGCACATTCTGACCAAGAAGTCCCGCAAGCGCCTTCGCAAGCTGGGGTCCCCTGCCCTGATAAGCAAGGCGGATAAGGGCCGGGTGAAGCGGATGCTGAACATTTAAGGGTCTGTGACGAAATAATATGAACACTTTGGCGCGAGCGCCGGGCGGGCAGATGCGAGGCGCCGCGACGAAGGCGATGTCGGACATCGTCGAGGAGCGGCAACAAAGCCGATACGCGCCCTTCGCCGCCGGGCCCCTCCGGGCTGCGGCCCGCAGGCTTTGTTGCTCGCTCCTCACATACCGCCCCGGGTATAGCTCGTCGCTCGCGCCTCGCCAGCGGGCCCAGGGGCCAGCAGCAAAGTGTTCATATTATTTCGTCACAGCCCCTAAGGTTCTCGCCGCGTGTGGGCCACAGAGGTTGTGACCTTCCTCGCGGTGATACACTGGAGAAACCACAAATGCCGAGAGTCAAACGAGGAAACAAGCGGGTTCAACGCCGGAAGAAGATTCTCAAGCTGGCCAAGGGATACCGCCTGACGAAAAGCAAGCTGCACCGTTCGGCGAAGGAATCGGTGGATCGCGCGCTGCGTTTCGCTTATCGCGACCGCCGCGCGAAGAAGAGGGATTTCCGCAGCCTCTGGATAATCCGCGTGGGGGCCGCAGCGCGCAAGCACGACCTATCCTACAGCAAGTTCATGAGCGGGCTGAAAAAGGCCAGCGTTGCTCTGGATCGCAAGACGCTGGCCGAAATCGCTGTGAAAGACCCCGAGACCTTTGCGCAGTTGACCGAAACGGCAAAAGCTGCCCTGGCGGCTGCCTGAGATCCCTGCTCCTCTGCGCAAACCGCACAAAATGAAGACAACGTTTCGCGATTCTTCGCGTCTTCGTGGTGGTTTGGGCCCGGCCTTTACCACGAAGACACGAAGAAGAGATCCGTGTTTATCTGTACTACTAAGGCGAAAATCCTTCGCAATCTGGCAAGGATTTTCGGTCAGATGACAAATGGCAAATGAACAATGACAAATAGAAGTCAGAAGTCCGGACAACGAACTGCCATTTGTCATTTTTCATTGGTCATTGGTCATTTGTCATTTCTTTCTCTGCGCTGTCAGCGTCTTTGCGGTGAGGTCGTTTTGGTTGCGGCTGGGTTGTACTATGTCGGATCACGTCATCTTGGATCGCATTGAGGAGCTTCGCCGGCAGTTTGATGCGGAGCTGGCGCAGGCAGCCAGCCTGGACACCTGTGCCGCCGTGCGTGACAGGTGGGTCGGGCGCGAAAGAGGGATCATCACGGGAGAGATGAAGCGCTTACGGGAGCTCCCGCGCGAAGACAGACCCGCTTTCGGCCAGGCCGCCAACGAGCTGCGCAACTACGTCGAGAGGGAACTGAACGCGGCCCTCGAACGGTTCGGCGCTCGGGCCAGGGAGTTGGAGATCGCGCGGGGGCGCGTGGACGTGACGCGCCCGGGGTTCCCCTACGCACTCGGCGTCGAGCATCCCATAAAACGGCTGCAGGCTGAAATCGAGCAGGTCTTCATCAGCCTGGGCTTTCGGGTTTTCGACCTCCCCGAGATCGAGAAGGAGTATTACAACTTTGACGCCTTGAACATGCCCCGAAGCCATCCGGCTCGCGACTCGCAGGATACGTTCTACTTCGACGAGACGACGCTCCTGCGTACTCATTGCTCCACGGTCCAGATCCACGCCATGAAGGTAATGAAGCCTCCTGTCCGGGCCGTGAGCACCGGCAAGGTCTACCGGCGCGATCCCGCGGACGCGACCCACTCTCCCATGTTTTATCAAGTGGATGTTCTGGCCCTGGATGAGGGGATCACCATGGGAGACCTCAAAGGAACACTGGAGGTCTTCTTGAAGCGGATCTTCCATCCCGACGTGCGGATGCGTTTCCGTCCGGGTTTCTTCCCCTTCGTCGAACCAGGGGCCGAAGTGGACATCAGCTGCATATTCTGCTTCGGCAAAGGGTGCCGCATATGCAAGCAAAGCGGCTGGATTGAGATCCTGGGAGCGGGAATGGTGCATCCCAAAGTTCTGCGGATGTCCGGGGTGGACGACGAGCGCTACACCGGGTTCGCGTGGGGGATGGGAATCGATCGCGTGGCGCTCTTGAAGTACGAGGTGGACGATATCCGGCTCTTCTTCGAGAATGACCTGAGGTTCCTGACCCAGTTTTAGACAATTGCGGATTTCGGATTTCGGATTGCGGATTGAAAGACTCATGAGCATGCTGTCAATCCGCAATCGTCAATCCGAAATCCGTAATTGGAATCACGAGCCATGAAAATTAGTGTGGAGTGGCTGAAAGACTACGTTGAGATCCGGGAGACGCCCGAGCAACTCAAGGACGATCTCACCATGCTCGGGCTTGTTGTGGAGTCGATCTCCCCGTTCCAAGGCGAGCCGGTGCTTGAAATTGAGGTGACGTCCAATCGGCCGGACTGTCTCAGCCATGTGGGCGTTGCGCGCGAGCTCTCGGCTCTTTACAAACGCCCTTTGAAGTACCCGCCCTGCGCAGAGCCGTTGGCTGTTCCCGTCGAGAGAATTCCATACGAAATCAGAATCAAAGACCGCGACCTTTGTCCCCGTTACACCGGTCTGGTCATGGACGGGGTTCGCATCGAAGCCTCGCCCGCGTGGTTGCAGCACCGCCTGGAAGCGGCGGGGATGCGGCCCCTCAACAACATCGTTGACATAACGAACTACGTTTTGTTGGAGCTGGGACACCCCCTGCACGCCTTTGACTTTCAGCGGCTGCGGAAAGGGAAAATCGTGGTGGCGCGCGCGCGCCCGGGACAGCGGATCATCACCCTGGACGGCGTGGAACGCGAACTGGACGAAGACACGCTGCTTATTAACGATGGAGACGGTCCTGTGGCCATCGCCGGTGTGATGGGAGGGCTCGACTCGGAGATCAAGCCGGACACTCGCACGATCCTCCTGGAATGCGCGTACTTCAATCCGCCTTCCATACGCCGGACGGCAAAAAAGCTCGGGCTCTCGACCGAGGCGAGTTACCGTTTCGAGCGGGGAGCGGATTGGGGCGACACGATCCAGGCGGCGGCGCGCACCTGCCTTCTTATCCAGCAGGTGGCAGGGGGAGAAATTGCCGGCAGCCTCAAGGATGTGTATCCCGCGAAAATAAAGCCCGTACGCATCGGGCTGCGGCGCCGGAAGGCGGAAGCGCTGCTCGGAGTGACGCTCGAAGACGCCTTCGTGACCTCCACGCTGGAGCGACTGAATTTCAAGCCGGCGCCCAAGGGAAAAGGCAAGTGGCAGGTGACCTGCCCCAGTTACCGCGCCGACACGGAGCTGGAAGCCGACGTCATCGAGGAGATCGCGCGCTTCTATGGATACCAGAACGTCCCCAACACCCTGCCGCGCTATAACAGCCAGGGCCTGGCTTCTCCCGTCTTTCCGTTCGAAAACGCGGCGCGTCGAATCCTCCTGGGCCTCGGGTACTGCGAGGCCGTGAACTTGAGCTTTGCCGCCGAGAACGAGCACAACCAGTTTGCTCCGGGTAACGGTGAGCGTGTGGCGCTGCGGAATCCTCTGACCGAAGACACGCAGTTCCTGCGCACTACGCTGGCGCCCGGGCTTGTAAAGTCGGCCAGGCGGAATTTCAACCATGGTATCGGCGAGGTGAGGCTGTTTGAAATCGGCAGAGTTTACTCGCTGGACTCTCAGGGCCGGCCGCTGGAGCGGAACACGCTCGGGATCGTCGGGAGCGGAGGATTCGCGGGCTGCAACTGGCGCCACTCACAAACGGCCTATGACTTCTTTCATTTGAAAGGGGCTGTCGTCGCGCTGCTCCGTGGCATGCGGAGCGAGGAGGCCGAGGTCGTTCCGGCGGCCGGCGTGCGCTGGTTGAATCCAGGCGACGCCGCGGCCCTGATCGTGGGAGGGGAACGCGCTGGTGTGCTGGGCTCGTTGCACCCGGACCTAGCCGAAGAGTACAAGTTGAAGCAACCCGTCTTTCTTGCCGAAATAGACTTTGAAGCTCTCTGCCGGAAGGTTTTCCAGCCAGTGAAGTATGAGCCCTTGCCCAAGTACCCCGCGGCAGAGCGAGATCTCTCTGTCGTTCTCCCGCGCGAGGTTTCCTACGGCGAGATCCGGCGGGGAATCCTCGGGCTGGGGGTTTCGCAGCTGGTTTCTGTCGAACTCCTGGACGTATACGAAGGCGAGAGCATCCCTGCGGGAAAGGTCAGCATGACCTTCCGTTTTGTCTTTCTCGACCGCCGGAAGACGCTGACGGTTGACCAGGTTCAGGCCTTCAGTGATAATATCCTCACCTTTCTTCGATCGAGCTACAACGCCGAACTCAGATAGGTAGGTATGACGGAAACGAAGACTCGATGGGAGCCCACGGGCTTGGAACGGTTTGCCCATCTGGAAGACAAGATCTACCGTGTGGTGGAATCTTTCAAGGCCATCCGGAAGGAGAACGAGACCCTCCGTGAGGAAAACCGGCAGCTGAAAGCCGAGCTCGAGGCATTGCGTGAAAGCAAATTCGAGAGCCTCGCGCATCTGCAAAAACAGCGCGAGGAGCTGCGCGAGCGCGTGGAGAAGGCCCTGAGTCTCTTGGCGACACTTGAAACGCGTTAGTGGATTGCGGATTTCGGATTGCGGATTGAAAGACCTTCCGCAGGAGTTTTAATCCGCAATCCGCAATCCGAAATCGGGACAGCGAGGTGCGGAAATGACCAAACCGAACGCCAGTGCCGTAAACGTCAAGATCTACGATCGGGAGTACGCCCTCCGGACGAGCGGGGACACGGAGCGGTTACTCGTGCTTTGCGACTACCTGAATCGGACGATGCGGGACGTGGCGGAGTCCTCCGGATCGGTGGACACCTTGAAGGTCGCGATTCTTACCGCGCTGAGCGTTACAGACGAGCTCTTTCGTTTGCGGGAAGAATTTCAGAACATGGACGAAGTAGTAAGCCGCCGTTCCATGGAGTGCGTCAGCATTCTGGACCGCTTCCTTCAATAGACCGCAGGGTTGGGTCCTATTGCGGCGGCTGGGTGGACGCCCCGACATTGATTCTCGTGATGGATGCGGCGCGGCCGCTGGTTTCGTCTATATCCACGATCGCCCCGCACAGCCTCGGATTGCCGGTAGCAGGTTCCAGACGCGCAGGCATCTGGCGAATCAAGCGCTCGAGAGCGAGGTCCGTGACCGAACCGATGACCGAGTCGTAGGGGCCGGTCATGCCGAGGTCCGTCATGTAGGCCGTGCCCTTGGGCAGAATGCGCTCGTCCGCGGTTTGAACATGGGTGTGCGTGCCGAGAACGGCACTCGCCAGCCCGTCGATGTACCAGGCGAAGGCCTGCTTCTCCGAAGTCGCTTCGCCGTGGAAATCCACCAGGATGACGGGCGTCTCCTTCCGGATTCGTTCTATCGCAGCCAGACCCACAGTAAACGGGCAGTCGGTGGCAGGCATGAATATGCGCCCTTGAAGGTTCACGACCGCGACTCTCACGCCACAGTGCGCGTCGCCCAGAAAAACGCCGGTTCCGGGAGTAGACGAAGGATAATTTTGCGGCCGCAGCAATCGGGGTTGGTCGGCCAGGTACGGGATGATGGCGCGCTTGTCCCAGATGTGATTTCCCGACGTGAGCAGATCGATTTCCAGTTTCAGGAATTCTTCAGCGATCTCCGGCGTGATGCCAAAGCCGGCTGCGGCGTTTTCCACATTGGCAACGCAGAAATCGACCCTGTGCTCCTGGATCAAGCCGTGCAATTTTTCATGCAGAATCCGGCGTCCGGGTTTCCCGAAGACGTCGCCGATAAAGAGGACTCGCATCTGGACCTGTCTTCAAACAAAATGCCCCCGCGCCGCCGTGTGGCACGAACCTACTTGAACCTTTAACTCAAAGGGGGTGTCCTGCGCTTTACTTCAGGCAATCACGTTCCCGAAGGAAGAGTCGCTCACCGTAAGGCGACGTGGACTCCCGTTCAAATAGATGTTGGCTCAAATATTTGATGCCATCACCAACCTTGCAGGGGCAGAAGACATCATAAGCCAAAGGTATCCGAACGGTCAATGGATTGCGGATTTCGGATTGCGGATTTTTCGCTCCGCAGAACCTTTCTTGTGGATCATGGGCCTTGGTCTACCGGCAGAGTTTGCGAAAGACCCGCAATCGCAATCGGCAATCGCCAATCCGCAATCGCCAATCCGCAATCCGCAATCCGCATTCAATTGGCGTGCTTTGCCAGATAGGCTCTCAGAAACCTTCCCGTATAGGAGTGGCCGCACTCCACGAGTTCTTCTGGGGGGCCCTCGAAGAGGATTTGCCCGCCTGCATCTCCGCCCTCTGGTCCGAGGTCGATGATCCAGTCCGCGGTCTTCAGCACGTCCAGATTGTGCTCTATCACAACCAGGGAATTCCCTGAATTGATCAGTTTGTCGAACGCCGAGAGCAGTTTCCGGATGTCATCAAAGTGGAGACCCGTCGTGGGCTCGTCGAAAATGTACATGGCCTTGCCGGCGCTCTCTCGGGAGATGAAAGAAGCCAGTTTGATTCTTTGGGCCTCGCCTCCGGAAAGCGTCGTGGCCGACTGGCCGAGACGAAGGTAACCGAGCCCGACTTCGTCCAGGACCCGCAGCTTGCGGGTCAGTTTGCTGTTTCCTGCAAAAAACTGCATAGCCTCGCGAACGGTGAGGTCAAGAACCTCGGCGATGTTCTTTCCCTTGTATCCGACTTCGAGCACCAGGCTCTTGAACCGTGCCCCCTTGCAGGTTTCGCAGGTCAACTCCACGTCCGCGAGGAATTGCATCTCCACGGTAGTCGTGCCGTTGCCTTGACAGGTCTCGCAGCGCCCTCCGCTCAGGTTGAAGGAAAAGTGGCCCCGTCCGAGATTCCTTGCGTAGGCGTCCCGAGTGTTTGCGAAGATCTCGCGAATATCGTCGAAAGCCTTTAGGTAGGTGACCGGGTTTGAACGTGGAGTGCGCCCGATGGGAGTCTGATCCACCAGGACGACATCGGAAATCTTCTCCGCTCCGCGGATGCCGCCGTACCCGTCCCCCGGTTCCTTCACTTTCCCTATCGCCTGCTTCAACCCCGCGTAGAGAACGTCGTGGACGAGGGTGGATTTTCCGCTTCCACTGACGCCCGAGATGCAAACCAGCAGACCCAGAGGAATTCGAACGTTCAGATTCTTCAGATTGTGTTGGTGCGCATTGAGGATCTCGACGTCCTGCCCGCTGTTCTTGCGCCTGAAAAGCGGAGTCGGAATCTTCAGCTCGCCCCGGAGGTACCGGCCGGTCAATGACTTGGATTCGTTCAGAATGCCGGAGTAGGTTCCCTGGTACACGACATGGCCGCCGTTTTCTCCAGCCCCTGGTCCCAGATCGACGATGTAGTCCGCGGAGCTCATGATCTCTGGATCATGCTCCACCACCAGTACGGTATTCCCCATCGAGCTCAGACTTTTGAGAATCTCGACAAGGCGCCGGCTATCTCTGGCATGCAGCCCGATGCTGGGTTCGTCGAGCACGTAAGTCGCTCCTACCAAGGTGGATCCCAGCGACGTGGCAAGCTGGATCCGTTGGGATTCTCCCCCGGACAGCGAAGAAGAGAGGCGGTCCAGAGTCAGATAACCGAGACCCACGCGTAGCAGCAAATTGAACCGGTGCCTGATTTCTTCGAGGATCTTCTCGGACACGGTTGCCTGGTGCGAGGTCAGGTCGAGGCTGCCAAAGAACTCGGTTGCCTCCGAGACAGTAAAGCGCGTCACCTCGGAGAGGCGTTTTCCACCGACCAACACATCTCTGGCTTCCTCTCGTAGCCTCTCACCGTGGCACGCAAGACAGGGGGCATATCCGCGGTACCGGCTGATGAAGATGCGCACGTGCATCTTGTACTTCTTCTGCTCGAGATAGTCGAAGAACCCCAGAATGCCGGGAAAACCATCCTTTCCTTGAATTATCCAGTTTCTTTCCCGTGCGGCGAGGTCCAACCACGGCCTTTGGATGTCCAGGCAGCTTCTCTCGGCAAAGAGCAGGAGCTTGTTCTGAAATGCTCGATAGCGTGGCTTTGTCCACGGGTGGATGGCGCCTTCTGCGAGACTCTTGGTCTTGTCGGGGATAACACGGTCCAAGTCCAGCGTAATGGTGTTTCCAAACCCCTGACATTCCGGGCAGGCGCCGAAAGGGTTGTTGAACGAGAATAGACGGGGTTCCGGCTCTTCGTAAGGGATGTGACAGAGCTGGCACTCAAAACGCTCACTGAAGATCACCAGCGTCCCGGCAGGATGCGGGCTCCAGTGAATCTGTGGGAACTTCGACTGCAGCAAGCGTTGTGTTTCGTCGGGAGCGTCTGACAAAAGCAGGAGTTCAATTTTTCCCGCACCTTCCCGGCCGCAAACCTCCAGGGAATCAACCAACCAGAAGGCGTATGAACCCCTGTTGCTGCAGACCCGGGAGCATCAGGGCCAGGCGATCTTCCGGGCTTTCCTCTTGAGCTGAAGAGCGAGCCCTCCGCCGGGATTTCGCCTTTTCCGCGCCCCGCTCGTCTTGCGAGAGCAGAAGGGGGAAGCAGACGTACAACCGAGTCCCTTGAGGCAGCGCCATGACAAAGTCGGCGATCTTCTCGGGCGTGTCCTTGCGCACGGCGCGCCCGCAGGACCTGCACATGGTAGCTCCGATGCGCGCGTAGAGCAGGCGCAGGTAGTCATTGATTTCCGTAACCGTTCCTACGGTGGACCGGGGATTGCGCGTGTAATTTTTCTGCCGAATGGCGAGCGCGGGACAGATACCCACAATGTCATCGACATCCGGCTTGTCGATACGTTCCAGGAACTGTCGCGCGTAGGCCGAAAGCGATTCGACGTAACGCCGCTGGCCTTCGGCGTAGAGGGTGTCGAAGGCCAGGCTGCTCTTGCCACTCCCCGAGACGCCCGTAACCACCGTGAGCGCGTGCAGCGGGATCTTAACGCTGATATTCTTTAGATTGTGAACCCGGGCGCCAAGAACGACGATCGCATTCTCGTCCTGCGCTATCAAGTACAAACCCCTTTCAGCCGCGAATTCGTCCAACAGACCAAACGGACAATAGTATTTTGGACTCCAAGCCTTGTCAATTCTTTCGCCCATTTCAGCCATTTCAGAGGGCAGAGAGCGGAGGGGCAGAGGAGCGGAGGAGAGGTTTTTTCC
>QHZE01000004.1 GCA_003225335.1 Acidobacteriota bacterium
TCCGCCTACTGCCTTCTGCTTTCTGCAATTACACGAAGCGTCGTCTACTTCTTGACCGTACTATCTTCTCTGGAGTATCTTCTGGATCCTAATCTGGATAATCACAAGGATATTTGTATGGAAAGAACTACGGATATTCACGTTTCCCTTCCTGACACCCTGCTCGAAAGTCTCGATCGAGTCGCCCGGGAGCGACGCGTGCGCCGAGCGCAACTGGTGCGGGAGGCAGTCGCAGGATTCCTCAGTCGTGTGGAAGCGGAGCGGGTCCAACGAGAGATGGCCGATTATGTCGAGGCATTGGCCGATCACAGTGAGGATTTTGTCGCCGAGACCGACGCCCACACGGTTCACCGCCTCCTCAGGGAAACAAAATGGTGAGGGGTGAGATCTACTTTATGGATCTCACGCCGCGATCCGGCTCCGAGCAGATGGGGCGTCGTCCGGGTATCGTCGTCTCGCACAATGCCTTTTCGGAAAACGCACGCTGGCGCAGCGTCACTATCGTACCCATCACGAGTGCCAAGCGCTGGCAAATGCCTTCTCCCACCACGGTCTTGTTTGCCAAGGGGGAATGCAATCTCCCGAAAGCCTGCTCGGCATTGGCTCACCAAGTTACTACCCTGGACAAAAGCAAGATCATTGGACCCGCCGTGGGAAGGCTGACGTCGAGCAAGATGGCTGAAGTGGAGACGGCTTTGCGAAACTACCTGATGCTGTAATCATGGCTTGCGATCGTTGCTCCACAATGCGGCGCCGAGCCCTTGGCCCCTTTTGCCGTGATCACGATACGACGAAGTCCCAGCCGAACCCGGGCCGCTCGGAAGGACGCATGTACACACCTTCGGGACCCTTGGAAAGGTTGTAACTCTCTTCCCAGAGCTGATACACCTCTTTGGGCCCGCCCGGAGCCGGCATGAACATCTCGGCCCAGGGAGCGTTCGTTGTGGCCATGATGTAATGTACGCCCTCACCGAGTCCGCCGCCGTGCGGGATTACGGGAATGTCGTACGCCGCCGCGAGCGCGCCAATGCGCCGGAGCTCGGTCAAGCCGCCGCACCAGTTGACGTCCGGCTGCCAGATGCTCGCGGCATTGTGCTCGAGCAAGTAGCGGAACCCGTACCGCGTGTACTCGTGCTCGCCGGTGACGATCCGCGTCGACTTGATCGCGGCATTCAGCCCGAGCAAGTAGCGGAACCCGTACCGCGTGTACTCGTGCTCGCCGGTGACGATCCGCGTCGACTTGATCGCGGCATTCAGCCGGCCGAAACCCTCGTAGTCGTGCGGCTGCAGACATTCTTCCATCCAGTACACTTTGTACGGCTCGACCATCTCCGCCATTTCCAGGGTGTACCGCTCGGTCCAGGCCATCCAGCAATCAAGCATGATGTCCCCGTCCGCGCCGAGCAGCTCGCGCGTTCGTTTCACGAGCTCGACGTTCTTCCGCATTCCTTCTTTGCCGTCGGCGGGACCGTAAGGAATCGCGAGCTTCAGCCGCTTGAATCCATATTCAATATGCTGCTCGATGTCGTTTCCCGTGCAGTAGGCCGGTATTCTCGCCTTCGTTTCACCGCCGAGCAGGCGGTAGACGGGCATCCCGAGCGCATTGCCCACCACGTCCCACAGCGCCAGATCGGCGCCGCTGATCGCATGCACCACAGCGCCGGCGCGGCCGTAGTACATGGTCGACCGCCAAAGGATGTCCCAGTTCCGTTCGAGGTCGAAAGGATCTTTGCCCAGCAGGAGTTTGGTGAGGTGCTTCTCGACAATCGCGCCGCCCCCAGGACCGCCGCGCCCATATCCTTTGACCCCCTTGTCGGTGGCGATCTCCACGGTGAAACCGCCGATCGACGGGTCGTCGGCCATGAATAGCGACCGCATCGGTTTGTACTCGGGATAGATCGACATTGGATTGGCGACTTCAACACCGCCCGTCGACCACGATCCCGCGGCAGGCTTGTACTCCGGAGGCGGTCTCCTGGGCGTGGTTTTCACCAGCCGGATGCCGGTGACCTTCAACTTGCTTTTTTCACCTTGGAATGCCGGCGGCGGCGCGACGGCGTTAGACGTCCGCAGCCCGAGCGCGACCGCGGTATTCAGGAAGGATCTCCGATTCACTCTAGTCTCCGGCGAACATCATATGGCAATTTGCTCGGCAATAGACTGCACAAAATGAAACCACAGATGAACACAGCAGCCCAGCCGCGACCAAAACTAACGGTCCACCGTGCTCTTTGGAGTGCGGCAGCTTGCTGCCGCCTCTCTGCGCGTGGAGTTGCTCCGGTTCCGAAAAGGCGCAAGCAAGCTTGCGCACTCCAAAAAGGACGTTCCAAGAAGGCTGGGAAAATCCTTGCCGGATCGCAAAGGATTTTTGATTTTAGCAGTACGGATCTGTGTTCATCTGTGTTCATCCGTGGTTTCGTTCGTTCTTATGGAGTTCTGATAACACCCGATTTCTGTTGCTCGGAAGCCGGAAAATGAATATATAGAACGAAATAGATAAAGAGAGAGAGACGGGCGGGCCGTATTCCGTACGGCAGTCCGGAAGAGAGCAAATCGCAAGATGACCCGTACGGACTTCGTTCTGGCCGCCGTACTGTTGGCGGCAGGGAATGTAAGCGCATCATTTGCCGCCCCCGCAACCGATCACGCGCTTGCCATTCTTCAAGAGCACTGCGGCGCCTGCCATTCCGACAAGTCGAAGACCAGCGGCTTTTCCGTTTCGAGCTCCGAGTCCATAATCGCCGGAGGCAACAAATACGGCAGAGCGGTCGTGGAAGGGCATCCGGATCAGAGCGTGCTTATCCGTATTCTCAGGGGAGAGATCCAGCCGAAGATGCCGCTTGGCAAATCGCTCCCGGAAGCCGACCTGGCGCGCATTGAAGAGTGGATCCTGCGGCTTCCCCCGTCGGCGAAGGCGGCGGAGTGGCGCTGGCCGTTCGAGAAGCCCGTAAAAAGGGAGCCGCCGCCCGTAAGAAACAGCGCGTGGGTGAAGAACCCGATTGATGCATTCATCCTTTCGAAGCTGGAGGAGCAGGGCCTGGCTCCGGCTCCGAAGGCGGACAAGCGAATTCTGGTGCGTCGCGTATATATTGATTTGGCCGGTATGCCTCCGACGATCGAGGAGGTGAACGCGTTCCTCCGGGATGAGTCCGGCGACGCGTTCGAGAAACTCGTGGACAAGCTGCTTGCAGATCCGCGCTATGGAGAGCGCTGGGGCCGGCATTGGCTGGACCTGGCGCGGTACGGCGAGACGAGCGGGCTGGAGGGGGACGGCGCGATCGGCAACGTATGGAGGTATCGCGACTGGGTCATCGACGCGTTCAACTCCAACATGCCCTACGACCGTTTCATCATCGAGCAGATCGCGGGCGCTGATGAGCACAGCAAGACTCGGAATAACTACCTCCCCGACGTCCAGGGATATATCCCGACAGCCTTCCTGCGCGTCGCGCCATGGGACCGGTCGAACCTTGTGGCCGCGGAGGTCCGGGCAAACTGGCTCGCTGAGGTCACCAGCGCCACGGCCTCCGTGTTCCTCGGCATTACGGTCGGTTGCGCCCGCTGCCACGATCACAAGTATGACCCGATCCCACAGAAAGACTTCTACCGGTTCCAGGCATTCTTCAACGCCGCTCAAGCGGGCCCGCCCGTGGAGGTGCCGTACAAGGACAAGGCGCTTGCGGCGAAGGCCGAGCAGCAGATCAAATACTACGAGGAGCAACTGGAGAATGGGCCCGAGAAACGCGAGCTCGAGGCGTTTGAAGAAGAGCTGCTGAAGAAGCTGAAAGCCGGCAAGACCGAACAGGCGAAGGGCAAGGAGTACACCAAAGAGGACCTGCGCCTCGAGCTGAAACTCGCAAAGCAGAGAATCTTCAGTGCCGGCGAACAGCAGAAGCACGCCGATCTTCTCGAGGCCGCAAACCGGACAGGCGATCCGGAGGAGCAGGAAGCGCTCGATGCCCGCGAGAAGGAGTTGATGGCAAAGCTGAAGGCGGAATACGCGAGTGGCGCCGTCGACCCGATGGGCCGTTTCGAAGCGCTGACTCGCGAGGATGTTCGCGCGGAAGTGGCGGCGAAGTATTCCGGCAGGTCGATTTTCACTCTTGAAGAGAAGAACCGGCACACGGAGCTGACAGGCAAGCTGGATATTCTCCGCCGCAGGCTCGAACGGTGGAAGCCGCAGGTTGTCGCTGTTACGAATGTCGCGGGCCCGCCCACGGGACCTGATATCGCGCCGACGCGCATCCTTATTCGCGGGAACTATAATCAGCGCGGCGAGGCCGTTGAGCCCGGTTTCCCGAGCGCTGTTACGGGGAACTTCGAGCCGGCGATGCTCGAAACCGATCGCTACCGGCAATTCCCGACGCGCGGCCGGCGCCTGAGCCTCGCAAAATGGATCGCGAGCCCGGATAACCCGCTGACCGCGCGCACGATGGTGAACCGCATCTGGCAACATCACTTCGGTGCGGGGATCGTGCGGACTCCAAGCGATCTCGGCAAGAACGGCGAGCGCCCCACGCATCCCGAACTGCTCGACTGGCTGGCCGTGCGGTTCGTCGAGTCCGGGTGGGACATCAAGGCGATGCACAGGCTCATGCTGCTCTCCAGCGCGTACCAGCAGGCGTCGGAGAATCCGCTGCTGAAGGATGCCGTGAAGAAGGATGAAGACAACCGGCTCTTGTCCCGGTTCAGCCGCATGCGGCTCGAGGCGGAGGTCCTGCGGGACAGCATCCTCGCGGTGAGCGGCCGCCTGAATCCGGAGATGGGCGGACCGAGCGTTTTCCCGCCTCTGCCGGCTGACTTGGCGGATTTCGCCCGATACGGCCGGACCGGCGGGTTGATGTGGGAGCCCAATGAAAAAGAAGAAGACGCGCGGCGTCGTTCGGTCTATATTTTCCAGAGGCGGTCATTACCGCTGCCGATGATGGCCGCATTCGACGCGACGGTTTTCAGCGAACCCTGTGAACGGCGAAGCACCACCACCACGCCGCTGCAAGCGCTTGCCATGATGAATGGCGATCTCATCCATGAGGAGTCGGCACACCTGGCGCGGAGAATCGTCCGCGAGGCGGGCGCCGGCCGTTCGGCTCAAATCGCTCGCGCATTTGAGCTGGTCTTGAGTCGTGAGCCGCGAACCGAAGAGCTGGCGCACTTCTCGCAATCCGGGGTCTCGCTCGAGAGCATCTGCAGGGTGCTTCTGAGCTCGAACGAGTTCCTGTACGTGGAGTAACCCTGCGATTGAGGCTGCATACGCTGCTAAAATGCAACCACAGATGAACACCGATGAACACAGATCGGGATGGCCGCAACCAAGAACTTAGCGATTCTTCGCGCCTTTGTGGTAAAGGCCGGTACCAATCCACCACGAAGACGCGAAGACGCAAAGAATCACGAAGAGTTTTCGATCAGTCGGTTCACTGTCTGGAGGGAGTAAGCAAATGAAATCCCGGCGAGACTTCTTGTTCGATTCTTATCTTGGGTTGGGGGCGCTCGCGCTCAAAGACCTGCTCGGGGCCGACTTCGCGCGCGCCGCCTCCGGCGGCGACGGCAATCCGCTTGCGGCGAAGCCCCAGCACCATCCCGCCAAAGCGAAGAGCTGCATCTTCCTGTTCATGGAAGGCGGCGTCAGCCAGATGGACACGTTCGAGTACAAACCGGCCCTGGTCAAGTATGCCGGCAAGCAGATGCCCAAGGCTGAGCGCACCGAGGGCGAGCTGGCGACTTTCTCGGCCGCGCCGAACCGGATTATCCCGCCGTTCTGGGGCTTCAAACAGCACGGTCAGTGCGGCCGCTGGATCTCTGATCTGCTGCCTGAGTTGGCGACGTGCGTGGACGATCTGGCGTTCATTCACGGGGTCAAGGTCGATAACAATAATCACGGTCCGGCCGTGTACCATACACTCACGGGGAGTCAGTTCCCGGGGGCGGCCTCTGTGGGCGCCTGGGTCACCTACGGTCTTGGTACCGAGAACAAGGACCTGCCCGGCTTCATCGTGATGGGCGACCGGCGCGGAGCCACGATCGGAGGCGCGGGTATCTGGGGAAACGGTTTCCTGCCGGCCGCGTTTCAGGGCACATTGTTCCGGAATGGCGCGACGCCTATCGTGGATCTGAATCGCCGCCCCGGCGTCTCGGAAGCCGAGCAGCGAAAAGAGCTCGATCTGCTCCGGTGGATCAACGAAAGGCATAGCGCGGATCGAACAAACACGGGCGAGTTGGACGCGCGGATCGCTTCGTTCGAGCTCGCCTTCCGCATGCAGGCGCGCGCTCCCGAACTGGTGGACCTCTCGAGCGAATCGGAAGGCACAAAGAAACTGTACGGGCTCGACGATCCGGGTACAGAGCCGTTCGGCAGACAATGTCTGCTGGCGCGGCGCATGGTGGAGCGAGGTGTCCGGTTTGTGAA
>QHZE01000005.1 GCA_003225335.1 Acidobacteriota bacterium
GTGCGTGTTTCGATAACACCGGACGCGCTGATAGCCGGGCCGGTGAGCGGCGTGGCCGTGCTGATGAAGTTGCCATGGTCGTCCGCGCGATAGCTGATTCCATGATTGAGCATGACGGCGAGGTCGTCTTCGGTGTTGTTTGCATTCGCGTATTCACCCTTGCTCCACTGCACGACGTTCTTGTAGTAACCCACTCCCATGATCGGCGCCCAGTTGCCTTGACCGGCGTAATAGGCGGTTCCGCCGATCACACCATCGTGACTCAATCCAAGCGTGTGCCCGACCTCGTGGGATGCCGCTTCCGCTATGTCTTTCTCGTCGTTCGGGCCGAGCTGCTGCGTGAAGACCCAGGCCGGGCTATAGTTAAGGTTGTTGGCGTAATTGAAGACGCCAACGTAGGCGACACCTCCCGCACCGGTGGAATACCAGTTCGTTGGGCTGATAACCACGCGCATGCCGTAATAGACATCGCCGGCGCCGTTAACTCCAAGCCCGTCCACGCCGGGGTCCTGCGTCGTGACGTCGACGTCGAACGGCGCGTAATCCTCCGCAACCCGCTGCCATATGTACTGGATTTCGTCCATCTCCGCATTGTTGAAACTTGACGGGTTGCCATCGAGATCAAAAGGCGCCGAGACGATGTCCTGGCCGCTTTTATAAACGGTGTTCCAAGATGTTCCCGACGTCACCTGGCCGTCGAAATCAAGGTAGATGACCCTGGTAGCCGAAGGACGGCTGTGAAGTAAGAAGGTCTGACTGTAAGGCAATGGAGCTTCGGCGATAGTGCCTGCGTTTTCCGCGGCGGGAGCATTAGACGGCAGCGTTCCGAACTCGCATGCGTATAAAAGCCGGCCATGGGTGTCGGCCCAGAGGGTGTGGTCTTGCAGGAAGATGCCGGCCAGCTCGTCTGTTGACTTGCCGTACGATGCCGCGATCTGCGGCAGATGGGCAGCCAGAGCGCCTAGGGCCGCGCTTCCCCGTGCGGGAGCCGGCAGGTGGATGTTCGGGAAGTCTCGCACCTGTGCGGTGGTTCCCATCGCAAATAAGAGCACTGCGAGAATCGTCGCAGTTAAAGCAGTAAGGGATCGAATGCAGACACTTCTGGCCATGTATAACTCCGGAAAAAAAAGTTCATTGACGAAGGAAAAACAAAGAGGGAGGTTTTCGCTTGCAATTACTAGATCGGCAGGTCGGGCGTCATTTTCGAAGAAAATTAGCCCGTCGGGTTAGTTCCAAAGAAGGAGAGCAGGAGTTCGGAGTTTAAGGCTTTAGCCTGCTACGGGCCCAGGTCAGCGCACGCATCCCGTCTTCACCACAAAGAAGAAGACAAAGATCCACCACGTTCTTGCGGGTGTGAAGCTTCGTGGCTTCGTGTCTCCTATACTATGAAGCCGAAAATCCTTCGCAACCTGGCAAGGATTTTTCCAACATTCTCGGGGCGTCCTCTTTGGAGTGCGCAAGCTTGCTTTCGCCTTTCCGGAGCCGAAGCAACTCCACACGAACAAACGCGGCAGCACGCTGCCGCACTCCAAAGAGCACACCTGACCATAGTTTTGGTTGCGGCCGGGCTGCTCCGTACTGCTAACCCGAAAATCCTTTGCTGTTTGGAAAGGATTTCTCGACTGATGGAAAACGCTTCATGATTCTTCGCGTCTTCGTGTCTTCGTGGTGGATTGTGGCAGGCTTTACCACGAAGGCGCGAAGAATCGCCAGGGTTTTTGGTCGCGGCTACGCTGCGTCGTGTTCATCCGTGGTTTTGTACAGTGCGTGAAATTTTTCGGTGCGGGCGGATTGCAAAGCTGTTACCATGACCGCCTTCTATTACAGATGCCGGATGACGCACCCCGAGACATTGCGCGCGAGAATCCCTGTTTTCCCGGAGCTTGAGTTTTGCCGCTCCGGAGTGGGCCTTGTCCCCAATCCGAAGGAAAATGATCCGGGGATGGCCCTTTGCGTTTCGCTCTCCGTTGTTCTGGATGAGGAATTCGGCGCCTGTTCCTGCGCCGCATTCCGGAGGAAGAAGACCTGCCGTCACGTGCGTCGCCTCGGAGAGCTCGTCTCTGAGTTCTCGAAGGCGGCCGGCGGCCGGTCTTGGCAGGAGATCTTTGCGGCGAGCCTGTGGCGCCGGCTCGGCGAAGCGCTCGCGGAAGGCAATGGACAGAGCTGCTCCACGGTCCGGGTATGCCGGAGCGAGAGCGGCCACCCGGCGGCGACGGCATTCCTCTGCTCCCGCGGCGAGCTGCTGGCCAAATGGAACGGCGCGGCCGACATCCTCCTTCGTTTTCTCGAGCGTATAGGAAAGGCGCCTCGCAGCATAGCCGCCTCCGACCGCGCGACCCTTATTCACAAGCTGGGATTGGTTCTGCGGACCCCGGAGGAGAGGTATTTCAACGAGACGGGCGTCAAGTCACGGGCCCAGGCGTTTGAGGAGAGTTTCTACGGCCGGCTCGCCTACCACTGCTTCAGGGAGTACGGGGATCGCGAGATCGGCTTCCATCCCGCAATCGATCTCCAGAGCGGCGAATTCACACTCAAAGGCTTGTCTCAAGAAAACGAGCCGGTCCTGCAACTCGTGGTTCCACGGCGGCAGGTGAAGGCCGTTCTGAACCTGCTCGGCAAGGAGTTTCCCAGCCAGGAAGATCTCACAATTCACCCTGTTCCGCTGCGGTCGATCTTCAAGATCTCCTCTACCACCCAGTTGGACCTGGAAGTCCGGCCCGTGGTTGAAGCGTTGCAGGCATCGGGTGAATCCCGCTTCTACGAGGAAAAAGACCTGGCCAGGTTCCGCTACGGCGACCTTGTCTATGTCCAGGAGCTCGGCGTCCTGGCCCAGCTCGAGCGGTCAGGAGCAGAACGGAAGTTTCGCGCCCCGGTCTCGATGCGTCTCGAGCGGAGCCAGATACCGGGCTTTGTCGAAGAGCACCGCGCGGAGATCGAGGCGGGTGAATTGGTTCTGGAGGAACCCCTGCGGCAGATTAAGGTCCTGAAGGACTATGACTACATGGAGATCGTCCCGCTGGCGATCAAGCGCAGCTGGTACTGGCTGTCGATTCGATACGGTTTCGGCAATCAGGAGGTCTCGCTGGGGGAAATCCTGAAGGCCAGAAGGCAGGGGCAGGCTTACCTGGAAACAGCCGCAGGGTGGATCGACCTGAACACGCCGGCCTTCCAGGCCCTGGCTATGTTGGCTGATGACGAGCGGGACCTGGCGAAAGACGGCGAGAGGATCCGATTGTCGTCTGTGGACCTCCTGCGTCTCGCCGCCACAAACCGGAGGCCGCTCGAAGTCCGGGGACAGAGGGCGGCGATACTGCGGCGATTGCTCGATCTGCAACCTGTGGAGCCCTATCGCGCTCCGAGCGGGCTCGCCACGCCCTTGCGCCGGTATCAGGAACTGGGTGTGGACTGGCTGAAGTTCCTCTACGAAAACGGACTCGCCGGTCTCCTGTGCGACGAAATGGGTCTGGGCAAGACGCATCAGGCGATGGCGCTCATGCTCTGGCTGCGAGAGCGCGCGAAGGAGCCCTGCCTGGTGGTTTGCCCCACGACGGTGATCAGCCACTGGCGCGAGAAAATCCGCGTTCACGCGCCAGGCCTGAAAGCCGCGGTCTATCACGGGCTCCAGCGCGATCTGCCCTCGGCGCTGAACGAAGCCGATGTTCTCCTCACGTCCTACGGAGTATTGCGCAACGACATCGATCGCCTGTGCAAAGTCCCCATGGCAGTGGCGCTCTTCGACGAGATTCAGAATCTCAAGAACCGCGAAACGCTGAGCTACCAGGCCGCCTGCGCCATCGAGGCGAGAATGAAGCTGGGTCTCACGGGAACGCCCGTCGAGAATTCGCTCGAAGACTTGAAGTCGCTGTTTGACCTGATCCTTCCAGGGTATCTGGCTGAAGATCCTGGTCGCGCTCACCCGGCGGATTCGCAGCCGGGCCTTCAAGCCTCCGAATTGGACAATCTGCGCAGAGTGATCTTTCCCTTTGTGCTGCGCCGCTCCAAAGAGGCTGTGCTCGAAGAGCTGCCGGAAAAGATCGAGGACGTGCGCACGTGCGCGCTCAGCGAGGATCAGATCAAACTTTACCGCGATACGCTTTCTTCCAAGGGGGCGCCTCTTCTTGCGCAACTGGCCTCGGGCGCCGAACGCCTGCCCTACATCCACATCTTCGCCGTTTTGAACTATCTGAAAATGATTTGCGACCACCCGGCTTTGTTGTTGAACAAGGTCGAGGAGTATCAGAAGTACGAATCGGGAAAGTGGGACCTGTTTCAAGAGCTTCTGTTCGAGAGTCTGGACAGCGGGCAGAAGGTGGTAGTCTTCAGCCAATACCTCGGCATGATCGACATGATGCAGCGGCTGCTGAACGAGCTCGGGATCGGTTTTGCCGCGCTCACGGGTTCGACGCGCGACCGCGGCGAAGTGATCCGGCGCTTTAACCAGGACCAGGATTGCCGCGTGTTTCTCGGGAGCCTGAAAGCGGGCGGCACGGGAATAGATCTGGTGGCGGGGTCTGTAGTCCTCCACTACGACCGGTGGTGGAACGCGGCCCGAGAGGAGCAGGCCACAGATCGCGTGCACCGGATCGGCCAGAGGAGAGCGGTCCAGGTTTTCAAGCTGATAACCGAAGGGACGCTGGAGGAGAAGATTTCAGCCATCATCGAGCGCAAGCGGCATCTTATGAACACTGTGGTGCGCGAGGACGATCCCCATTTTTCGAAAATCTTTTCCCGCGAAGAGCTGGCCGGTCTCCTGCAGCCCTTGTAGTGGAAAGTCCAGCTCCTGTGGCACGGGCGTCCCGCCCGTGGGAAGCCCAACTTGGGTCATGGCCTGGACGGCCATGCCACGAAGATCCGCTTCGTCCACGCTCCTTGACTTGAAAACTGAGGGTCTCTACACTGCTCCAAAAAAAAAGAGAGAGTGCGATGTGCCCGACACTTCGCTTCACCTATGAGGATTACTTGCAGCTTCCGGAAAACTGTCGGTACGAAATCGTCGATGGAGACCCGTTTATGGTTCCGGCGCCCACTCCGAATCACCAGAGAGTTTCACGAAAGCTCGGACGCTTTCTCGACGACTACGTGACCGAGAGGAATCTGGGCGAGGTCTTCCATGCTCCCTGCGACCTGCTTCTGTCCGATTTCGACGTCGTTCAGCCCGACATTTTCTACATTTCCAACGAGCGGATGTCGATCATCAAGGAGAAGAACATCCAGGGAACGCCGGACCTGGTGGTTGAGATTGTTTGCGCGGGGACGGCATTTCGGGACAGAGGGATCAAGCAGAAGCTCTACGCCCGGGCCGGTGTGAAGGAGTACTGGATCGTGGACCCCGAGGCCCGGACGATCGATGTGATGGCGCTAGGTCCGCACGGCTATCTTCTGGTGGGAGTTTACCGCAAGGAGGAGACGCTCCAATCACCTCCTTTGCCCGGTCTTGCCATCCCTCTCGGCCGGATTTTCTGACGCACTCCGCTTCAAGCTTGTGTACTCAACCCCTTCTCGTGGCACTGTGGAGAATTCAATTCGTGTCAATTCGTAACACAGTCTTAGAAATCTTGTTTTTCCAGCAAAATTCTCGGCGAACCCTTCCCGCTCTTCGCGTCTTAGGCCGTTATGCACGCTCAAACGAGAATTTTGTTCTCGTTTCAAGAATCCAGAAGCCAGAAGCCAGAATTCAGAAGAGAGAGGACAGAATCAACTCACCGGCTTGAGCTTGCCATTCTGGCTCCTGAATTCTGGATTCCATATCCCGCTGCTTTTTAGCGGGATATCAAGGGGCGAAGCCCCCTGCCTAGTTAGTTTCTGGCGCGAAACCAAGGACCCCGAAGGGGTCAAGCAGGATAGCCCAGGGCGCGAGCCCTGGG
>QHZE01000006.1 GCA_003225335.1 Acidobacteriota bacterium
AGCCTGGTGGCTCTGGTCGCGGTGTGGCTGCCTGCGCGCCGCGCCAGCCGCGTGGACCCGGTCATCGCGCTCCGTTACGAGTGAGAAGGCGCGAAAAAATTGTATTGGTAACCGATCGCAGCCAAATCGCCGCGATTGTTTCATGAAATTCGCGGAATTCATGGCCAAAATAAAACCGCCACGCATTCCGCGAATCAACCTGGCGCGGCATAGGCGCAACCAAAAAACTTGGCGATTCTTGGTGTCTTCGCGCCTTCGTGGTAAAGCCCGTCCCTAATTCACCGCGAAGACACGAATACGCGAAGAATCACGAAGCGTTTCCCATCAGTCTAGAAATCCTTTCCAAAAAGCAAAGGATTTTCGGGTTAGTAGTACGGCGCGGCCGAGCCCCAACCGATAAATCTGACCGCAGAGCCGGCACCCATGTACACGCGCCTGCGAATTGTGAGAGTATACGGGCACTCGCGGAGCAGGTTTCAGACCGAGTTCAACAGATCAGGAGGACTGTATGGCTGCAATTTCGAGACGAGAGTTTTTAGAAAAGACGGCGGCGAGTACCGCTGTGGCCGGGTTCCTGGCCGAGAATATGGCCGAGCTTCGAGCCAATCCGCTTGGGTATCCGATTGGCAGTCAGATCTATCCTCACCGGCAACTGCTCAAGGACTTTGCTGCGTTTGCCAAGACAATGGCCGAAATGGGGGTGCAGACGCTCGAGTTGTGTTCGCCGCTTGGTTACGGGGCCGACTTCGCTGCCCTCACCAACGGTAAGGAGGTCAAGAATATCATGGCCGATCACGGCATGAAGTCCGAGAGCGCTCATTTCAGCATGAAGGAACTGAGGGAGAAACAATCGGAGAGCATTGCCTGGGCCAAAGAAGTCGGCATTACCCAGATGATCACAGCAACTCTCGGCGCCGGTAGCACCCCGACGATGGACGACGTAAGGCGGGCAGCAGACGAATACAATAAGATCGCCGCTGTGGCGGCCCAGGCCGGCATCCAGCAAGGCCTGCACAACGAGGGCTTTGAGCTTTCAATGGTCGACGGCGAGCGGACCTACGACGTCTTGATGGAGCTGCTCGATCCGAAGCTGGTCAAGTTCCAGTTCCAGATGTCCACGGTCAGCCGCGGCTTCATCGCCGCTGACTACTTCACGAGGTACCCCGGCCGCTTCATCTCGATGCATCTGCAGGACGTGAATCTCGAGGCAGCCTCTGCAGCCGGCGGACGGAGTGCGGGCGGCGGTGCGGTGGCTCTCGGAAAGGGCAGCATCGACTGGGTGAAGACGTTTACGGCTGCGAAGGTCGGTGGCGTCAAGAACTACTTCGTCGAGCAGAACATGGAGCTTACGAAGGAAAGCGTCAGGTTTCTCAAGGGCCTCAAGGTTTGATCACGCCGCCACGCAATTCGCACCCGGATCGCTGGATCAGTGGAAGTGGGAGTCCATTCACGCCGCCGTGAACTCCTCAAAAGCTGTGGAGAATCTAATTCGTGTCAATTCGTAGTACTACGCTGTAAATTTGTGTTTTCCTTACAAGATTGTTTTGGCTCTTCTTTGGAGTGCGCAAGCTTGCTTAGCTTGGTTGCGCTTTAAGGGCGATGGAACATTTCCATCCGCACCCAAAGCGGCAGCAAGCTGCCGCACTCCAAAGAGCGCTGTGGGGTGTGATTTTACTTTTGGTTGCGGCTGGGCTGCGCTGTGGAATTCGTGGCCAATAAAACCGCCACGAATTCCACGAAAACGATCACTGCCCTCTGGATGTCACCGATTTGAAATACAATTGTTCACCGTCTTTCCGGCCGCGCCGCTTGACTCCCATTTCTAATTGCACTCTTGCTACGGTGCAGCCCGATACGATTTACTGAGCCGCACCAGCTCCACCCTTGGCTTGCCGCCGGTCAGGTTCAGAACAGAGACGCTGCCAAGGTCATCATCGTCCTGACGGTCTGCCGGCAGAGTCGGGCTGCCGGGGTTGAAGAACAGCACGCCTTGGTACTCCATCTGCGTTTGTCGATGCGTGCCACCGTAAGCAACGGCATCCACCATCCGTGCGAACTTCGAGCGTAGAATGTCCGGCAACGGCTTATCCGGGAACTTCAGCCGGCCATCCCCCTCCACCACGATGTCCTTGCGAGGCAGTGTGATGTTGAAAGTGATGCCCACGCTCAGCCCGCCCGCCTCGATCACCTTGACCGGTGCGCTCCCACCGCCACCCACCGGGATATAGCCCTTGTTGGCCGTGGCCGGGACCAGCACAGGAGCGATGCTCGCGAGACGGCCCAGGATGCCTTTTTGGCCGATGTCGCCCAGGTGGACGATCAAGTCAACGCCGGCAAAAGCGTCCAGCGCTTGCTTGGGAAGGTCGCTGCCATCCGCTTTGCGGGAGTGCGTGTCGGCTAAGAAGCCAATGCGTCGGATTTCACTCATCCTCTGTTCCTCGAGTGCCATTAGATTCATGCCCCTGTTAACTCTCTCAGAAGCTGTGGAGAATTTAATTCGTGTTAATTCGTGGAATTCGTGGCCATTAGAACCGCCACGAATTCCACGAAAACGATCACTGCCATTTGGATGTCATTGGTTTGAAATCACAGTCTCTCCGGCGGCGCTGTTTGACTCCCGCTTTTAATTACACCCCTATTCCTCCGTCGGATTATACGCCGGTATCACACGCTGAGCACCTTTCTAAACCAAATGGTTGACAATACGCCCCGCGCCGGTATAGTAAACCATATGGTTCAAGATCGATCTCCATCCCTTGATCGCGTCTTTCACGCCCTGGCGCACCCCGCGAGGCGGGCGATGCTGCGGCGTCTGACTGAGGGAGAGCGGAACCTCAGCGAACTGGCGGCGCCGCTGCGCATGTCGTTTCCCGCGGCCTCCAAGCACGTCCGGGTCCTGGAGCGAGCCGGGCTCGTGCGACGCCGCGTGGTGGGACGCGCGCATCTGTGCCGGATCGAAGCCAAGCCGCTAGCGGACGCCGGCGGATGGTTGGAGGGTTACCGGCAACTCTGGGAGGCCAACTTCCAGCGCCTCGACGCCCTGCTCGATGAACTGAAAACCGAAAAAGAGAAACGTGGACACACTAATCGCTAAAGGAGACTACCGATGAAAAGCACCGGAACTTTGAAAGTAACGACGCCCACTGCCAAGTGATGCCGAACACGAAATCGGATCCCGCGAACGGAAACCGCGTTTGTGTCCCACACGACGAGAGTTTCCCTTCAAACACGCACGTTCCTTATCGGCCAGACGCTCTCGCCTTTCAGCAACATATACGTCTCCAAAGCGTGGTTCAGAGTCGCGCCACAGGGCAATGTTCGGCATCATTTTTTGTGCCGCGCCGAAAGCGTCACTCGTCTTTTCTGTGCACCAACTCGGGAAACCTGCCGATAGGATCGATGTCCGGCTCAAAGCCCTGATTCTCTTGCGGCTCTTATGCCTGCCGCAGTCTCGAAAGAGAAATCGGAACAGTTGCCTACCTGGGGAGGAAGAAGCATGCCCTGGCATTATGTGGAGAATGGTCAGCGCAAAGGGCCTGTGGAAGATGCCGGCCTCGAGCGGCTGGCAACTCCCGGCACCATCCGCAGCCGGTCGACCTCGGGAAAATCCAAAACATGAACAGCGGCGAAGCGCATGCCGCGCTCTACCGGGAAAGTCCGGTGAGACGGTCCAAATTTTCTGGGATGAAACGGCATGCGGCGGCTTTGCTGGGATCTTTGGCCATGCTTGTCCTTTTTTACGGAACGGTTCACGCCGACATCGTTTATCTCAAGAACGGCCGGAAGTTCGAGGGGATCGTGAAGAGTGAGACCGACAAAGCCGTAGAGATCGAGGTCGGTTTCGGAACGGTAAAGCTCGACCGGGGTGACATCCAATCCATCGAACGGGCCGACGAAAATGGAATCGACCGCTTGAAAGAAAAATGGGGAAGGCAGACCGAAGCCCGGCTCAAAGCCGAGAAAGAACGGCAGTACGCACCCAAGGAGATCTCGGTGTTCGATGAGAACGGGCATCTCTTTCTTGTCACGCGCATCAACGGAAAGGTCGACGCGACGCTGCTTCTGGATACCGGCGCCTCCACCATCCTTTTGTCGCGGCAGAAAGCGGACGCCGCCAACCTCGACCTTGAATCGCCCAAGCGTGTCGAAGTGAAGATCGCCGACGGCCGCACGGTCCTGGCGATCCCCGTGATGCTCGATACGGTGCGCATCGGGGATGCCCACGCCGAGAACGTGCAGGCCGCGGTTCTTGCCGAAAGCCTTCCGCAGCAAGGCTTCGACGGGCTTCTTGGGATGTCGTTCCTGAGTCGTTTCAACTTCCAGGTCGATTACGCAAATAAGAAACTCATCCTCGAGAAACGGCGCTGACGTTCTCCTGGGAGCGCACGCATCCTGTCTTCACCACAAAGACACGAAGAAGACAAAGATGCACCACGTTCTTGCCCGTGTGAATCTTCGTGGCTTCGTGTCTTTGTGGTGAGATTTTTTTGGTTGTGGCCGGGCTGCTCTGTGGAATTCGTGGCCAACAAAACCGCCACGAATTCCACGAAAACGATCACTGCCACTTCGGTGTCATCGGTTTGAAATACAATTTCCCACAGTCTCTCCGACCGCGCCGCTTGACTCCCACTTTTTAATTCCACCCGTGATTTTGTGCTCTGATGTCATGAGCGCCGGTACTCCGCGCCAGGTTTTAGGATAGTCATTTTTGTAACCCCTCAGTCATGGCGGCGAACGGGTAGCGCCGGCGTCTCGCCGACACGCGTACGAAATTCAACCGAATGCCGGCTGGAAGCCGGCGCTACGGACGGCCCCCGTAACTGACGGATTACGTCATTTTGCTCATTCTTGCTTGACACCGTTCACTGCCGGGAGTAATTACACGTTTCGCGTCGAAGAACTGGGAGGCCAAATCGTGTCACGGCAACGGCATCAACGACCTCAATGGTGTACTGTGGGGAGTCTCTGCGTCCGGGCCCTTCTGATGGTTCTCTGCTCGTCCCTGCTCGCTCCCCTTCATGCGCAACTGGCGACCGGAACGATCAACGGGTTCGTCAAGGACCCGACGGGCGCCGCCATTCCGGGAGCGAAGGTGACCGCCAAAATGGTGGAGCAGCAGGCCGTTCGCGAAACTCAAACCAACGCGGACGGTTTCTACACCTTCCCCGCCATGCCGCCCGGCAACTACGAGATTACTTTTGAAGCGGGAGGTTTCAAACGCGAAGTCCGCACCGGTCTGGAGCTTACGGTCAACCAGAACCTCCGCGTCGACGCGAGCCTGGAGGTCGGCGCCCCGGAGACCGAGATCACGGTCGCGGCGACCGCTCCCCTGGTCGATACCACATCGCACACGCTGTCGGGCTTGATCGACGACCGGCGCGTGGTCGATCTTCCGCTCAACGGCCGCAACGTAATCGGGCTGGCTCGCATTCTGCCCGGCGTCCTCGGGGTCTCGGCGCCGCAGCAAGTGGATGACGCTCGCGGCGGTCCCGAAATGAACGTCAACGGAGGCCGCCCCAACATGAACTTGTTCACGTTCAACGGGGGCTACTTCAACAACCCGTCCAGGAACACGGGCATGAACTATCCGCCCCCGGACGCCGTGGAGGAGGTCCGCATCCTCACGCATAACTTCGCCGCCGAGTACGGGCGCAATCCGGGCTCCCAGGTCAATGTGGTTTCCCGCGCCGGCACCAACGAGTTCCACGGTTCTGCGTGGGAGTTCCTCCGTAACGATGCGCTGAACGCGCGCAATTTCTTCTCCTCGCGTGTGCCCGCCGTGAAGCAGAACCAGTTTGGCGCAGCGGGCGGCGGCCCGGTCATCAAGGACAAGGTGTTCGTCTTCGGCTCCTACCAGGGCCTGCGCGACCACAGGG
>QHZE01000434.1 GCA_003225335.1 Acidobacteriota bacterium
AAGGGATATCTCTTGCCGAACGGCTGGACGGTGACGCCCGCGGGCGAACAAATTCCGGTGGGCGACCTCCCGCTGGCGCTCGCCCTGCATCCGGACGGAAAGCATCTTCTGGTGTCCAACAACGGGAACGGCCCGCACTCCATCGACGTGATTGACGTCACCACGCGCAAGATTGTGAGCCAGGCTCCCGTGAGCGGAGCCTGGCTCGGACTCGCCCTGGACTCTGCGGGGACGCGGGTCTACGCGGGTGGCGGCCTGAGCAATTCGATCCTCACCTTTTCCCTGGAAGCGGGAAAGATCACCCCTTGGAAACGCATCCCTGTGGGCGATCCCGAATCCGATCTGTTCCCAGGCGGGCTGAGCGTCGCCGGGCAACGGTTGTACGTCGCAAACAATCTGGGCAACAGCGTATCAGCAATCGATCTCGGCATCGGCAAAGTTCAGAGTACGGTCGACGTAGGGGATCATCCCTACACGTGCAGCGCCTCTCAGGACGGGAAGACCGTCTACACCAGTGTCTGGGGAGGCGCGCAGGTTGCCGTGCTCGAAACCGGCTCCTTGCGAGTAATGGCTCGAATTTCGACGGACGACCACCCGAACGCCATGGTCTTGTCCCGGGACGGCAAACGTCTCTTTGTGGCCAACGCGAACGCGAACACTATTTCGGCAATCGATCTCGCGGCGGGAAAGGCTGTGGAAAGGATTTCGGTGACGCTCTACCCCAACAGCCCGGCTGGCAGCACGACCAATGCACTCGCGCTGAGCCCGGACGGATCCCGCCTGTTTGCGGCCAACGCCGACAACAACGACGTGGCCGTGATCGACATCTCAAAGCCCGGTGAGAGCAAGGTGCTGGGCTTCATTCCGGTGGGCTGGTATCCGACGGCGCTTGCGATAAGCAACGATGGCAAGACTCTGTACGTCGCCAACGGGAAAGGGAGCCGCTCGTTTGCCAATCCGAAAGGCCCGCAGCCGGACAGGCCTCGGACGAAAGAGACTCAATATATCGGCCAGTTGTTTCTCGGTTCCGTATCCGTGATTCCTGTCCCGGATGCCGCTCAACTGGCCGCCTACACCCGACAGGTGTACAGGAACATTCCTTACTCCGAGAAGACGCGTCTGGCCGTGAAATTTCCCCGGAAGACCGCGATCCCGCGGCGCGTGGGAGAGAAATCTCCGATCCGTCACGTCATCTATGTGATCAAAGAGAATCGCACGTACGACCAGGTGTTTGGCGACATGCCGGAAGGGAACGGCGATCCCAGCCTCACGCTTTTCGGGGAAGAGATCACCCCGAATCACCACGCCCTCGCACGGGAGTTTGTCCTGTTGGACAACTTCTATGCCGAAGCCGAGGTGAGCGCCGACGGCCATAACTGGTCCATGGGCGCTTACGCCACGGACTACGTGGAAAAGACCTGGCCCTCCCAGTACTCCAAGCGGCGCAAGACCTACGACTATGAAGGCCAGTCTCCCATCGCTGCCCCGAGCGCGGGCTACATTTGGGATTCCTGCAAGCGCGCGGACGTATCCTACCGAAGCTATGGAGAGTGGGTGGAGACCGGCGCCACGCCAAACGACCCAGGCAAGGCTCGTGTACCGGCGCTCGAGGGGCACATCGACCCGGACTATCGGGGATGGGACCTGGAGTACAGCGATCTCGACCGCATCAAGAGGTTTCTCTCTGAGCTCGCGCGCTTCGAAAAGGAGGGGGAGATGCCTCGCTTCCAGATCGTGCGCATAGGGAATGACCACACGCAGGCGACTCGCCCGGGCGCCCTTGCGCCGCGATCCTACGTCGCCCAAAACGATCTGGCGCTCGGGATGCTGGTGGAAGGGCTCTCGAAATCCAAGTTCTGGGCTTCCACCGCGATCTTTGTTATCGAAGACGACGCCCAGAACGGCCCAGATCATGTCGATGCGCACCGGACGGTGGCGCTGGCGATCAGTCCCTACATTAAGAAGAAGTCGGTCGACAGTACCATGTACTCCACTACGAGCATGCTTCGAACCATGGAGCTGATTCTGGGGCTTCCTCCCATGAGCCAGTACGACGCTGCGGCGACGCCGATGTTCAACTCGTTCACGAGCGAGCCGGATCTGGCGTCTTACTCGGCCCGTCCCTCGCGGGTCTCTCTCACGGAAACCAACCCTCCCAATGCTCCCGGGGCGCAGCGCTCGATGGAGATGAACTTTGAGGAGGCTGATGAGGCACCGGACATCGAGTTCAATGAAATCATCTGGAAGGCGATCAAAGGAAAGGACTCGATCATGCCGGCGCCAATTCGCACCGCCTTCGTGCGCGCCCTGCCCGATTGACGATTGACGATTGGCGATTCGAGAACCCCATTCACCAAGTTCCGTCAATCGTAAATCGTCAATCGTCAATCAATCTGTGCCGCTGGGCTGATGTATACTGTGCTACATACCGGTTTAAAGGGGGCGTCATGGGCGAAGATGCATCGTTTCCGATCTTAGAAACCTACAACGTCGGGCCCGCTGTTATTACGGGCACGTACTCGCTTGAGGAAAAAGCGGTCCTGCTTTCTTCCAATGACAACGTCGCTGTGGCCCGGCAGGACTTGGGTCGCGGCATTACGGTTCACTACCGAGGCGAGCACATCCACCTGAAAGACAGCATTCCGACCGGTCACAAGTTTGCGCTGCGCGAGATTTCCCAAGGTTCCTATATCTACAAGTACGCCCAGATAATCGGAAAAGCTTTGTACCCGATTCAGCCGGGAGAATGGGTCCACACCCACAACGTGGAGCTGGCGCACGATCTGGACCACCACGAGTACGCTGTGGACCGGCCGCAGCCGCCCGAGCTGCCCGGAGATCTCCCGCGCACTTTCATGGGCTACCGGCGTTCGGACGGCCGCGTGGGGACGCGCAACTACATCGCGGTTGTGGCGACCAGCAACTGCTCCAGTCACGTGTGCGAAGGAATTGCGAAGGAATTCGAAGGATTTCGGTCCGGCAACATCGACGGCGTGGTCGCCCTTCCTCATCAGGAGGGGTGCGGTCACCACGACGGTCCGGATCTGGAGCAACTGGAACGGACCTTGAAAGGAATGATCCTCAATCCGAATGTTGCCGGCGTGGTGGTCGTGGGATTGGGCTGCGAGATGAACAGCATCACGCGTTATTCCGGGAGCGGCCCCAATATCCGAGAGCTGAAACCCGTCGAGGGCATGGAGATCCAGACTACCGGAGGCACGCGCAAGACCATCGCGGCGGGAGCCCAAAAGGTGCGAGAGTTGATGGAGGTCGTGCAGTCCTTCCGGCGCACGGAAGAGTCGGTCGAACACATCCTCGTCGGGTTGAATTGCGGCGGCTCCGATGCCTTCTCCGGAATTTCCGCCAACCCGGCGTTGGGATGCGCGAGCGATCTGCTCATCGCCGCCGGCGGAGGCGTTGTCCTGGCGGAAACGCCGGAGATCTACGGCGCCGAGCAGGTCCTCACCCGTCGCGCCGTAGATGCCGGGACCGGAAAGAAGCTGGTTTACGTCATCAAGAGATTCCAGGAATATGCCGGACGATTCGGCGCCACGATGGACAGCAACCCGGCTCCCGGCAACAAACGCGGCGGCATCACGAACATCGTCGAGAAATCCCTGGGCGCGGTCATGAAGGGCGGGACGACCATGCTGACCGGCGTGGTGAACTATGCCGAGCAGGTCACGCTCAAGGGACTCATCGTCATGGACACCCCAGGCTACGATCCGGTGTCCATCACGGGGATTGCCGCCGGAGGCTGCAACATCATCTGCTTTACTACAGGCCGCGGCTCGGCTATAGGATTCCCTATTGTTCCCGTCCTCAAAATTGCGACCAACAGCCGCATCTTCAAGGTCATGAATGACAACATGGACGTGAACGCCGGCGAGATCGTCGACGGGAAATGCACGGTACCGGAGAAGGGGGCCGAAATTTACAAACACATCGTGCGCGTCGCGTCGGGCGAACGCACAAAAGCCGAGATCCTGGGACACAAGGAATTTGCCCCCTGGCGCATCGGCCCGGTGATGTGATCAGTATTCACCACCAAGACACGAAGGCACAAAGATCTGCTTTCTTGGTGTCTTTGTGGTGGATTTCATTTGAGCCGGGCGGCCTGGATTTTCTCGAGGAATTTTCTTGCGGTTTCCGTGACTGCTTGCATATCGCCCGGCTTCGCAGGGCCGGTGAGTGCGCCTCCAACGGCAACGCCGACAGCTCCGGCCTTGATCCAATCGGACACATTGTCGAGATTTACGCCGCCGGTAGGAAGAAGGTTGGCCTGCGGCAGGGGCCCGCGGATAGCGCGGATCGCGCTCGGGCCGAACAATTCTCCCGGAAAGAGCTTGACGATGTCGGCGCCGCACTCCATGGCGCGGAGCACTTCCTCGACGGTCATCGCTCCGGGGATACACGGTATCTGGTAACGGTTGCAGAGCCGCACCGTCGCCTCGTTCAGCGCAGGAGTCACGACGTACTGCGCGCCGGCCAGCATCGCCATCCGGGCAGTCTCCGGATCGAGTACGGTGCCGGCCCCGAGAACGAACTCGCCCCTGGAGAAGCGCCTCGAAAGCTCCCGAATGGCCTCCTCGGCGCCGTGAACGGTAAAGGCAACTTCGATGGCGGCGACACCCCCTTTGTGGCAGGCTTCCGCGAGCTGGATTGCCTGATCCGCGCTGTCTGCCCGGATCACTGCCACCAATCCTGAATCTACGATGCGCCTTAGCGTTTCAAACTTTTTCATCATCATTGCGGTCTGACCCTGAAAATTTAATTTTTCATCGGGCCTTCGAACTCGGGACGGTTCAACCATGGAAAATTAAATTTTCAGGGTCAGACCCTCGCCAGCGGAACGGTAAATTGCAAGCACGAGGTCCAGGGACTGGCGCCCTTCCCGGCCGTCGACTCTGGGCGCGCGGTTTTCCAGGATGGCCGCCACAAAATCCTCCATCACTCTATGGTGCCCCTCACAGTCAATGGCCATGGGATTTGCGGACCCATTGGATACATCCGTGGTGGGCGGAAGAGGGTTCGCGGATCCGTCCTTCAGCGCCCAGGTCGTGATGTTGTCGCCGTCAAGAATCACGGTCCCTTCGGTTCCTGTTAGCTCGAGGCGCCGTTTGAATCCCGGATAGACGGAAGTGGCCGCTTCGACGACCCCAAGCGCTCCGTTTTCGAAGCGCAGGGATGCGACTACGGTATCCTCCCCTTCGATTTGCGGGTGCAGGAGCCTGCCGGTGAAGGCGGATATTTGGACCACGGGGCCGGCGATCCAGCGCAGCAGGTCGATGGTATGAATCGACTGGTTGATCAACGCGCCTCCTCCGTCGAGTGCGAGGGTGCCACGCCAGGGCGCGGCAGCGTAATACTCGTCCGACCTGTGCCATTTGACGTAGGCGCTGGCCATGACGAGCTTTCCCAATTTCCCTTGTTGCACCGCTTTCTTAAAGATGCGGGGAGCTTCCAGGTAGCGGGACTGCAAAGAGACTCCGAGGCGGACGCCGGCGCGTTCGCAAGCTGCAATCAGGGAGTCTGCTTTTTCCAGGGTAACTTCAATGGGTTTTTCTACCAGAACGTGCTTTCCCATAAGTGCAGCGGCGCCGCCCAACTCGCCGTGCGTACCGCTGGGAGTGCAGATGGTCACAGCCTGAAGCGCCGTGTCGGAAAGGAAATCCTCCAGATCGGTATGGAAAGGCACATCGTACTTTGCCGCAAGTCTTTCCGCAGACTCGCGAGAGCGCGAGCAGACCGACACGAGTCTCAGGGCCGGGACGCGACGGATGGCTTCCGCGTGAATCGCCGCCACATTACCGCACCCGAGAATGCCGACGCCTATAGATTGACGACCAGGGGTAGACTTACCGGCCATGTCTCTTTTATCTGCTCCTAAGGAATCCCGAATTCAGAATCCAGAATGAGTTGAGGCATGTCTTCTGAATTCTGGATTTCTTTGATTCGACATTCGCTCAGATTCCCATTGCCAGGAAGCCGCCGTCGACGGCCAAAATTTCTCCCGCGACGAAATCCGATGCTTCCGAAGCCAGGAAAATAGCCGCTCCTTTGAGCTCCTCTACGTTGCCGAAGCGCTGCGCCGGAGTGTGGTTTAGGATGCGGGCCTTCCGTTCCGGGATTTCCAGCAGATGCGCATTCAGCGGGGTGCGAAAGACACCCGGGGCAATGGCATTGACGTTAACTCCCTGCAAAGCCCATTCCGATCCCAGGCACTTGGTGAGCATCGCCACTCCGCTCTTGCTCACGCAGTACGGGACGGCCTCGGACAGGCTGACGAAAGATCCCAGGCTGGCGATATTGATGATCTTCCCTTTCTTCTGTGCAACCATCTGTTCGCCGAAGACCTGGCACGCGAGAAACGATCCCTTCAGATTGCAGTCGAGGACTGCGTCCCAATCTTCTTCGCTGAGCTGCAGTGTCGGGACCTTTTTGGTACGGCCGGCTGCGTTCAGGAGGATATCTACGCGCCCGAACTTCTCCGCCACCGCATCGCGCAGCGCCACGAGGGACGCCCTGTCGGTGACATCCACCGTCCGGCGCAAGGTTTCCGCGCCCATGGATTCCAGCTCTGCCGCCGTTCGTTCGACCTCCTCCTTCCGGCGCGACGACGCAATGACGGCTCGGGCATCGGCTTCGGCGAACCCGTGGGCGATGGCCTGCCCGATGCCGCTCGTCCCTCCGATGACCACGGCGACTTTGCCTTTCAGGCTCAGCTTCTCGTACGGCATTCTCTCCTCACCGGCTTCGCACCCGGGCAGCGCCCGGAGACTTTATGAGCAATGTACCCGAATGCTGCATCGTGGAGCCTCGTCGAAAAGTGTCCGGTCACTTATAGCATCCCCGCGCCCATGAAACCAAGCGAATGACAAATGACGAATCACGAATGATGAGCGGAATCAACTTGGTGGGACCTGGATTCGTCCTCTGCGATTCAGAAGGTATTCCGCCCCTGCGGGGGTGGAAGAGTTTCGACCCATAGGCGGGCGGAATGGGTTGCCGTATTTATGGCCGTGTGTACGTAGTTACTCGCACTTCTTCTATGAGGCCTGCCGTTGTCAAGCTCCTTCTGTCGTAACTACCCTCCCCTCCGTGTACCTTCGGGCCTGGTGGCTCGCTTTTTTAGTTCGGGCGGTCATTTGCCCCGAACGAACTTCTATCCGTGCCGATCGTCAACGATCGAACACCTTATCCTGTATTCGCTCTGTGGCGAACGTTGTGCGAGTTTTTTCAGGACGGCCCCATCTAATTAGCGGTTCCAATCGCGGTAAACCACAAGTGCAACCGGGCAGTCCCCACCTAGGCAGCATGTTCTACTCCTGTTGTGTTTCTCTTGGCAGGATGCGCGAGGTGCAGCATAGGAGTGGGACTGGGGTTTTAAATAAACCCCCCCACCCCACCTCTCTCCTCCCGCCTTTCAAAGGCGCCAAAAAGCCCCCCAATGGAACTTGGGGCTTTTTGGCGCCGTAGTAAAAAATCAAACGGCCCACGCAAGCACAGTGCCAAACGCTTTTTGTTTGGCGCAGTGCTTGCACGGGCCCACCGCCTACGCAGGTTCTCACTGTTTTACCCATCCGTAACGTTCTCACGACGGCCTCGCTCTCTAAGCTTCCGCCTTCAGTCGTGCCCCTTCGGGGATAACTCCAGTCTCGAGGAATTTCCACAGATCGATCAGCAAACGCCGCGCCAGCGCGACAATTCCCACCTTACGAGCTCTCGGGCCCCCGTTGGCGAATCGTTCCATGTACCACCGTGTCAGCTTGCTCTCGGGCTGGTAACGGACCCAGCACCAAGCCAGTTCAATGGCAATGTCGCGCACGTGACAGTTACCGGCGTGGCTGATTCCTTGCTCGCGCCGGCTGTCGCCGCTCTGGTAAGGCGTCGGTGTCAGACCCGACAGCGATCCCACTTGCCGCCGGTTGCCAAACTTCCTCCAGCCAAAGAGCTCTCGTACCAACACCCAACTCCCATTGGTACCAATGCCGCCCAACATCGCAAGCTGACGCACCTTGTCCAGGTCCGCACTCTCTTGCTGCTTGTCCGCGCCCTCTTGCTTTTTCAATGCGCGCCGGCGTTCCCCTTCCAGAGCCTGGATCTGCTTCTTCACAAACAGCACATGCTCCCACTCCCGCTTCAAGCGGCTCTTTAAGGCCGGAGGCAGCGGCTTGCCGTTCCACAACCGGATCGCATCGAGTCGTGCGTCTGAAAGGTCCATACGAGACTCCAACCGGACCCCCTGGGTCGCCAACAACCCCCGGATCCGATTCGTCGTCCGTGTCTTTTCCTTCCTCACACTGCGCAGCTCTCGATGCAACTGCCGCCGGTCCTCCTCCTCCGGCGAAGGAACTCGCACCACACTCCAGACCTTGTGCTCCCCGTATTCGTAGCGGATCAACATCGTCAGTAGCTTCTGCACATCCAATCGATCACTCTTGGCCCGCCGCCTCCTCCGATTCACTTCGATGCTCGACGAGTCCACCACCAGATTTCTGATCCCCGACTGCGTCAAGTAACGGTCGATCCAAAACCCATCCCGGCCTGCTTCGTAGCAGCTCACCACCGGGGCCCTTTCCGGAAGTTGGAAACGTTTCTTGGCAGCTGCGATCTCCCGCACGAGCTTGTCCAGGTCCCCGCCAGGGATACTGCGTCTGCGCGCCTTTTGCCCCAGCCCGATCGAAAATCCCAGCTTCCATTCTTTCAGCCCCAGCTCGAATGCCAGGTACAAAGTCCCTCGTAAATCGCTATACTGTTCACTGCGGGTTGCCTTCTTGGTCATTGTTCCTTCCTCCAATTTTGTGAAACGTTCTTGAAGGAGCTTACCAAGAGCGACCCGCTCTTTCGAGCCGTCCCACTTGACCGACCTTACATAGGATCTAATTACACCAGCGCGTGACAAGAAATCGCAAAAGATTCGGCGAATAGGATACTATAACCGGGACATGGAGGATTGGAGTTATGGGTGGAACTTATAAGGTTACGGAGCTCGTAGGCACATCCCCGGTCAGCTTCGCCGAAGCCGTGAAGTCGGCGGTCGTAGAGGCGGCAAAAACAATCCGTCACCTCGACTGGTTTGAGGTGGTGGAACAGCGCGGTAAGATTGTGGATGGGAAGGTCCAGGAGTTCCAGGTTACGATCAAGGTGGGTTTCAAGATCGAGCGCTAGCTTGCCTGGCGAGCAACCTCACCCCCTTCATTCGCGGGCCAGACGGATCTTCGTGACATAGCCGTCTCGGCCGTGACCAGGTTAGATCCCCACTTCGCGCGGGCGGGACGCCCGTGCCAGTGATGCAAATTTGACTGATTGGTGAACTTTGTGCAAGAGAGGCGGCAGAAGATGATTGAAGTAAAAAGCTATCGCCACGCGACGATTCTGGCCCGCGATCTGGAGCGGACGCGCTGCTTCTACCGAGCGGTCCTGGGTCTCAAGGAAATCGAGCGTCCGAGCCTCAATTTCGCAGGCACCTGGTTTGCCGTCGGGGAACAGGAGCTCCACATCGTGGTCAAGCCCGACCTCGAGGGGGATCCGGCGTTCTCCGATGACCGCCACATCGCGCTTGCGGTGGCGGACTTCGACAAGGTTCCTTCGTTTCTGCAACAAATGAAGATACCGTTCCGCATGGGATCCAACCCGGCGCGCCGGCAAATCTTCTTTCGGGATCCTGACGGCAACCTGATCGAGCTCCAGCCCGCCGCGAATTGAGTGGGTCTCTCCCGCGGCACGGCTGAAGTCGTGCCCTCCCGCCCCCAGTGATTTTCATTCGCAGTGGCGAGCCGCAGGATCATAAAAACTTTGTGGTGAAAGGAAAGAGCGTCTTCAACGCGAAGACGCGAAGGAAATCAGGTTAACGAGGTGTCTGTCCCAATGGAATGTGATAGATTTTCGGGTCATGGAGGCTCTGAAGGTCAGGATCTATACGCTCTGGTGCTGGACTGGATGCGGCCTCAGTACGGCCTTCTGGGGCACGATCTCCGTTTTATGCAGCGTGTTTTCCGGCGGCGGCAACCTGCAGCATCTCTGCATGCGGCGCTGGTCCCGGGACAACCTCTGGCTCAGCCGCGTCCGTGTCGAGATCGAGGGGCTGGCGCACGTGGACCCGCGCCGGCCGCAGCTCTACGTGGCCAATCACAGCGGCCTGCATGACATCCTCTCCCTGGCCGCTCACCTTCCTGTCCAGTTCCGCTGGATCGCCAAGAAATCGCTGTTCCGCATTCCTTTCATGGGCTGGCACATGCGGCGATCCGTCTACATTGCCATCGATCGCGAGAACCCCCGAGAGGCTGCGAGAAGCATTATCGAAGCCGCAGCGGCCATCGAGCGTGGCGTGAACGCCGTTGCGTTTCCCGAAGGGACACGAAGCCTGACCGGAGAGCTGGGCAAATTCCGGAGCGGCGCATTCGCTCTGGCCCTTCGAACCGGAGTGCCTCTGGTGCCTGTGACGATCGAAGGGAGTTACAGAGTCATCATGCCGGGGACGCTGCAGGTCAATCCCGGAGTGCTCCTGCGGATCAAGATTGACAAGCCGATCGACCTATCGTCGTATCGCCGCTCGGAAAAGAACCGGCTCATGAAGGAGGTGTTCGAAATCATGAGCCGCAACCTCGATGAGCTACGAACGCGTCGGCGACCCGATGAAGAGCGCGAAGATCCGCTCTTCCGCTGGATCTACGGCAGGACCGGGCGTCCCGACTACTCCAGCCTCCTTGCCAAAGCGTCGAAGTCGTAACGATTGCGGATTGCCTATTTCGGATTGCGGATTGCGGATTGCGGATTTGGGAATGTGGACTACCGATTCAGAGATTTCCTGTGAGGAAAAAGAAATCGGCAATCCGCAATCCGCAATTTTCAGAGCCAGCCTTTTTTGCGGAAGTAGATCAGCATGCCGATCGTGACCGCCAACATCAGCCCGAGGGAGAAGGGATATCCCCACTTCCAGTTGAGCTCCGGCATGTTCCAGGGAGAGCGCTCCGGATTGAAGTTCATGCCGTAAATGCCGGCGATGAACGTCAATGGAATGAAGATCGCGGAGAATATTGTGAGCACTTTCATGATCTCGTTGAGCCGGTTGCTCAGGCTGGACAGGTAGATGTCCGTCAGGCCGCTGGCCAGCTCACGATAAGTTTCGAGCAGATCGATCAGTTGAATCGTGTGGTCGTAGCAATCACGCAGGTAGATCCGCGTCTCATCGGCGATCAGGGCCGTGCGCTCGCGATGGAGCGCGCTGATTGCCTCGCGCAGCGGCCAGAGGGCCCGGCGCAGCGTCAAAAGGTCCCGCTTGGTCTTGTGCACCTCCGCAATGGTTTGTCTGTCGGCGCGGGAAATGACTTCGTCTTCCAGCGCTTCCAACCGTTCGCCGAGCTGCTCCAGCAAGGGGAAGTAGTTGTCGATGAAGGCGTCGAGCACGGCGTAGGCCAGGTAATCGGGCCCGGAGTTTCGAAGCTTGTTTCCTCCTTTGCGGATGCGCTGGCGCACCGGATCGAAACAGTCTCCCTCGCGCTCCTGGAACGTAAGGACGAAATTCCTGCCGAGAAACAGGCTCAGTTGTTCCGTTTCCAGCCGCTCGCCCGCGTGCGCCATCCGGACGACGATGAAATAGTAAGAAGGATACTGCTCCCCTTTTGCCCGCTGGTGGACATTAACGACGTCTTCGAGAGACAGACGGTGAAGGCAAAAAATCCTGCCTATCTTTTCGATGGTTGCTGCGTCCCCCAGGCCGTCCACGTTGACCCACGTGACCGGGCATTTCTCTAACAGACCGGGAATGCAGTGCAGATCCTCGACGGCATTTTCGAAAAGGCTCTCCGGTCCGTAGGCAATTACGCGCACAACCGAGTGCGGGGCCTCCGGATCGACCGTGACTGTGCCCGGGGCTGCGCCGGGCTGCGTGCGCCGCCGCATGCGCCCTTTCCACTGGCTGCGCTTTTCCTTTCGCGTCATCTTACTCCGCGGAATTGGGACACGGATTGACCCGGATCTAACGGTTTACACGGAAATTTTCAGTGTGCATCGGTGCAAATCCGTCTCCCATTCTGAAAGCACGTCTTTGTTCGGCCGCACGCCCACCTGTCTGATGAATTCACGACGCGGACAATCCATTGCCCGCGATTATAGTACTGCGGGTGTAAAAAGGGCACCCGCGAGTTAAGAACCCCTTCGGATTTTTTGAGTCTTCGTGCCTTTGTGGTGAATTGGGGGCCGTTTTTTACCACGAAGACACGAAGGCACGAAAACTCAAAGAATCGCCACGTATTTGGTTGCAGCTGGGCCGATCCGTGTAAACCCGCGTCCCATAGTGTCCCACAAGAGAGCCTGATGCGCGTTTACGGGATCATGTATAATGCTACGTCCGTTTATGTCGATGAAAGCGCCGCCAGATAAGAGTGCCCGAACGAAGTCTTCCCACATGAATATCCTCGCACACCCGGATTCCTTTGCCGGCAGACACATCGGGCCAACCGAGGAAGAATGCCGGCAGATGCTGGACTTTCTGGAACTTGCATCCCTGGATGCCCTGATCGACAAGACCATACCGCGGTCCATCCGGCTGCGAAGCTCCCTTAGGCTTCCAGAGGGCGATAACGAGAGCGCCGTACTCGCGAGACTGAAAGAGATCGCCTCCAAGAATCAAATCTGCCGTTCCTTCCTGGGCATGGGGTATCACGACTGCGTTACGCCGGCGGTAATTCAGCGCAATATTCTCGAGAACCCTGGCTGGTACACGCAGTACACGCCGTATCAGCCGGAGATCTCTCAAGGGCGTCTGGAAGCGCTGCTGAATTTTCAGACGATGATTACTGATTTGACCGGTCTGAAAATCGCCAATGCCTCGCTGCTGGACGAGGGGACTGCGGCGGCGGAAGCCATGCACATGAGTCAGACGCTCCACAAGGGGGATGCGAGCGCGTTCTTTGTGTCCCTGTCCTGCCACCCGCAGACGATTGAGGTGGTCCGGACCCGGGCGCGTCCGTTGGGCATTCGGGTCCTCTTGGGAGATCACGAGACGTTCGAGTTCGACGTCCCCGTCTTTGGCGCCCTGGTGCAGTATCCCTCGACGGACGGAACGATCTACGATTACCGCGATTTCGTCGAACGCGCGCACCAGGCGGGAGCCCTGGTTACGGTCGCCGCCGATTTGTTGAGCCTGACACTCCTGGTTCCTCCGGGTGAATTCGGCGCCGACATCGCCGTCGGGAACACGCAGCGCTTCGGGGTCCCCCTGGGTTACGGGGGGCCGCATGCGGCTTATTTTGCGACACGGTCCGCGTGTAAGCGGCTGGTTCCCGGACGTATTGTCGGGGTCTCCAAAGACGCGCACGGCAAGCCGGCGTTGCGTCTCGCGCTTCAGACTCGGGAGCAGCACATCCGACGGGACAAAGCCACCAGCAATATCTGCACGGCGCAGGTCTTGCCGGCGGTCATCGCGAGCATGTACGCCGTGTACCACGGTCCCGCAGGGCTCAAGAAGATTGCCCAGCACATTCATCGGTTGACCGCGCTTCTGGCGGAAGGGCTGAGGCGGCTCGGCTACTCGACCGGGCCGGAGCCTTTTTTTGACATGCTGCGCGTAGAGGTCCCAAGGCGCGGCCTCGAAGAGATCACCGAGGCTGCGCGGTCGCACAAGATTAACCTGAGGGTCTTCGATGAAAACACGGTGGGGGTGGCTCTGGACGAAACGGCTTCGGCGCAAGACCTGACCGATCTCTTTCGCATCTTCGCCGGAGCCCAGGAAAAAACGCTGCCGTTCGCGCTGGAAGACCTTCTGGACGAAGTCACCGCCGACCTGCCCGAATCTCTGGCCCGGAAGAGCGCCTACCTGACGCATCCTGTTTTCAACCGCCATCACTCCGAGACGGAGTTCCTGCGTTACCTCTGCCGGCTCGAGGCCAGGGACCTCTCCTTGACCACTTCGATGATTCCACTCGGATCCTGCACGATGAAGCTGAACGCGACCGCTGAGATGGTCCCGATCAGCTGGCCCGAGTTTTCCAAGATCCATCCCTTTGTTCCTTTGGGGCAGGCGCGGGGCTATCAACTCCTGTTTCGCGAGCTGGAGCAATGGCTGGCCGAGATCACCGGTTTCGCGGCCGTTTCGCTGCAGCCCAATGCGGGTTCTCAGGGGGAATTCGCGGGTCTGCTGGTCATTGGCAAGTATCATGAAAGCCGTGGCGAGGGGAGCCGGACTGCGTGCCTGATACCCGTTTCGGCCCACGGCACAAACCCTGCGAGCGCGGTCATGGCGGGGATGCGGGTCGTTCCGGTGGCTTGCGACAGAGCTGGAAACATTGATTTGGAGGACCTCCGGGAAAAAGCCGAGCGCCACAACAAAGATCTCGCCGCGTTGATGGTGACCTATCCTTCCACGCACGGCGTTTTCGAAGAGGCTATCAAGGAAATATGCTCCATCGTCCATCAGCACGGCGGCCAGGTTTACATGGATGGCGCCAACATGAATGCGCAGGTGGGACTGTGCCGGCCGGGAGACTTCGGCGCGGACGTCTGCCACCTCAACCTGCACAAGACCTTCTGCATTCCCCACGGCGGAGGCGGTCCGGGGATGGGGCCGATCGGAGTCGCTTCGCACCTGGCGCGGTTCTTGCCCAGACATCCCGTCGTCGAGGTGGGGGGGAAAGAGGGAATTGGAGCGGTTTCATCCGCGCCATGGGGAAGCGCGAGCATCTTGCCCATTTCGTGGGCCTATATCGCTCTCATGGGTGCGAGCGGCCTTACACAGGCGTCCCGAGTCGCAATCCTCAATGCCAATTACATCGCCAGGAGGCTGGAGCCTCATTATCCGGCGCTCTACAGAGGGAAGGGCGGTTGCGTGGCCCACGAGTGCATTCTGGACATGCGCTCGTTCAGGAATAGCGCCGGAATCGAGGTCCTGGACATTGCCAAGCGGCTTATGGACTACGGCTTTCATGCGCCGACCGTCTCCTTTCCTGTGCCTGGCACGATGATGGTGGAACCGACGGAGAGTGAGTCGAAAGAGGAGATCGACCGTTTCTGCGATGCGATGATTGCGATTCGGAAGGAAATCGAAGAGATTGAATCAGGGCTCGTGGACAGGGAGAACAACCTTCTTAAGAACGCCCCCCACACGGCTGAAGCGCTGCTGAGCTCCGAGTGGAATCGCCCTTATACTCGGGAGCGGGCGGCCTTTCCGGCCCCCTGGACCCGGGAGCACAAATTCTGGCCCGCGACGGGCCGGATCGACGATGTCTACGGCGACAGGAACCTTGTCTGCGCATGCCCTCCCGTCGAGTCGTACTCCGGAGATTAAGCAGAAGGCAGAAGGCGGAAAGCAGATGGCAGTGGGCAGAAGTCTTTACTGCCTATCTGCTTTCCGCCTTCTGCCTTCCGCCCACTGGAGTCAGGCGCCGGACTGTTCCTGTATGTACTCCTCGTACCCCTTAGCGCTGAGAAGCTCCTTAAGCTCATCCGGGTTTGAGATTCGAACCTTGATCATCCAGGCCTTCTGATGCGGGGATTCGTTAATCAGCTCCGGAGCGTCTTCCAGCTTCTTGTTGATTTCAACTACCTCGCCGCTCACGGGACAGAAAATTTCCGAGACCGCCTTCACGGATTCCACCTGACCGAACGGCTCGTTGGCTTCGAAGGTGTCTCCCACCTCCGGCAAATCCACATAGACTACGTCTCCCAGCTCCTTTTGTGCGTAATCCGTAATGCCGATCGTCCCAATGCCTCCCTGGTCTAATATCCACTCGTGATCCTTGCTGTAGCGATACTCTTCGGGATACATCTGCAATGGTCCTCCCCTCTCGGTCCGCCTGACCCTCTGCGACGGACCTTTTAGAATTGCGGATTGTGGATTGTGGATTTCGGATTTAAACTCATGCAAAGGCCGCAAAATCTGCAATCCGCAATCTGCCTTGTTGAAGTCAGTGCCAGTAATTGCCTGCCAACAGAACGACGGTTCACATCCCGGCTGTTTTGACTCTCTTGTAAAACGGTGTTGGGACAACGCGAGCTTTGACCGGCGCATCACGAATGAGAACCGTGAACTCAGTCCCCACGGCTGTACGGTCCGCAGGGAGGTACGTCAAGCCGATGTTTTTTTTGAGAAACGGAGCGGGGCTCCCGCTGGTCACGCGGCCAACCGTCTGGCCGTCCAGTACCACGGGATAATGATCGCGAGCGATGCCCCGCTCCACCATCTCAAATCCAACCAGTTTTCTCTTCAATCCTTCCTGCTTCTGTTTGAGCAGGGCATCCCGGCCCATGAAATCGCCTTTCTCAAACTTGCAGATCCATCCGAGGTCCGCCTCCAGAACCGTAGTGGTCTCGTCAATATCATTGCCGTAAAGGGCCATTTTGGCTTCCAGCCGGAGAGTGTTGCGGGCTGCAAGCCCTGCAGGCTCCAGGCCCGCCTCCTTGCCTTCGTCGAGAATGCGAGTCCAGACGTCCTCGGAGTGCTTCGGGTGAAAATAGAGTTCAAAGCCGTCCTCGCCCGTGTAGCCCGTTCGTGAAACCAGGGCGTCGATCCCCGCAAACTTCCCGTGGGCGAACCAGTACGATCGCATTTCTTGGAGCCGAAGCTCTGTGAGGGGCCGGAGGATTCGCAGCGCTTTCGGGCCCTGAACAGCCAGCTGGCTGAAATCATCGCCGCGGAAAGTCACCTCCACAGAACCGCCACAGTGTTCTCGGATCCAGTGGTAATCCTTTTCCTGATTTGAGGCGTTGACGCAAAGGAAAAAATTATCCTGAGACAACCGGTACACCAGGACATCGTCGACGAAGGTTCCGTGAGGAGTGGTCAGGGCGTTGTACTGGCATTGTCCCACAGCCAGATGGCCGACGTCGTTGCACGTGAGTCCCTGCAGATTCTCCTTTGCAGCGGGACCCTTCAGTTCTATCTCGCCCATGTGGCTCACATCGAACATCCCGGCCCTCGTGCGAACGGCCATGTGTTCCTGTGCGGTACCCGTATAGTGCACAGGCATCTCCCATCCTGCGAATTCCACCATTCGCGCTCCCATCTGTCGATGTATGGCACTCAGGGCAGTTCTTTTCATTTCCGAAATGCGAACATGTCGTTCGACAGGATGAACAGGATTTGCAGCACTGCGCGAAGAACCCGTTAAATGCTGTCGATCCTGCAAAAAAGAGCCAGCATGGAAGCTGGAATCTAACAGACCGTTCTCAAACAAGTCAAGGCGGCCAGGGTGCATTTAGAAGCGGGAGTTAAGCAGCGCGGCCGGAGAGACTGTGAAAAATTGTATTTCGAACCAATGACATCCAAATGGCAGTGATCTTTTTCGTGAAATTCGTGGCCAGCTTTTCTTCGTGGCTCTGTGTCACGGATTACCCAATATTGGCATCTCTGGTGCCCAATGCTACCATGCAGTCCATGCCGCCGCTCGTTTGTAAAACCGAAAACCTGGCTGAGAGAATTCGTTTTCAGCAGCAAGAAGTCGATCTTCTGAAAAAAGAGATCTTCGGGACCGACAAGATTCCTCGCAGCGCCTACATCCGCAGGTTTTTGAGCGAATTTGCCGAAGTCCAGGCCCTCGTCTCCTACGAAGACCTGATTGAGGCTGCCCGGAAATCGCGGATCATCTACGTCGGCGACTACCATGCTTCGAAGAAGTACCAGCAGTTTCAGGCCCGTTTGCTCGAAGATCTCGCCCGGGAACCGATCCTCCTGGCCCTGGAGATGTTGTACGGAAGAAACCAGAGGGCTCTGGATGACTGGGCAGCAGGACGAATCACCGAGGACCAGTTCTTACGACGCACCCGTTACGAACTGGAGTGGGGTTATGAGTGGGACGGCTATCGAGGCATTCTCGAGCTTGCCCGCAAACAAAGGATTCCCATATTCGGCATCGACTGCGCCCCGCGCGACGACCTGCGTTACATCAGCAAGCGAGACACGGCCGTCGCGGCCAAGATAGCGGATCTCTTGAGCCGGTTCCCTCAACACAGGCTGATGGTTTGCTTCGGCGAGTCTCACCTGGCGAGCCCGCATCTACCGCTAAAAGTCAGCCGGCATTTCCCTCCCCGACGGGCGCCCCGGCACATCACGGTGTTGCAAAACATCGATGAGATCTACTGGAAACTGGCCTGCGATGGCTTCGAGGGAGAACAGGTGGCCAGGCTCGACGGCAGCGTGTACTGCGTTCTCAATGCCACTCCGTTTGAAAAATACGAGGCGTACCGCAGGCAGCTGGAAATCTGGAGGGCGCACGACCAGGAAGACCAGAAACTGGACCTGAGCTCGACGGTGTACAACGTCATTAACGCGATCGCGGATTTCATGCGCGTGAAGAAGTACGATCTCTGTCTGACCCGTGAGGGAGTGTGCCTCGAGCTTTTTATCGACGCCTATCCCGAGGTTTACAGCTTCGGCGAGTTCGATGATTTCGAGGCGCTCCTGCAGTCGAGCGCTCTTTCCAAGATTCAGATCCAGAAGATTATCAACCACACCATGCGCCGCGGGAGCTGCTACGTCCCCAGGGTCAACGCGATTTTCATAGGGAAATTTGACCTGACCCACGCCGCGGAGGAAGCGGCGCACTTCGTCAATTTCGCCCTCAAGCGCCAGCGCAACGAGGCTTACCGCCGGGAAGAGCTGACGCAGGGAGCCGAGTTTTACCTGACCACTCTTGAAGAGGCCCTCGGTTACTTCGGCGCCAAGCTGATCGATCCCAGCCGGGATCATCTGCAAGAAAGCCCAATCCTGAATTGGGAGCGCGTGGAAGCTCCAATGAAGCGGCTGCTGGGAGTATCCGGCGCGGAGGTGCGCTGGATGCGTCGCTTCATTCAGGAGCACAAGAGGCTGGAACACAATTACGGCACGATGCGGAAGATACCCAAAATCGTTCACCGGGGCATCGAGAGTCGTGGACGTGTTTTCACGCTCCTGACGCACGACCTCGGCTATCTGCTTGGGGAGCAACTGTATCGTGGTTACCTTGGGGGAATTTTTTCCAGAAGAGAGATCTCCCGTCTTTTCAAGAGGCGGTTCGAGGAAGAAGGGAGTCCCGCTAAAGCGTATGTGGACATTGCCGAGCGCTGCGCCCCCCTGTGGGATTAACGTAGCAACCCCGATTTAGTTAGCCACATAGACACGGAGACACAGAGATAAGATTTTCTCTGTGGCTATTTGAGTTTGAAGAGCCTGCTCAGTAAAGGCGCAGGCCGGAAATGACAAATGACCGATGACCAATGACAAATGAGAAAAGGGGTAAGGCTGATGTCCGACATCGCCTGCGTCGCGGCGCCTCGCATCTGCCCGCCCGGCGCTCGCGCCAAAATGCACACCTTATTTCCTGACGGGCCTTAACGTAGCAACTCCGATTTAGTTAGCCACAGAGACACGGAGACACAGAGATAAGATTTTCTCTGTGGCTATTTGAGTTTGAAGAGCCTGCTCAGTAAAGGCGCAGGCCGGAAATGACAAATGACCGATGACCAATGACAAATGAGAAAGGGGCAAGGATGTGCGCTCCTGCTCGCGACCAAATTACGTTACCGTAATTATGAACCGCAGTACTTAGGGCTCGCGCAGAAATA
>QHZE01000007.1 GCA_003225335.1 Acidobacteriota bacterium
CGGCGTCGAACCGCATGATGAACGGCGGCACGGTGCCCGGCGGCATGAAGGCGCGGGCACGGTTGACATAGGCCACTGTTTCGGACATCGCCTGCGACATGTCCGTGCCCGGATAAAATCGGAGCTTGATGATGGATGCGCCCTGGATTGACTTCGATTCCACGTGCTCGATGCCAGTGATGTAAAGGAAGTGATACTCGTAATAGTAGGTGAGGTATCCTTCCATCTGCGCCGGGTCCATACCGCCGAACGGTTGCGCAACGTAAATGGTCGGAATACCCAACGTGGGAAAAATGTCACGAGGCATCTGCCGCAGCGCCAAGACAGAGCCAAGCGACACAGCGATCACCGCCACCACGATTGTTAGGGGGCGGCGCATTGCGGGTTGAACAAGATTCATAGGCAAATGATCGTTGAATTATTCGGCTTTCTGAAAGCGCCAACCGCAGCCGCGGTGACGAAGTCATTTCACGCTTCAGATGCCGAAAACTTAGGGAAGGACCATCTGCTGCGTTACTTAATTTTCATTAAGGATTTGTTCAGAATGCAGCAACTGATTCCCTGCTCATTAACGGAGCAGGTACAGACCAACGAGTGCCAGCACGATGCCAAGGAGTCGTGGCGCGGAAGCGCTCTCCTTGAAAAAGAGGATGCCGACAATGGCCATCAGCGCGGCGCCACCGGCGAGAATCATCGGCACGGCGGAGAGCGGCCCGCCTTTCTGAAAGAGGACGAAGAACATGATTGTTCCCGCGCCGACACAGATTCCCGTGAGAACAGGATAGAACACGCCGGGCGCAGACGACGTTTGATTCCAAGTCCCGCCAAATCGCAGCCGTTGCGATACTCCTCGACCTTCGCGCCCGGCACGCCGTCGAGACATTTTTTCAAAAGCAAAACGCCGGCGTTGAATTCGAGCTCGCCCGGCCCGTGGCTCGGCGGGCCGGCGATGAGTACGATCTTTTTGTCGGCGGCGCTTAACGGCGCGGCGAGGCAAAAACAAGCAATGAGCGGGAGGAGACGTTTGAGCATCGCGGCAGGAGTTTTCATGAATCGGTAAATTTCCGCTCCTTCAATGCAATAAGTGCCTTGCGCCCTGAATACAAAACAGCAATCCAATTATCCCCATCACGCTCGCGCTGAAGTAAGGAGCTTTGCGGGCCAGTTCGCCAAAGCCTTTGAACCGTTTACTGGCCTGGCGGACGGAAATTGCCGCCACCGCGCCCGCCGTCACCAGCGTGATGGCCAGCCCAATGCTGAATGCGAGCACCAAAGCGAATCCCAGGACGAACCGCTTGAGTTGAAGACAAATCAGCAGCACCGCCACCGCCGCAGAACAAGGCATCAATCCGCCAGTCAAACCAAAGAGCACGATTTGTCCAGTCGTGACCTGGCGACTGGTGAAGCGTTCCTGGATTTCAATGGCGTGCGCTCGCTCATGCGCGTCGGCATACTCTTCTGATCCCACGTCAGGCAAGCCCGATGAGTGGTCGTGCTCGTGGCCGTGGTGGTGATGATGGTCTTCCTCAAACTTTGCTTTACAGGTATGAACGTGGCCGGCGTGTTCAAGTTTCAGCAGCACATCGAACTCGTGCGGCTCGGGAAGGTTCTCGGATGCCTCCAGATATTCGCCGCGGTGAACGAACGCAAACAATTGTCGCGCGCCGTCGGGGCGGATCGTTTCCAGCGTGATGGTCTCGTCCCTGGGCAGCGGCAGTGGCTTCAAAATGGAGTCATAAAAGTAAAGCCGAAACCGGGGCGGCACGCCGGTCTCAAACACCCTGATTTCCAGTTGCCCATGCCCGGTATCAATCATCACTCCGCCATGCGGCCCGTGAGTGTCTGCGCCGTGACTGTGCAATGCGGCAGCGCGCTGGTCTTGTCGCGTGCGAACAAACGTCCACGCCGCCATGCCAATGATAATGAGGCCCGCCACCACCTGAAAATAAGGCTCCAGTTTCTCCACGTTGAAATGCCCGGAATAATACAGCCCGATCGGAGCGAGGACCCAAATGATGGCCGTGTGCGAAACCGTAGCTGCCAGCCCTAGCAGAACCGCCTGCTTCACCGTCCCTCGAATGGCGACGATGAACGCTGCCATTATGGTTTTGCTGTGGCCCGGCTCTAAACCGTGCAACGCGCCGAGCAAAACTCCCGCCGGGATGTAAAGCCAGGCATTTCCGTGGGCCAGATAATCAGAAAAGGAGTTCATGCAGTTTCAGTCTTTTCTGGCGGAGATTTTCGCTCGAACCATTCGTAAAGCACCGGCAACAAGACGAGTTTGATGAAGGTCGAACTGAGCAGGCCACCGATGACGACGATGGCCAGCGGGCGTTGCACTTCCGCGCCGGCTCCGGTCGCAATGGCCATCGGCATGAAACCGAAACTGGCTACGAGCGCGGTCATGAGGATGGGGCGCAGGCGCGTGAGCGAGCCTTCGGTCACGGCGTCGCGTACGCTCTTGCCTTGTTCGCGCAGTTGGTTGAAATAGGTCAACATCACCAGGCCGTCGAGCACGGCCACGCCGCTCAACGCGATGAAGCCCACGGCGGCCGAGAGGCTGAAGGGCATCCCGCACACCCAGAGCGCGAGCACGCCGCCCGTGGCGGCCAGCGGCACGCCGGTGTAGATAATCAGCGTCTGCCGCACGCTGCCGAATTCCATGAACACCAGCACGAAAATCAGCGCCAGCGTGGCCGGCACTACGACGGCCAGCCGTGCGCGCGCCTTCTGCAGGTTCTCAAACTGTCCGCCGAATTCGATGAGGTAGTTTGCCGGCAATTTGATTTGGTCCTTGATGCGTTGCTCGGCCGTGCGGACGTATCCTTCAATGTCGCGGGTCTTGAGGTTTACCATCAACGCGGCCCGGCGCTGGCCGGAATCGCGAAAAATTGGCTCCACGGTTTTGAGGGTGTGAAATTCGACAACTTTGCCGAGAGGAAGCAGACCCGTGTCGCCGACGCGCACCGGCAGCTTCTTGATTTGCTCGTCGTCGGCGCGGAGTTGTTCGGGCATGCGCACCACGATATCGTATCGCTTGTTGCCCTCGATAATCTGACCCGCTTCCTGTCCGGCGAGCGCCGCGTTGACGGCCTTGTTCACTTCACCGGCTTGCAGGCTGAAGCGCTTGAGTGTGGCCCGTTTCACATCCATTTGCAGTTGCGGCGTGCGGCCTTCGGTCTCGTATTCGACCTGGGCCGCGCCGGGCGTCTGTTCGAGGATGCCCTTGATTTGCTCGGCGAGTCTTTCCAGCACGTCGTAGTCGTTGCCGAAAATTTTCACCGCGAGTTCGGCCTTGGTGCCCTCGAGCATTTCGTTGAAACGCATCTCGATCGGCTGCGCGGAAAGGATGTTATAGTCCGGATTCATCTTCGTGAGCATCGCTCCGATCTGTTGGTTCAATTCGGCCTTGGTGCGCGGACGGCCGGAGGTCTTGGGCCACTCGTTGAGCGGCTTATAGAAAATGTAAACATCGCTCTCGTTCGGCGGCATCGGATCGGTGGCAATGTCGCTGGTGCCAATGCGGGTAAACACGCGAGTGATTTCCGGAAACTCGGCCAGGAGCCTGTTTTCGATTTCGATGTCGGTGCGGAGCGCTTCCTCCAGGCTCATGCCGACGGGCTTGTAAAGCATCGAGGTGATCGAGCCTTCGTCCAGCTTGGGCACAAACTCCGCGCCCAGCCGCGTGAACAACCACAGCGAGCCGGCCAGCAGTGCCACCGCCCCGGCGACCGCCAGCCAGCGCTGCCGGAGGGCGAGCGTGAGGGACGGTTCGTAAAGGCGCTTGACCACTCCCATGATCCGGTTGTCGCCTTCGTGGACCTGGCCGCCCAACAGGAAGGAGCACAGCACCGGCATGAGCGTCAACGTGAGCAGCAGCGCGCCCGTCAGCGCCAGCATGACCGTGAGTGCCATCGGATGAAACATTTTCCCTTCGATGCCCGTGAGAGCCAGAATCGGGATATAGACCGCGGTGATGATGACCACGCCGAAAAACATGGGCGAACCGACCTGCTTGCTGGCCGCCAGGACGACGTGGGCGCGTTCTTCGGCGGTGAGCGCGCGGCCAAGCTGGTGTTGCCGCAGGCCAAGCTGGCGGACGATGTTTTCGACGATGACCACGGCGCCATCAATGATGAGGCCGAAGTCAATCGCGCCGAGACTCATCAAATTTCCCGAAATGCCTAGGCGGGCCATGCTGGTGAGGGCGAACAAAAACGAAAGGGGAATCGCCAGTGCCACGATGAGCGCCGCACGCCAGTTGCCCAGCAGCGCGAGAAGAATGACGACTACAAGAATCGCGCCCTCGAAAAGGTTTTTCCTCACCGTGTCAATCGTCCGGTCAATGAGCAGCGAACGGTCATATTGAATTTGGATTTCCACTCCCTCGGGGAGTTTGGACTGAACCTCGGCGATGCGCGTCTTCACGCGTTGGGCAACTTCGCGGCTGTTTTCGCCTGCCAGCATCATCGTTGTGCCGATGACGGTTTCGTGGCCGTTGAGCGTAGCTGCACCGGTGCGGAATTTGGTGCCGAGTTTCACTTCGGCGACATCCTTCACGAGGAGCGGCATCACGCCCGCGCCAAACTTCAAAGGCAGATTTTCAATCTCCTCGGTGTTGCTGACGCGACTGACCGCGCGAATCGTGAGCTGTTCTCCGCCCCGGCTGATGATGCCGCCGCCCGCGTTCTGAACGTTTTGGGCGACCAGGTTGGCCAGTTCGCCGAACGTCATGTTCACGTCCGCGAGCACGTCAGGTCTGGGTTGAATGACGAATTGCTTTTCGTAGCCGCCGCTCTCGTTGATTTCGGCGATGCCCGGCACGGTGCGCAAAAGTGGCTTGATGATGTATTCCTGGATTTCGCTCAGTTCGATCAGTTGCTCCAATTCGGTGGCGGGTTTGTTTGTCGCGTCGGGGCGATATTGGACGTTGTAGTAAAAAATTTCGCCCAGGCCCGTGCTGATCGGAGCGAGCTTTGCAGACGCGCCAGGCGGCAATTTTTCCAGAACGCCTTGCAAACGCTCAGCCACAAGTTGGCGGGCGCGAAAAATGTCCGTGCCATCTCTGAAGTTCAAAGTAACCTGCGAAAGGCCAAACTTCGTCAGCGAACGCATCTCTTCCATTCCAGGCAAGCCGGCCATTTCGATTTCAATCGGCCGAGTCACGAGCTTTTCCGATTCCTCGGCGGCCAGTGCGGGGACCTCGGTGTTGATTTGCACCTGCACACCGGTGATGTCCGGCACAGCGTCAATCGGCAGATGTATCGCCGACCAAAGGCCGAGGCCGAGCAGCGAGACCGCGCCAAGCAGCACGATGGCGCGCTGCCGGACGGAAAATTCAAGAATCTTGTCAATCATGGTGTCAAGGGTTCGGAGATTTGTCCGGCGTCACCGTTTGGACCGCTTTGAATTCCAGTCCGGTGAGCCGCTGCAATTCCTGCCCGGCTTCCAACGCCTCGCGTTTGGTGTCAAGCAACGCCTCCACTGCTTCCAGGTATTGCTTCTGCAACTCGACGTAGGTGGCGATCGGCACCGCGCCGACCCGGTAATGCCGGTCAGCCAACGCCGCCGCTTCCTTGAATTGCGGCACCGAATCCGCCCGCCACTTCGCCATCTCGCTCAGCCTCGTTTGATACGCCCGCGCCTTCTCGACTACCTGCCGTTCGATACTCCGTTGCGTGACCAGCAACGACGTCGCGGCTTGCTGCTGTCGCGCTTCTTCCGTGGCGATCCTGCCGGTGTTGCGGTTCCACAGCGGCAGCGGGACTGAGAGGCCGATGCCGACCTGCGTTTCCCGGTCGCCCGCGCGCTCTTGCGATAGATAAGGGCCAACCGTGACGGCCGGGTTCCTTTCATTTTTCGCTAACGAGACCCTGAAGCCCTGCTGTTCGAGCTCAGCTTGTCGCATCTGCAACTCGAAGTTGTTCGTCTGAGTCGCCGAGAGCAGAGCGTCCACTTCCGGCACAGGCGGGAATGACAGTTGCGCCGACTCCACTTTGAGCGCGTTCGTCCACGGCTGGCCGCGCAGTTGATTGAGTTCCAGCATCGCCGCTTCCGCTCCCAGCGCCGCCTCGCTTGCACGGCGTTGGACCGTCAACTCCGTAGCCTCGATGATGCGCCGCTCCAGCAGTGGTGTCAGCCCCGCCGCGTCGCGTTGCACCAGCACTTCGCGCAAGGCCTGGAACCGTTCAGCCACTTCCCGGGCCGCCGCCGCCTTCTCCTGTGCCGCG
>QHZE01000435.1:0-1945 GCA_003225335.1 Acidobacteriota bacterium
GACCAACATCTGCTCCAACTGCCTGGACCGTCATCTGGAAACGCCGCGTAAGAACAAGGCCGCTTTGATCTGGGAAGGGGAACCGGGAGAAGTCCGTACTCTCACATACCAGCAGCTTCACCACGAGGTCTGCAAATTCGCCAACGTTCTCAAGATCCTCGAAATCAAAAAAGGGGACCGGGTGGTGATATACATGGGCATGGTGCCGGAGCTTCCTATAGCGATGCTGGCGTGCGCGCGCATCGGCGCGGTTCACTCGGTGGTGTTCGGCGGGTTCTCCGCGGACGCGCTACGGGACAGGACCAATGATGCGCAGGCGGTAGCCGTGATCACGCAGGACGGCGCCTTTCGCCGCGGCATGGAGATCCGGTTGAAGGACTCGGTGGACGAAGCTCTGAAGGAAGCTCCTTCGGTTCGCAATGCGATCGTCTTCCGCCGCTCCGGAACGCAGGTAAACATGGAACCGGGTCGAGACCACTGGTGGCACGAGTTGGTGAAAGCTGCGTCGGAAAAATGCCCGGCGGAGCCGCTGGACTCCGAGCACATTCTTTTCACCCTGTATACCAGCGGCACGACCGGAAAGCCCAAAGGTGTGGTGCACACTACCGGCGGCTACATGGTCTACGTCTACCTCACGACGAAATACGTCTTCGACTTGACGGATGAAGATACGTACTGGTGTACGGCGGACATCGGTTGGGTCACGGGCCACAGCTACATTCTTTACGGTCCGCTGCTCAACGGGGCTACGAGTCTGATGTACGAAGGCGCTCCCAATTATCCGAATCCTGACCGATTCTGGGAGATCGTCGAGCGCCACAAGGTCAACATCTTCTACACGGCCCCGACTGCGATTCGCGCCTTCACCAAATGGGGCGACGAGTGGCCCAAGAAGCATGACCTCTCCAGCCTGCGCCTTCTCGGCACCGTGGGCGAGCCGATCAATCCCGAAGCCTGGATGTGGTACCAAAGAAATATCGGCAAGGGGCGCTGCCCCATTGTGGACACGTGGTGGCAGACAGAGACGGGAGGTATCCTCATCACACCATTGCCCGGAGCCACGCCGACCAAGCCCGGCACCGCCACGCGCCCCTTCTTCGGCATTGTCCCGGATGTGGTCGACCGCGCGGGGAATCCGGTCCCGGCGAATACCGGAGGATACCTGGTGATCCGGGAGCCGTGGCCCGCAATGCTGCGCACGATCTGGGGCGACGACGAGCGCTACAGGCGCCAGTACTGGTCAGAGATCGAGGGGCTCTATTTCTCCGGGGACGGCGCGCGCAAGGACAAGGACGGCTACTACTGGATCATGGGGCGCGTCGACGACGTCATCAACGTCGCCGGCCATCGCCTGGGCACCATGGAGGTCGAGAGCGCCCTGGTGTCGCACGATAAGGTGGCCGAGGCGGCGGTCGTGGGGCGTCCGGACGAGTTGAAGGGCCAGGCCATCGTGGCCTTCGTAACTCTGGAGGGCGCATACAGTCCTTCCGAGAATCTGAGGGAAGAACTCCGGCAACATGTAGTCAAAGAGATCGGACCCATCGCCAAACCGGACGACCTCCGGTTCACCGACTCCCTGCCCAAGACCCGCTCCGGCAAGATCATGCGCCGGCTCTTGCGAGAGATTGCAGCCGGAGGCGCCGTCAAAGGGGATGTCACCACGCTGGAAGACCTCTCCGTCCTGGAAAAGCTCCGCGAAGCGGAAGAGTAGTCACTAATTCAGTCGGCAGTTGTTTGACCAAAGACGCTATCGCAAGGATAAGGGCCCGTCAGGAAATAAGGTGTGCATTTTGGCGCGAGCGCCGGGCGGGCAGATGCAAGGCGCCGCGACGCAGGCGATGTAGTGACATCGTCGAGGAGCGGCAACGCCGCAGATGCTCGCCCGCCGCCGCGCCCCTCCGGGCTGCGGCCCGCAGGCCCCCTGGCTGCGTTGCTCGCTCCTTAC
>QHZE01000435.1:2140-31546 GCA_003225335.1 Acidobacteriota bacterium
CGGAGGACCTCAAGCTCTCGCAGCGGCGAAAGCAGGACGATCGACTTGACATCCCACGTGCCGTCGATGCGCGAGGCGACATAGCCTTCCCGATGTGAGAGGCTGTACTCGGACAGTGTGTTCATCGGAACCAGAAAGTGTGGCACCTTGTTGGGGCGCATGACGTTCCTGTATAACTCCTGGCAGATGGCCTTTTCCGCCAGCTCGATCTGTTCGTGGGCGCGAAAGTTCTGGGGATCGGATTGCACCACTTTCTGGAAAACCGCGATCGCATCCGGGTACTTGTGCTGCTGCATGTGCTCGAGACCCTGATTGAAAAGCCGGCTGGGATCCTCAGCCTTTTTGGGCTCCTCCAGGATCTGCTTCACTTCCAGAATGCCGCTCTCGTAAAGCTCAAACAGCTCAAAGTTCACATGGAAGTCCGAGCCGTGCAGCTCCAGGATCATTTCTGAAATGGTCTTGCCCGAGCTGGCGAGGAAAAGCAGTTTCTTCTGGAGAGGCTTCAAGGGTATGGACTTGACGTCAGCCCCGGGCCTCAAGGCCACGATCACGTTGTTGCTCGGGAAGACGGCGCGTATCCGTTTCCATTCGTCCTTCCGGCGAACCCCCTCAAAGATCACGGAGTTCACGTCGATCGTGACCAGGAAGAGGTCCTCCGTGTTGTATCCGTCGGCCTTGAAATAGAAATGTCCCTCATCCCATAGGAACAGGTCGTAGATAACCTCTTCGGTCCGGCTGATCATCGCCTTCTGCGCGTCTTCCTGGGAGACGAATCCCTGCTGGACAAGGATGGCACTGAGGTTCAAGCGCGTTTGCTGCTGAAGCTCGAAGGCGCGTTTGAACTGGCTTTCGGTGATCTTGCCTTGAAAGAGAAGGTACTGACCCAACAGATACATTGGCTCGTTGGATTGCGAGGAAATAATCAACCCTTCGCGAAAATATATGTAGTTCTTCGCTTTGTCCTTGACGAAGGCAAGCACGCCGGTCTTCCTCCCAATGGCGACCCATTGGAGAAGCTCGGCCAGATCCATTGTTTTCAGATTTCCGGAGAGTGACATTCTTTGACCTGGTCGATGGCGCACCTCAGCCTGTTGCAGAATATAGCATTATCGGTGGCAACGAGATCCTGAATTAGTCCGTTCACCAAGTGTTGCAGGACGTCAAAGCTGCCGGCGCGTTTTACCTGCCGGTGTAATCCCTCAGAAGATGTGAAAGATATCCATCCGCCCGTAGGCGCAACCGTATGTGGTCGCCCGCACGGCCGGTAATAGCGCGCGCTCGCAGGCGGCCACGCAGGGCCGATCTCCCCTACGACACGTAGATTTTTCATACGCTCTGAGGCATTACGTGCCCATTTGAAATCCAGACTCTGGGAACCTCTTTCGTTTCCATATAATATTCCTTATCCGGTCAGTTAGGGGGCTGCTTTGCCTTTGACCTACGCGAACCAGTTGACCATTCTTCGAATGGCTTTCATTCCCTGTTTCGTCTTGCTCGCGATCTATGGTCACGCAAGGGCTGCCACGATTGTGTTCATCCTGGCGGGAATCACCGACGCGCTGGACGGTATTGTTGCCAGAAAACTCGAGCAGAAGACGCTCCTGGGCTCGTATCTGGATCCCATGGCCGATAAGTTGCTCGTGACGGCCGCCTTTGTGACACTGACAGTGCCCTCTGTCCCGGTTTCTTTCCATGTTCCCGTTTGGTTTACAGTTACCACGATCAGCAGGGATGTGCTGATCGCCCTCATCGCCCTGATCATACACCTTCGAACGGGCCAGACGCAGTTCCCTCCTTCCTTTCTGGGAAAATGCGCCACCGCAGCTCAACTCCTGACGGTAGGGTCAGCCCTGGTGGGAAACTTCAGCTCCAAGTTAGTCGTGGTAATTTTCAAGCCGGTGGTCTACTCTACCTTTCTTCTGACGTTGACTTCCGGAGTCCACTATCTGTTCCGCTCCGTGAAGCTTATCGAGTCCTATCAAGGTGTATCCGATGGCCAGAAGAGGGATCAAAATTCGTGACGTGGAGGAAGGTTCGCTGGGGGCACGGGCCGGGCTGGCGCCCGGGGATGAAATCCTGAGCGTAAACGGGCATCCGATCCCCGACGAGATCGCTCTGAAGTTTTACCTTGCCGAGGAACAGGCAAATGTCGAGATCCGCAAGATCACGGGCGCCGATCAGTTGGTGCAGATTGATCTGTCGGACGGGGAACCCCTGGGTCTTCAGGTGGAAGACTTTCAGACGAGAACTTGCAACAATGCCTGTCTCTTTTGCTTCATAGACCAGCTTCCGCCGGGGGTGCGGCCTACGCTCAAGGTCAAGGACGACGATTACCGGCTTTCCTTTCTTCACGGCAATTACATAACGCTGACGAACCTTCCCGAAAGGGAGCTGGACCGCATCATCGAACAGGCGCTTTCACCCGTCTATGTTTCCGTGCATGCCACCGATCCTGAGTTGCGCACGCGCATTCTGGGCCGCAAAAAAGCAGACGACTTGGACAGGAAGATGCGAAAGCTCATTGCCGGCGGCATCCGCCTCCACACTCAGATCGTCCTCATGCCGGAGGTCAACGACGGCGAGAACCTCAAAAAGACCGTTGCCGATCTCTACAGCTACTACCCCGGCGTGAACTCGGTGGCCATCGTTCCCCTGGGGTTATCCGATCATGGCCCCCCCCGGCATATCTACAAGCCTGTCACTGCTTCTTACTGTCGAGAAATCATCCGGCAGGCGGCGCCATGGCAGCAGACGTTCCGGCGAGAGATCCGTCGCACCTTCGCGTACCTGGCGGACGAGTTTTACATACAGGGGGAAATGCCGCTGCCGGACACGAGCTACTACGACGATTTTGCCCAGATTGAAGACGGTATTGGAATGGTGCGCAGGTTCCTCAACGAGTTTCATGCAGAGCTCGTCCGCTGGCGCAAGCCCCGGCCCGGCCTTTGTGGAACGCTTACCACCGCAAAACTGTTCTATCCCTATCTGCGCGCCTCCGCTGAAACGTTTAACCAGAAATTCCAGTCCAGGCTGCAAGTGCAACTGGTAGAAAACAGCTTTATGGGCAAAAACATCACGGTGGCAGGTTTGCTGGCAGGACGCGATCTCGTCGCTGCGCTCGAGGGTCACGCCCTGGGCGATTTCGTCATCATCCCGAACGAGGCGGTTTCGAGAGTCGATGGCATCCTGGTGGACAACGTTCCCCCTGACGACCTGGAGCGACACCTGGGAACGCCCGTGTTTCCCAGCGGCGCCACCATGCACGACTTCTTTCGCCTGTTGTGCGAGCGCCTGTAGTCGCTGACGGCCAACGATTACGAACTAACCCATTAACCACAAAGACGCGAAGGCGCAAAGAATCGCAAAGAATTTCCGACCCTCGGCGAGAACCTAGACCTCTTTAGTGCTTCTTCGCGTCTTTGCGTCTTAGCGGTGAATGCGGCGTAGGTGACGGGAGATTGGCGGTGGCCAAGACGATCAAGGGGAGCCTCGAGGCAAAGGGGAGCCGGTTTGCCATTGTCGTGAGCCGATTCAATTCCTTCATCGGCGATCGGCTGCTTGCGGGGGCACTGGACGCCCTGGACAAGAATGGCGCTCAGCCGGAAGACATCACCGTTGTCTATGTCCCCGGATCGTTTGAGATCCCTTTGGTGGCAAAGAAACTGGCGCTTTCCAAGAAGTACGATGCTGTCATCTGTCTGGGTGCGCTACTTCGCGGAGAAACGCCCCACTTCGATTACATTTCTTCCACAGTGACCCGTGGCATCGGCTCCGCAAGCCTGGAGTCGGGGATTCCGGTGATATACGGCGTCTTGACATGCAACACGGTGGAGCAGGCCATCGAACGCGCAGGGTTGAAATCGGGCAACAAGGGGTTCGACGCTGCCATGGCAGCTGTGGAAATGGTGCAGGTGATGAAGCAGCTCTAGCAGCCACAGGGCCGTCGTCCCGTCCCCTTCACCGCAACATCTGACGGAATCACTCGCAATGGGAGTCCGAAGAATCGCGCGCGAATGCGCGCTTCAAATGCTTTACCAGCTGGACGTGGGCAAGCAGGCCCAAGCCGAAATCCTGGCCACGTTCTGGCTGATGAACGACCATCCAGAAAAGGTGCGCGAGTTTGCCAACGAGCTTTTCACGGGGGCCGTGTCACGCTTATCGCACATCGACGGCATCATTCAGCAGCACGCCAAGAACTGGCGCTTGGGTCGCATGGCCGCGGTAGACAGGAATATCCTGCGGCTTGCCGTTTACGAATTGCTGTCAGATTCCCACCCGCCCGCCACGGTGGTGATCAACGAAGCGCTCGAGATCGCCAAAAAGTTTTCCACTCACGAGTCGGCTCAGTTCGTGAACGGAGTCCTGGATAGCATTAAGAGCGATCTAGTGCAGCAAATGGAACAAGGAAAGCCATAAATGGACCGTTATCGGCACGGAGCAGCCCAGCCCAACCCAACCAAAAGCGTCAAGGAAACCACAGATGAACACAGACAAACACAGATGTGAGCTACTAGGCCGAAAATCCTTCGCGATCCGGCAAGGATTTTTTTGCGTCCTCCTGGGAGCGCAGGCATCCTGTCTTCACCACAAAGATACAAAGATCCCACACGTTCTTGCCCGTCTGAATCTTCGTGGCTTCGTGTCTTTGTGGTGAGATTTTTGGGGTTCCGGCTGCGCTGCTCCGTGTTCATCTGTGTTCATCTGTGGTTTCGTTTTGTACAGTTTATGCAGACGAAAATGCGTTAGCGCCAAAGACATAGAGAAATATGGAAAACACGAATCCGTTAGCCCAACGCCGGTTCAAGCTGGAGGAATTGAAGCGGCGAGGGTACGATCCCTATCCGCACAAGTTCGACTACACGCACACTCCCTCCGATATCCGGCGGACGTATGACGCCGCCACCGCCGAGGAGCTCAAAGAGCAGAATGTGCTTGTCCGGACCTGCGGCCGGATCATGGCCCTGCGCCCGCACGGCAAGGCGGGATTCATGGATCTCTTCGACGGCGAGCAGCGTGTGCAGGTGTATGCGCGACAGGACAAGCTGGGCGATCAGGGTTTCGATCTCTTCCAGCTCTTGGATCTCGGGGACATCGTGGGAGCCGAAGGGACTCTCTTTCGAACCCGCACCAACGAACTGACCATCCTGGCGACCCAGCTCTTTCATCTGTCCAAGAACCTGCTTCCGCTGCCCGAGAAGTGGCACGGACTCTCGGACGTGGAGACGCGGTTTCGCCAGCGCTACGTGGACCTGATCGTAAACAAGGAAGCGCGTGACGTCTTCGTGAAGCGCAGCAGAATCGTCCAGGAGATACGCGGCTTCCTCGACGCTCGAGGCTACATCGAAGTGGAGACGCCGGTGTTGCAGGCGGTGGCGGGGGGAGCGCTCGCGCGCCCTTTCCGCACACACCACAATGCCCTGGACATGGACCTCTATCTGCGCATCGCTTTGGAGCTCTACCTGAAACGGCTGATCGTCGGGGGTTTGCCACGTGTCTACGAGCTCAGCAGGATATTCCGGAACGAAGGGATCTCCTCTCAGCACAACCCCGAGTTCACCATGCTGGAGTTCTACCAGGCCTACAGCGACTACCGAGACCTGATGGACCTGACGCGAACCATGCTTACAAAGGTCGCCGAAGCGGTCACGGGTTCTCTGGAGGTGACTTACCAGGAGCATGTTCTCGACTTTCGCCAGTGGCAGCGCTACACAATGAAGGAGGCGATCCTCCACTTCTGGCCGGAGAACATCTCCCGGCCCTCCGAGGAAGATCTGCGTTCGCTCGAAAAACTGCGAGCATTACTGCAGGGCTTTAAGGTTTCGTTCGCGCAGGCGGACGGGCGGGGCAAGCTCCTGGCGGCGCTTTTTGAAGCGGTGGCCGAACCCAAGCTGATTCAGCCGGCTTTTATTTATGACTATCCGACGGAGGTCTCCCCCCTCTCCAAAACGAAGCCAGGGGATCCTGACACCGTGGAGCGCTTCGAGCTCTATATCGCAGGGATGGAGATCGCCAACGCCTATTCCGAGTTAAACGACCCCGTCGAGCAGTGCGCGCGCTTTGAGGAACAGCTCGGCGCCCGAAACCGCGGCGACGAAGAGGCTCACGAAATGGACGAAGACTACATCCGCGCCCTGAGCTACGGAATGCCTCCGACCGCAGGAGAAGGGATCGGAATCGACCGGCTGACCATGGTCCTGACCAACTCGCGGTCTATTCGCGACGTGATCCTGTTCCCGCTCCTCCGCCCCGAACCCGAGACCTCAGACATCAGACCTCCGACCTCAGACTCCGGTCTTGCGTAGTAAGTCTGAGGTCTGAGGTCTGATCCCTGAGGTCTGTGATGAGATTCGAACTTTTCGTTGCGTTACGGTACCTGAAGGCCAAGCGCAAGCAGACTCTGGTCTCGGTGATTTCGGCCATCTCCGTGCTGGGTGTCGCGGCAGGCGTAATGGCGCTGGTCATTGCCCTGGCGCTGTCGACCGGTTTCCGGGAGGACATCCAGACAAAAATCGTCGGCGCCACCTGCCACGTCAATCTGCTCCGCATCGACAACACCCCCATTCCCGCATTTGAGCGTTTGATTCATAAGGTGGAAAAGGTCCCGCACGTTGTGGGCATCGCCCCCGCAATATTCAACCAGGTGTTCGTCATGAGCGAGTACAGGAGCCAGGGCGCCGTGCTCAAGGGCATAGAACCGGCGCGCGAGCGGCAGATTGCAGATCTGTTTTCCCATGTGGCCGAGGGTGATCCGAATTCTCTCGATAAGACTGGGGCCGTCACCGATCCCGACGCGCCACCGCCTCCTGAGAACCTCATCATCGGAAAGGAAATGGCGCGAGCGCTGGGCGTGCGCGTGGGGGACATCCTGCGCGTCATGGTCCCGCTGGGCAAGCTCACTCCTTTCGGATTGTCCGTGTCAGCCAGGCGATCTCGCGTCACGGCAATTTTCGAATCCGGGCTCTGGGACTACGACTCAAACTGGGCTTATGCCGCGATGCCCGCGGCGAGGAGGCTCTTTTCTTTGCCGGAAGGCTCCGCCAGCGTGCTTCAATTCAAAACCGACGACCTGGAAGGCGTGGAGAAGATCGCCGGCGCCATTCGCGCCGCCGCCGGTCCCGGGTACAGCACCACGACCTGGATTGATCTCAACAAACCGCTCTTTTCCGCGCTGAAGCTGGAAAAACTCGCCCTCTTTCTCACCATCAGCCTGATCGTTCTTGTAGCCGCGCTCAACATCGCGACGACGCTGATCATGATGGTCCTGGAAAAGCAGCGCGACATCGCCATCCTCACTGCCATGGGGGCGACTGAGAAAACAATCATGACCGTCTTCATGCTTCAAGGGATCGTGATCGGAGCCATCGGAACGGCCGCGGGTGCAATTCTCGGGATCGGCGTCTGCTCCGTGCTTGACAGGTACAGGCTGATTCGCCTCCAGGCAGAAGTCTACAGCATTCCTTACGTCCCGTTTCATGTGAAACCTTGGGATGTGGCCCTGGTGTGCGCCACGGCCTTGCTGATCAGCTTCCTCGCAACTCTCTACCCCGCGCGCAACGCGTCAAGACTCGATCCTGTCGAGGTGTTGCGCTATGAGTGATCTCCTCACCGTGCGAAACCTCTGCAAGTCGTATCCTTCCGGGAACCAGCGGCTGGAGGTTCTGGTGAACCTGTCCCTCGACGTGGCGGAGCGCGAGATGGTGGCGATCACGGGAGTTTCCGGGTCGGGCAAGAGCACGCTGCTCCATCTCCTGGGAGGGATGGACCGGCCTGATGGCGGCACCATCACAATCCAGGGGGTGGAACTTTCCAGGCTCAAGCGCGAGGAGCTTTGCCGTTTCAGAAACCAGACGATCGGCTTCGTTTTCCAGTTTCACCATCTGTTGCCCGAATTTACAGCGCTGGAAAACGTTCTCATGCCGCTCCTGCTGCGTGGCGAAGCCCGCGACCGGGCGGAGGCTTTAGGACGCAAGGCGCTCGACGAAGTGGGCCTGGGCGAGCGGGCACACCACCGGCCCGGGGAACTTTCGGGAGGCGAGCAGCAGCGAGTGGCGCTCGCTCGCGCCCTCGTCGGGAAACCACGGCTGCTGCTCGCCGATGAGCCCACCGGAAATCTGGATACGCACACCGGGGAGGCCGTCGGGGAACTTCTTCGCTCGCTGCATCTCCAGCACGGGCTGACTTCCGTTCTCGTGACGCACAATGAGAAACTGGCCCGAACCTGCTCGCGCCAGTACCGGTTGGAGAACGGTCAGCTGAGGATTGCGGATTTCGGGTTGCGGATTGCGGATTGAAAGAGCGCCGCTTTCCAAATCCGCAATCTGAAATCCGAAATCCGCAATTCGAAAATCGCTAAGCGCAAAGGCTCGACCACACGAAAAGTTCTGTGGAGGATCACGGTTGACCCTCGTCGGGGACGGAGTGTGTACACCACCCTCTCGTTGCTTTGGTCTTTACGCCTTAATTTTCTGACCGTATAATACATCTAATTTTGGGGAATCGACGCGAGCCTATGTTTGAAAAGTATACAGAAAAAGCCCGCCGCGTAATCTTTTTCGCCCGCTATGAGGCAAGCCAATTCGGCAGCTCATACATTGAAACCGAGCACTTGTTACTTGGACTCATCCGGGAGGACAAGAATCTCACCAACCGCTTCTTTCCGAAGGCGAATGCTTCCATCGACAGCATCCGGAAAGAGATCGAAGGCCGCACGATGATTCGGGAGAAGGTTTCTACCTCTGTGGACTTGCCCTTTTCCGACGAGAGCAAGAGGGCTTTGAACTCGGCTGCCGAAGAGTCCGAGCGTTTCTCTCATAAGCATATCGGAACCGAGCACATACTTCTGGGCTTGTTGCGGGAAGAGAAGTCTGTGGCGGCCGAGATTCTCCGCGAGCGCGGGCTTCGCCTGTCGATGGTACGCGAAGAGCTAAGCCGCGGGTCCTCCGAAAAGCATAACCAGGCCCGTGTCAAGGAACCGCTAAGCCTCGTCGAGTTCTCCCGGGATCTTACCGAAGCGGCCATGAACGACACTCTCGATCCGCTGATCGGCCGAGAGAACGAAATCGAACGCATGATTCAGATCCTCTGCCGGAGGACGAAGAACAATCCGGTCCTCATCGGCGAGCCCGGCGTAGGGAAGACCGCCATTGTGGAAGGACTGGCGCAGCGCATCGTCAACGGTCAGGTCCCCCCGCAACTGCTCGACAAGAAGATTCTGGCGCTCGATATCTCGCTGATTGTCGCAGGGACTAAATACCGCGGGCAGTTTGAGGAACGTTTGAAGACCATCATGAAAGAGTTGGTGGAAAACCGGAACCTGGTAGTCTTCATCGATGAGCTGCACACTCTGGTCGGCGCCGGTTCTGCCGAAGGCTCGCTGGACGCCGCCAACATACTGAAACCCGCCCTGTCGAGGGGGGAAATCCAGTGCATTGGGTCCACCACGCCCTACGAATACCGCCGCTCTATCGAGAAGGATCGCTCCCTGGAGCGGCGCTTTCAGTCTATTAAAGTCATCCCCCCGACGGAACGGGAAACCGTAGCTATCCTCCACGGCATCAAAGAAAAGTACGAAAACTTCCATCAGCTCAAGTACAGCGAGGAGGCCCTCGACGCTTCCGTCTACCTCTCCAACCGGTATATCCCCGACCGATTTTTGCCAGACAAGGCGATAGACCTGATCGACGAAGCCGGCGCCAGGGTCAAACTGCGCGCCACCAGCATTCCCGAAGAAATGATCAACATCCAGCGGCGCATTCGGGTGATTGACGGCCGCATTGAGAGCGCTATCTCGGCCCAAGAGTTCGAAAAAGCGGCGCGCTACCGGCTCGAAGAGGATCTCGAGCAGGAAAGCCTCCAGGTCATCAAGGAGCGCTGGAAGCTCCGGACAACCGTTCCGCTCAAGGTTACGCGCGAAGACATAGAGGAGGTGATCGCCAAGTGGACGGGTATCCCCGTTTCCTCGCTCCACGAGGAGGAGATGGCCAAGCTGATTCGCATGGAAGAGGAGTTGCACAGGAGGATCATAAGCCAGGACAAGGCGATCGCGGCGCTGAGCAAGGCTATTCGCCGCTCCCGCGCCGGTCTCAAGTCTCCCAAGCGCCCCGTGGGCTCGTTTCTCTTCCTCGGACCCACCGGCGTGGGCAAGACAGAAATGGCCAAGTCGCTCGCCGCGTTCCTTTTCGGCAGCGAGAACGCCCTGATCCGGCTCGACATGTCGGAGTACATGGAAAAACACTCCGTGTCAAAGCTGATCGGTTCTCCGCCCGGGTACGTCGGCCATGAAGAAGGCGGGCAGCTCACCGAAAAAGTCAAGCGCAGCCCATACTCCGTACTGCTGCTGGACGAGATCGAGAAAGCGCATCCGGATGTGTACAACATTCTCCTCCAGGTGTTTGAGGATGGACAGCTTACCGACTCGCTGGGCAACACGACGGACTTCAAAAACTGCATTATCATCATGACCTCGAACATCGGGGCGCGTTTTCTTGAAAAGCGCGGACACCTGGGATTCCGCACCACATCCGAGTCGGACCATAAGAAGACGGAGGAGATGATCCACAGCGAGGTGCGCCGGATATTTAACCCTGAGTTCCTGAACCGGTTGGACGAGATCATCCTTTTTGAAGCTCTCACAGACGAAGACCTGGAAAAAATTGTGGATCTGTTGATCCACCAGCTGAACGATGTGATGAAGCAGAAAAAGCTCTTTGTCATATCCAAGCCTGAGGTTCGCAGGTGGATCGTTCAGAAGACCTGCCAGGATCGATCCTACGGCGCGCGCCCCCTCAGGCGAGCCATCCAGAAATACATCGAAGACCCTCTGTCGGAAGCCCTCATTCAGAATCGCCTCAAACCCGACTCCACGGTGGAGCTGTACCTGGAAGCGGACACCATTGCCTTCACCGCCACCTCTCCTGTGGTAAGGCACTAAGGGCTCGCGCGGCGTTGCCCTGGGCTATTGCATTGCGCCCCGTTGGGGCTCAAGCAACACGGGCGTTGACGGACGGGCTGCAAGCTTGAACTCCGAGCGAAAAAAAATGAAACACTCCCGGCTTCCCCGCAGTCTATAGAGTGCCTCGTCTGGCAAGAAATCCTTCGTGATTCGCAGAGCCCGTGCGTCTTTGCGGCGGATTCTCACAGGCCACGAAGACCAATCACGTTCTGGATTTCCCATGTTTTTTCGTCTAACATTGCGGTTTTGCTGACTGGGCTCCAGGCCATGTGCGCGCCGTTTCGGCGACAAAAAATCCCCTGCGCGCGTTTCTGCATGGCGGCCGGTGTCCTTTAGGGAGGGAGGATGGTCAGAGTGCTAAAACCGGGGATCTGCCATCTGGTGGGACTCTTGGTCCTGGGCCCGCTGGCACTGGCCCAGGCGCCTCAAAGAAACACCATACAGCACATCGAAATCCGGGGTAACCGCCGCATTCCGGAAGACACCATTCGCTTTTACATCCAGGCCCATGACGGGGACGCATTTGACCCGGCACGCCTGGAGCTGGACCTTCGAGCCCTTTACAAAGCCAACTTCTTTGAGACAATTTCCATCGACGAGCGGGACGGCGACACGGGCAAGATTGTTACCTTTGTCGTAAAGGAAAAGCCCCTCATCCGGTCCATCGAATACCCGGGAGCAAAATCCTTCACGGAATCCAATATTCTGGACCACTTCAAGCAGCGCAAGGTCGGACTGACTGTCGACAGCCAGTATGACCCCGCCAAAATCCGGATGGCCGAGCGCGCACTGAAGGAACTGCTCAATCTGAACGGGAAGCCTTTGGGTACGGTACACACCGAGATCGAAAACATCCCCCCCTCGAGCGTCCGTGTCCGGTTCGTCATCGACGAAGGGCCCAAAGTTCGAATCGGCCAGATCAAGTTTGTGGGAGACAAGGTATTCCATGACGGTGAACTGAAAGACGGCCTGAAGCTCACCAAAGAGCGGGGCCTGATGACCATCTTCAAGGGTACAGACAAGTACCACAGGGAAAAACTCGAAGCGGACATCGAGATGAACCTGAAGCAATTTTACAAGGAGCACGGTTACATTCAGGTTCAGATAGGCGAGCCCCTGACGCGCATCTTTGAAGGTTCCCGGGGCTTCATTCCGATGTTCCGCAAGACCAAACAACAGTTTTACGTGGAGATTCCGATCGATGCCGGAGACCAATACCGGATCAGCGGCCTCAAAGTGGTAGACAGCAAGTTGTTCAAACCCGAGGCGCTGGAAAGGGCGTTCGGCCTTAAGAAAGGGGATGTCGCCAACTTCAAGAAGATCAAAGATGCCCTGGAACAGATCAAGAAACTCTACGGAAACTATGGCTACATCAACATGTCCTACCTGCCCGAACAGAACTTCGATGAACAGAAGAAAACGATGGATCTGACGTTCAGGATCGTCGAGGACAGACAATTCTTCGTCAATCAGATCAACTTCACCGGCAACACCAAGACCCGCGACAAGGTCATGCGCCGCGAGTTTCTCCTGGAAGAGGGAAAGGTCTTCAGCAGCGTTCTCCTCGATCAATCCATTCTCAGGCTGAACCAGTTGGGCTTCTTCGAGAGAATCGAGGAAAAGGACTACAACGCAAAGCCGGACGACAAAACCGGAACGGTGGATGTCGGCGTAAAGGTCAAGGAGAGGAGCCAGCAGTCGATCGGCCTGACCGGGGGTGTCAGCGGCATCTCGGGCAGTTTCCTCGGGTTGAACTATACTACGAACAACTTCAGGGGGCGCGGAGAGAGCTTCGAGTTCAGCGTCACCGGGGGGACCCGAACCACGGATCTTATCGTCTCCTTCACGGAACCGTATCTCTTCGACACACGGACCAGCATGGGGCTATCGGTTTTCAATCAGCGGTACCGGTTCGACACCTTCAGCACTTTTGGTTTCACCAGCGTTGTCTCCGGGCAACCCCTCGAGCTTTTCACGCAGCGCACTACCGGATCGACCCTGACCCTCAGCCGGCCCCTGCGTTATTCCTTCTGGAGACTCGGCGCAAGCTACACGTACCAAAGAATCGGCATCGGACGCATCGCCGCGGGTTTTCAGTCTTTTGCGCTCAACCAGCTCATCGGATTCGCCCCCGGGGGAAATCCCAATGCGGCATTGAAAGGCATCATCCGCAGCGAGGTCACCCCGATGCTGAGCTACAACTCGACCAACCATTTCTTCAATCCGACGAGGGGGTCGAGCTTGAACCTTTCGGTCTCCGTCTCCGGGGGAATACTCGGCGGTGATTTCAGCATGATTCGACCCTCGATCGAGTTCCGCCATTTCATCCCCGACAAGTGGTTGAGCCACAGGCGCAACACCGTTGGCTTCCGATTCCTGGGACAGTATATTCAGGCATACGGGGCCTCCACCATCCCCTTCTTTGACCGGTTCTTTATCGGAGGAGAGACGACCATCCGCGGGTTCGACATCCGTTCGATCAGCCCCATGGGTATTTCCTTTACACCCCACTTCGATTCTGCCGGAAACCCCGAGATCGACCTGAACACGGGGCTCCCGCGCATTGACAAGAATCTCGTACCCGTGGGAGGGGATACGCTGGGAATAGTGAACGCAGAATACCGAATACCCATTGCCGGCCCGTTGTCGGTTGCCGCCTTTTACGATATCGGGATCACCCGAGTCTCCCGTCCCAAATCCCTTGGCGGTTTTGGTGCGAGTACCCTGCAACTGATCGGCCCCACCAACAGCACCGTGCGCGGATCCACGGGCGCGGAAATACAATTCCTTTTACCCGTCATCAGCGCGCCCTTCCGGCTGATATTTGCTTTCAACCCACAGGTGTTTGACGGCTTCATTACACTCGGAACGAGTCCGCTCCATTTCAGGGAGCCGCGAAGGGACATCAAGTTCACCATCGGCCGGAGCTTTTGACGGGGTCTGACCCTGAAAAATTTGCCAATTGACCCGAAACTGTAATAAGCTTTGTCGTTTTGGGAGCTTGCGCCGGGGCCTCCTTCCCTTAGGCCGCTAAGATTGCGTTGAGTTGTAAGACCGTGTGTAGATGGAGCTACAAAAACGTCCAGATAGGAGAACACATTCGATGAGTCGAAAACCCATAGCGAAAATCTTCATTACGGCACTCTGCTCGCCGGCATTCGCTTTGGCTCAGACGCCCGTCAATCCGCCACAGACAACCGCCGCCGCTCCCGCACCCGCGGTGATTGGTCCGGTCAAGATTGCCTGGATCAATCTGGAGCAGGCCATCCTGGGCTGCGATGAGGGGAAGAAGGAATTCGGCGAAGTTCAGAAGTTTGCCCAAAAGAAAACTGAGGAAATCCAGGCCCTCCAGAAGGAGATCCAGACCCTCAGGAATCAGCTGGAAGTCCAGGGACCGAAATTGTCAGACGACGCGCGGGAGGACCTTGAAGATCAAATCTCGGACAAGGAGACGATGCTGCAGCGAACGCAGCAGGACGCTCAAAAAGATCTCGACAACCGGAAGCAGCGCGCTGGAAACCAAATCGGCAAGAAAATGATCCCCATCATCGACAAGCTGTCCAGGGAGAAGGGTCTCAGCGCCGTGGCTTTCTTAAACCAGCAATTCTACGCCTGGGTCGATCCTAGCCTGGTGATCACCGAGGAGGTCGTTAAGGCATATAACGCGGTATATAACGCGGCCCATCCTGCTGCCGCTCCGGCCGCGGGTTCGGTGCCCCCGCCCCCAAAGAAACCTTAGGGACACCTTGGAAGGATCCTTCCGGGCGGAAAACTCTTCGTGATCCTTCGCGTCTTCGCGTCTTCGTGGTGGAAGGGGCACTGCCTTTACCACTAAGCCGCGAAGACACAAAGAATTTCCCTCCCTTTTCCTTCTCGCAGCAGTTTCTGAGGGAACTATGGAAAGTACCCACGAGGTGAAAAACATCCAGGACATCCTCAACATATTGCCGCACCGGTATCCCTTTCTCCTGGTAGACCGAATCGTCGAGTCCGATGGTTCCAAGCGAATGGTCGGCATCAAGAACGTGACCATAAATGAGCCCTTCTTTCAAGGCCACTTTCCGAGTACCCCTGTCATGCCCGGCGTCCTGCTAGTCGAAGCGCTGGCCCAGGTAGGTGTCGTTCTTCTCTTCCATAACGACGAAAAGCGCGGATCCAAACTTGTCTATTTCTCGGGCATCGACAACTGCCGTTTTCGGCAGCCCGTGATTCCCGGGGATCAATTGCGGCTGGAGGTTACAGTCCTCAAGCATCGCGGGAATTATTACAGAATGCGAGGGGAGGCTCTGGTGAATGGAATGCTGGTGGCGGAGGCGGAGCTTTCCTGTGCCGTGGTGGATCGTGATTAGTGCGCAGTGGCATAGCCGCAACCAAAGAATCTCACCGCGGAGACGCAGAGAACGCGGAGATGGCAAATGAACAATGACAGATTGGCCGCCGGGAACGAATCAGCGAAATGACCAATGACAAATGGCAGTTCATTGTCCCGACTTCTATTTGTCATTGCTCATTTGTCATTGGTCATTTGTCATTTGACGGAGACTCCTTGCCACTTTGCCCCCTACGGCTCTGCCGGGCTGTCCCAGAATCAGGGCAAGCATGAAGATTCATCCCACGGCTATCGTCGATAGCACTGCGGAGATCATGGCGGATGTCGAGATCGGACCTTACTGTATTGTTGGACCGCAAGTTCGGATTGGCCAGGGATGTGTCCTGGAGTCCCATGTTCACATCCAGCGCTGGACAACGATCGGCGAGGTTTGTAGGTTTTACAGCTTCGGGAGCATCGGAAGCGATCCCCAGGATCTCAAGTACAAGGGGGAAGTCTCGCATCTCCATATCGGTCGAGGGAATGTCTTCCGTGAATTCGTCACGGTAAATCGCGGAACAGAAGGCGGCGGAGGGCTTACTGCGGTTGGGGACTACAACCTGTTTATGGCTTACAGCCACGTGGCCCACGACTCTCGCGTCGGTAATGATGTCATTATGGCCAACGCTGCGACTCTCGCCGGCCACGTGCTCGTCGAGGACCATTCGACCATCGGCGCATTTTCCGCCGTGCACCAGTTCTGCCGCGTCGGTCCCCATGCCTTTATCGGCGGGTTCTCGGTGATCACCCGCGATGCCTTGCCCTACATCAAGACGGTCGGCGATCGCAGCGAGGCCAAGACTTTCGGCATCAACACAATCGGCCTGCAACGAAAAGGAATATCCGAGTCCTCCATCGAAGAGCTGAAACAGGTCTATCGGGTACTTTTCCGGTCGAAGCTCAACACGCGCGATGCGCTGCAGCACGCCAGACAGGAGAAGTGGACCGCCCCTGAAGTGGAGGTGCTCCTCAGGTTTATCGAAACAGCTACGCGTGGGTTCATCCGCTGAATTGATTGCGGATTGCGGATTTTGGAATTGAATCCGCAATTGAGAGGTGAAAATGAGCGAGACGTACGGGCTCATTGCGGGGAATGGAAGGTTCCCTCTTATGGTATTGGAATCCGCGCGCCGGCAGAGTCTGGACGTAGTGGTCGCTGCCATAAAGGAAGAGACGTTTCCTGAAATCGAGGCGTGCGGCTATCCGGTCCACTGGCTGGGCCTGGGCCAGCTCGGAAAGTTGGTTCGGCTCTTCAAGCAGTCCGGCGTGCGGAAGGCGATCATGGCCGGCCAGGTCAAGCATGCGCAAATATTCAGCTCCTCGATACCTGATCTCACCATGATCAAAATGCTTAGCGGCCTGAAGCAAAGGAACACCGATGCCCTGATTGGCGGAGTAGCTCGGGTTTTGGAAGGGGCCGGCATCGACCTGGTGGACTCGACCGCGCTTCTAAGACCTCACATGTCTCCCGAGGGAACGCTGACAAACCGAAACCTGGACTCGCGGGAAACCGCCGACCTGGAATACGGGCGCCCCATCGCACACAGAATCGCCCTTATGGATGTCGGCCAGACGCTGGTGGTACGCGACCGGGCCGTTGTGGCGGTCGAAGCAATGGAGGGGACAGATGCAGTGATCCGTCGCGCAGGCGAGCTTGCCGGCAAGGAGAAACTGACGGTAATAAAGGTCAGCAAGCCCAGGCAGGACATGCGCTTTGATGTTCCGGTAGTCGGCGTGCCGACCATCGAGACGATGATCGCAAGCGGCGCGACTGCCCTGATCATTGATGCGCACCGGACGCTCCTCCTTGACCGCGAAGTCCTGGTGAAACTCGCCGACCAGCACAACATCACCGTTGTAGCTCTCCCTCCAATGGAGTAATCATTGATCATTGGTCATTGGTGCAGGCCAGTGACAAATGACCGATGAAAAATGACAAATGCGAAGTTTTCCGATTCCAATTTGTCATTGGTCGTTTTTCATTTGTCATTCTTGGTTCCGAGGCGGTCCAAACGGTTGCCGGCGATGGACAAGGTGAGGGTTGGAGTCGTAGGTGTGGGCGCTCTCGGCTACCATCACGCTCGCGTGTATGCCGCCCTGCCTCAAGCAAAGCTCGTCGGAGTTGCGGACAAGGTCCCAGGCCGCGCAGAACAAATCGCCTTGCCTCTGGAGACGGTGGGCTACACCGATTACCGGCAGCTCTTCGGCAAGGTGGACGCCGTAAGTATCGCGACTCCGACCACGCTTCACGGCGAGATCGGAGAGCAGTTTCTGGATGAAGGTGTCCACGTTTTGGTGGAGAAGCCGATCGCTGATTCCCTCGAGGAAGCCGACCGTCTTATCCGGGCCGCGTCCAGGAACAGGAAGATCTTGCAGGTCGGTCACCTGGAGCGCTTCAATCCCGCCGTGCGCGCGGTGCGCACAATTGTCCAACGCCCCCGGTTCATCGAGGCGCATCGGATGGGCCTCTTCTCTCCCCGCAGTCTGGATATCGATGTCATCCTGGACCTCATGATCCACGATCTGGACATCATTTCACTTCTCGTTCCCTCACAGCCATCCCGTATCCACGCCGTGGGGATTCCCATCCTTTCCAAGCGCATCGACATCGCAAACGCGAGAATTGATTTCGAGGATGGATGCGTGGCCAACATCACCGCAAGCCGGGTGTCGATGGAAAAGATCCGCAAGCTCCGAATGTTTCACGCGCAGCAATACGTATCGCTGGATTACAGCAAGCAGGAGGTTGCCGTGTTCGGCTTGAAGCCTTCCATGGAAGGGAACTTCCCGGAAATAGTGAGCCGGCGTATAAGCCCGCCGCGCCTGGAGCCGATCGAGCAGGAGATCCGCGCTTTTCTGGCGGCCGGCTGCGGAACCGGGCCGGTAGAGTGCACGGGCGACGAAGGCAAGCGCGCTCTCGACCTGGGACTCAGGATACTGGCCCAAGCCAAACAAGCCCAGGCGCTTGAGTGCAAAGGGGTAGAGGGGTGGAGGAGCGGAGGGGCGGAGGGGCAAAATGACAAATGAGCAATGACAAATAACAAATCCCCGGGTGCTCAGCGGAACTAGTGTGAATTTTTCAGATGAGGCTCTAGGCGGATCCGGTCTATTTGTCATTTGTCATCGGTCATTTGTCATTTCGAGTCTGGGGCGGGCCTGAGTTGCCGTACCCTTTACCCTCCGCCCCTCCGCTCCTCTGCCCCTCCGCGCCACCGAATTTGACAGGCGTTGAACCCTTTTTTATACTGTTACCGGCCAACTCCTATGTTTGAATTTGCGATCTCACAACACCGGAAGCGGCCGCCGACAAAAAAATTCATTGCCTCCTGGTTTGCTTCCTGTGTTCTTCACGCGGCGGCTCTCGTAGTCCTGATCGAGAATCCCAGCCTTCTGCGTCACCGCGCTCACATGTGGATTCGCGTGCCTGTCTTTCTCCTGTCTCCTCCCCCCAAGGCCCGGAACTGGCGGACCGTGACGTTTGTCGGCCCCTCCAGAATGCAAATGCCTTCAAAAGAAACTTTGAAGAAGGCCCTCTATGACTGGAATAAGAGCGTTGTTCCCACAGCAGGGCCCTCGATTCGGATCCGGTGGAACGACCGCGTCTCGGTCTCCAAATCGACCACACCGAAGTCGATTCCACCAGTTCGGCCTCCGTTAAGGACCGAAGACCGCAAGCCCCTTCCTGAAACTCTCGACGCAAGCAAAGCGGCCGAAGACGGCGCGGCCAACGGCGGCCCCGGAAATGAATCGCCCGGGACCGCGGCCGGAACATCGTCCTCCAATGAAAAAAGACGCGCAGTCTCCCTTCCGCCTCCCGAGAACACGGAGCCAAGACAGATACCCAAGAAGGTGGGGGAGACGGCTGAGAATACAAGCCCCTCGGAAATTCCCAAAGGAACTGCACCCCCCCAGAGACCGGCAGCTCAGCAGCAACCCCAGATCTTCAAGGACGAACGGTCTGCCATTCACGCGGAAGGGAGCGGCCTTTTCGATACACAGGGATTCCCGTTGGGCGAATACGCGCGCCTGATCCTCGAGCGTATCAAAGGAAACTGGTCTATTCCCTCGAATCTGCGTAATTCGCAAGGGCGCTCGACGCTGGTCTTCTTCATCGAGAAAGACGGGTCGGTCAGCAATCTCAAGGTGGTCGCCTCGTCCGGAAGCCAATCTCTCGATCTGTCTGCCCTGCATGCGGTTCTCCTCTCAAAACCTCTGCCCCCGCTCCCGGGCGGATTCCCGGGCGAGCACGTGGGGGCAAAATTCGTCTTTTTCTACAACGAGCCCTAATACGATTGACGATTTTCGATTGACGATTGACGAATGTGAAGTATCCACCTGAATTGTTCCAGCTTTCCAATCGTCAATCAAGGTACGGCACCGTAGTTCTGATTCTGCTGTTGCAGTGTCTGGTGCCGGCCTGCGCCAAGAAATCTCCCGCGTCACCGCCCATCGTACTGAAGCCTACACCGCCCCCTGTGCATCCTGCTTCGCCGGGCCCGCCACCTGCGCCCGCCCGCTCCGGTCCGAGCATTCGCATAGGCCTGAGCACCACGTCCCGGGAGGTTCGTATCTCCGCGGCTGACGACTTCTACCTGGTGGAAAAAGCCCCCGAGGCCGAGCGGCAAAAGATAAAAGGCGAGTTCCAGGTCCGGGTAGAGCGCGAGGTTCAGGAATCCTCTGAAGTCTATCGACTGCCGGTCGCCTCCCTCGCAAATGCCGAGGACGCGGAAAACTTGGGCCGGACTCTGGCCGACAAATTCTCCATGCCCATAGTCACCCGCCTCAATCCGTCGACACGCACGACACAGGTCCGCCTGGGAGCTTTTTCCACGCGCGGCGAAGCACAGACTTTTGCCCGGGGGGGTCTCTCTGCCGCCGGGTACGCCGGCGCCCTGTTGGTGCGGGAGACTACCGCCAGCGGCGGAGGCTCGGCTCGGCTCGCCGTTCGCGGGCCCGAAAATTTCTTTCGCCTGAGCTCGGCAGGATTCTTGTTTTCGCCGGGCGCCGGGACAAGCTTCTTGCGTCTCGACGGGAAACCGTATCGCGGCGTCCTGAATCTGGGCCTGAACAAGAACGGCCGCATGACCGTGGTAAACCAACTCGGCATGGAAGGGTACCTTTATGGCGTGGTCCCCTCGGAGATCAGCCCCACGGCGTATCCCGAGCTCGCGGCTCTCGCAGCCCAGGCCGTGGCCGCGCGAACCTATGCGCTGAAGAACATGGGACGGTTCAACTCCGAAGGCTTCGACCTGACAGCCGATGAAACGACGCAGGTCTACGGCGGGGTCTCGGCGGAAAAGCCTGCCACGAATGCGGCCGTTAGCGGGACCTGCGGTCTGGCGCTCTACTACCACGGCGAGCTCATCAACGCGATGTACTCCTCGACTTGCGGAGGCAGGACGGAAGATTTCTCCAACGTGTTTGACGGTGCCCCGGTTCCCTATCTGACGAGCGTGTTTTGCACGGTGGAGAGCGGCGCGCCGGAAGTCGGCTTGAAAGGGGAGCACGATCTGGACGACGTGTTATTCGCGGATGACGGCAGCCCGGCAAACCGAAACCTGGAACTGGCCGGGGTTCTCGCCCTGCCGGAAGGGCGGACTCTGACCGCCGAGTATCTCCGAGGAAAGCCCACGGCCGAGGAGATCCGCGCCTGGGTTCGCAGGGCTCGCGAGCTGGCGGGAAAACCCTCGTCAGCCCCATCTCCCCAGGCAAGGGAAATCCAGTCCCGCGCAGGTTTCCTGCGCTATGCGGCGGAGAGCTTTTTCGGAACGGAGGAAATTGTCCAGAGGGTTTCCCCCGGAGATGCCGCGTACTATCTGGGCAACCTGAAGGACGGAGATCAACTCCCCCGCCCGGAGGCCGCGGTCTTCACTTATCTCATGCAGAAAGGATTGTGGCGGCCTTATCCGGACAATTCCATCCGGGCAGCTCAACCCATACTCCGGAGTGATGCGCTGTCAGCTCTCAGCCGCTGGCTGGAATCGGCGCGGCCCGACATCCTGAAAACGGGAATATTTGCAGGGGCCGGCTCCCCTCTTCCAGGAACGCGGGAAGTCTCCATATCCGTCAAATGGGGAAACCGCGCGCAGCAGTTTCCGCTAGCGCGCGAAGTGCGTCTGTTCCGGCGCGCCGACGAGCGCAGCACGCCTGTGGATACCCTGAAAGTGATCGGCAATGAGAAGGTGCGCTTTCATGTGCGTCCGGACGGCAAGATTGATTTCCTGGAGGTAGAGCTCAACCCGACCGGTGCATCAAGCGACCGGTTTTCCCCGCTGGCCATGTGGCAGACTACGCTTTCCCGCAAGGTCATTGCCGAGAAACTCAGACCACTGGTTTCGGGTATTGGCGAGGTTCGGGACCTCGAACCTGCGCGCCTGGGCAATTCGGGCCGAGCGGTACGGATTCGCGTGACCGGGAGCCGTGGGTCCACTATTCTCAATGGAAACCGGGTCCGGATCGCCCTGGGGCTCAAAGACACTCTTTTCACTATCACTCGCGCCTACAATCCGGAAGGTTTGGTCGAAAGCTTCACCTTCAACGGCCGGGGCTGGGGGCATGGCGTGGGGCTGTGCCAGGTTGGAGCGTTTGGCATGGCACGAGCCGGTTTGGGCTTCGAAGACATCCTGAAGGCCTATTACAAAGGCGTCGAACTGCGCAGGGCCTACTGAACGGGATGAACAGGGACAGGATAAGGAGAGGAATTCGAGGAATCCAAGGAATTCGAGGAATCCAGAATAAACACATTCATGCGAATTCTTGAATTCTTGGATTCCTTGGATTCCTCTCCTGCCTTTAATCCTGCCCATCCTGTTATCCTGTCCCACCATCCTGTTATTCTGTCTCTTCATGGAACGACAGCGCTCGCAGATCCTGGGAATCCTGATACTGGCCGCGCTCCTTTTGCTGGCCGTCTGCATTCGCTTTTATTTCAGGCTAGGATAGAAACGCACGGCCTCCGAAGCCGTGAAAAAATCAATCCGGTCGGGGCAGGATAAGCAGAGGAATCCAAGAATCCAAGAATTCAAGGAATCCAGAACAAACACATTCATGCAAAATTCTTGAATTCTTGGATTCCTCTCGTGTGCATCCAGTGATCCTGTCATCTTTTCAACGTATGCCTGCAAATGCGTACCCCGCTATCGTTGTTGCCGGTCCGACTGCATCGGGCAAAAGCCGGCTCGGAATGGCCCTGGCAAAGAAATACCGGGGAGAGATACTCAGCTGCGATGCACTGCAGATCTATCGGGGCATGGACATAGGGACTGCAAAACCGGCGACAACCGAACGCGAGTCCGTTCCGCACCACATGCTTGACCTGAGAATGCCAGGCGAAGCCTTTTCCGCCGGTGACTATCAGCGCCTGGGTCGAGAGGGTCTGCGAGCAATTCGTGATAGAGAGCGTATAGCTTTCGTTGTCGGAGGCACTGGCTTCTATTTGCGGGCCCTGATACAGGGTCTCTTCCAGGGGCCGGGGCGTTCTGAAGAGTTGCGGCGCCGCCTTTCGAGGATCGCGGAACGTCGAGGCGTGGCTTGCCTGTACCGGGCTCTTCAGCGCTCGGATCCCGCAATCGCCGCCCGGATCGCGCCTACGGATATCTCACGTGTTACCCGCGCGTACGAAGTTTACTTGCTCACAGGGCGGCCAATGAACTGGTGGCACTGCCAGCCCAGGAACGGGCTGGAAGGCTTCCGTTGGTTGAAACTCGGGATTCACTGGCCGCGTGAGGAGTTGTACCGCCGAATTGAAACCCGGGTGGAGGAAATGTTCCAGGCGGGATTCGTCGATGAAGTCCGAGGGCTGCTCGAAAGGTTCCCCGCGAAGAGGCACGCCTTTAAGGCGATCGGCTATCGGCAAATTGCCGGCTTCCTCGCGGGCAAAATCAGCCTGGACGATGCAAAAGAACAGACAAAGATAGAGAGCCGGCGTTATGCCAAGAGGCAGATGACCTGGTTCCGTGGCGACCCTGAAATCGTGTGGCTGGATGCCACAGAGGGGGAAGAGCGATTGCTGGCTCAGGCGGTCGAAAGAATCGAGGCGTTTCTGGGACCCCGTCAGAATGACGAGTGACGAATGACGGTCTCTGTTGATCGCATCCATCCGCTCGTCATTCGTCAATCGTCAATCGACAGGAGCGCTGAGAGGTTTGGCTCGCCCCGGCATCTTACGGGCCGCTGTTTCCCTCGAGCTGAGTCCACCCTCAGCGGCTCGCCCGCCCCTCAACGCTCCGGCAATTGGACCGCATATCTTGTGCCAGAAGATTCTGCCGGAGTCCGAACGAGAATAACTGCTGGGTTGACATGACTTAACGCGAAGGAAAAGCGAAAGCGCCTGAAAGCTGAAGACGATGAATTAATCGTATGGGTTCAGTTTCGATTTGGGAAGTAATCTCCCGCGAAAAGCAGCAGGGGCAGGGGGGCGGAGGAGAAGGGGGGAGCGGATCTCCTCTGCTCCTCTGCCCCTCTGCTCCCATGCGGCCTAGCCTGACACAGCAGCCTGAAGGCTGAGATCCGAACCCAACTAACCCGTTAACACCCCAAGGTCATTTTGATCTTGGGAGAATCTGCAGCACCGTGGCAAACTTGGCGGCAGTGAGTTCCATGACCCGGAAATGCTTTTTGTGGCGGAGGGGCCGGTGATGTCTGCTGGATCTTCCCATCTGCTCCGTGCCCTTCAAGCCGGCCTTGTCCTTGTCCTGATCGTCGCTCCCCTCCCATTCGGTTCGGTCCAGGACGATTGGATCTTCCAAATCGAATTCGCAATGGGCCTGTTACTCGGCCTGTGGATTCTTCATGAGGTAATGAATGGCCGCATCCGCATGGCTAAGATGCGCCTCTACTGGGTCATCCTGGCCCTGCTGGCGTATCTTCTCGTAACCCTCGCGCCGCTGCCGCCCTTCGCGCTGGGAATTCTTTCAAGGGAAGGTCTGAATCTCCAGCAGTTCGCAAGGAACACGATAGCAACTCACGGACACCAGGCAGGATCCTGGTTCCCAATCAGTTTGGCTCCCTTCGAGACGAAGGGAGAGGTCCTCAAGATCGCAAGCTACGCTCTGTTTTTCTTCCTGGTCCTGGAGCTCTTCCGTCACGGCAGCAGCGCCAGGGTCCTCTATGTAGTGCTTGTTGTGTTCGGGACCGCCATGGCCGTCTTTGGGCTTGTCCAGAACATGTGGTCCAACGGAAAGATCTACTGGCGCTTTGAATCGGCGAGCGGGACGCCCTTCGGGCCTTTTGTCAACCACAACCACTTCGCCGGTTACCTCGAGCTCACGCTGGGCCTTTCGCTGGGCATGTTTGTGGCGGAAGTCGGGAGGTTCCGAGAGCGCCACCCTTCCGGGGGAGCAGCGCGCTGGATCTGGCACAAAGACGGCGGGCGTCCCTGGGTGCTCCTCATTTGCTCGTTTTTCATGATCATCAGCCTGACGGCATCGCTTTCCAGAGGAGGGGTGCTGAGTCTGCTCGCAACCAGCGTAGTGTTTGCCGCGGCAGCGATCTTTCCGGCTCCCAGGGTTGCGGCACGGAGAGGGCGATCCTACGGACGCGTCCTCGTACTCGCGGGGCTGTCAGCCATCGTGCTGCTGATCGGAATTCTGGCACTGTCGCCGCGCGTGCGCCCTCGTTGGGAAGGGGCGTTCGACGAGGCTGCTGAATATCGCGTCGAAGTGTGGCGCGACAGTCTGGGAGCTTTGCGGGACTTCCCTGTTACTGGCGCGGGTCTCGGTTCGTTTCGATCCCTGTACCCCCGGTACAAAAGCGGCAACTTCCTTTCTGAAACGACTCACGCAGAAAACGATTACATCCAGTGGACGATGGAGACCGGCTTTCTCGGCCTCGCGCTCCTGGTGCTCATTGCATCCACATTCGCCCGCCACGTTGTCCACCGCCTCAAGAAGCGCAAGGACATCTATTCCAGGTCGCTAGCCTACGGCGCTCTGTTCAGCATATCCACCATGTCCTTTCACAATTTCATGGACTTCAACATGCACATCCCCTCGAACGCCCTCACGATGGTGTGCGTGGCAGCCCTTTGCTTCCTGGTGGTGAACATCCACGGGGGGAGGCACGGAGCACAATTTTTGACCGAGGTGCGTCACATTTCACTGAAGAGCGCGCGGGGCGTGATCGTTCTGGTCGCGTTACTCCTGGCTGCCGGCTTCTTTGTGCAGCAGGTCTGGACTCACCACCAGAGCCTGCGATCGATGGACCACTGGTCCCGTAGTAGCTTTTATCTTCACGGAGACCCTGAAGAGAGCCAGTTTGCCTTGCTGAACGAAGCCATTCGGCAGGGCTCGTGGAATGACAGGGCCTATTTTGCGAAAGCCATGGCCTACGAGTCGGCGGGAGAAGCTGGCGGCATTGCCGGGATCTTCAAAAAGAACCAGATGCTGGAACAGGCATCGAAAGCCATTCTGGAAGCGATCCGGCGGCGCCCCGTGGAGGCTTTGTACTGGGCCGCTCTCGGGAGAATCGAAAGTGGTTTGATGAACGAAGAGCAGTCGGACCAGGCGTTCCGGCACGCCCTCAACCTGGCCAGGACCAACGGATGGATTCACAGGGACTACGGGCTCAGTCTGCTGTATCGGGGGGACATCCAGCAAGGATCGACAGAGCTGGCGCTCGCGCGACATTACATCCCGAATGTAAACCTGCGTGAATTCCTGACTCTCCTGGCTAAATACACAGACGCTCCGGGAGTCTGGGAGAATCTCGTATACCATACCGCCGAAGACCAGAAGATTTACGCCGACTTCCTCGCCAGCCGCGGATTGAACGAATTGGCAGCCAAAATCCGAAAGGAGTTGCAAGTCCTTCAGACGAGCCCCAGTCCTAATCCCCGTTAACCGTACAGGTAGAGTGCCCGCACCTGGATTTAGCCACGGAGTTTTCATGATCACGCGGCTCACCACTGCGAATGAAAATCACTGGGAACGGGAGGGCACGACTTCAGTCGTGCCGCAGGATAGAGGCACCTTCAAAGAGGCTTTAGCCTCTGAGGGATATCTCTCGGCTTTAAGGTATGTTCAGAAGGGCGCCTCAGGGGCTAAAGCCCTTTCTCAACACGCTCCGTGACGGCACGACTGAAGTCGTGCCCTCCCGTACTCACCGGTCCCCGAAGGTTCGTATTTTGATAGGCGCCACAGAGATAAGGTTTCCTCGGTGTCTCCGTGTCTCTGTGGCCAAACCGGGTCCGGGCCCCGGACCTGTGCTCGCTCCCTTGGGCGATAATACGTGGGGGTTTGAGACGAGCAGGGCATCCGATATAATCCGTTCTACGCATGCGGGCGGAAGGGATCGTAATGGAATTTGAACCGGTCATCGGGCTGGAAGTGCATGCCCAGCTCCTCACGAACAGCAAGCTCTTCTGCGGCTGCAGCACCCGGTTTGGCGCTCCACCCAATTCGAACACATGCCCAGTCTGCCTGGGTCTCCCTGGAGCTCTCCCCGCACTCAACAGGAAGGCCGTGACCTTGGCCGTGCGTTCGGCGCTGGCCCTGGGATGCGCGGTCAACCCGACTTCGATTTTCGCCCGCAAGAATTACTTTTACCCGGACCTCCCCAAGGGATACCAGATTTCCCAGTACGACCGCCCGTTGGGCCAGCACGGCCGCGTCGAGGTGTGCTCCGGCGAACGCACGGCCGCGGGACAAATCGTGAACCGGCGCAAGAAAATTTTCAGGATCACCCGGCTGCATATGGAAGAAGACGCCGGGAAGTCCCTCCACGAAGGCTTGCCCGATTCCGACCGGAAGTCCTACGTGGACCTCAATCGCAGCGGCGTGCCCCTCGCCGAGATCGTGAGCGAACCGGATTTTCGCAGCAGCCAGGAAGCCTACGATTATCTGACCCACCTGCGCAAGACGCTCCTGTACCTGGGCGTTTGCGATGGCAACATGGAAGAAGGAAGCCTGCGCTGCGACGCGAATGTCTCGGTGCGGCCCAAAGGGAGCGACGCCTTCGGCACGAAGGTGGAAATCAAGAATCTCAATTCTTTTCGATTTGTGCAAAGAGCGCTGGATTACGAGATCGAGAGACAGGCGCGCGTTCTGGCCGAGGGGGGCCGCATCTATCAGGAAACCCGGCTTTGGGATGAGGTGAAAGAGAGCACTTTCCCCATGCGGTCTAAAGAGGAAGCCCACGATTACCGGTATTTCCCGGAACCCGATCTGCTCCCGCTCAAGCTGCAACCCGCCTGGATCGAAGAAATGGAACGTACCCTGCCTGAACTGCCCCATGCCAGAGAGGAACGATTCGTGACGGAGTACGATTTGAGCCACGAGGATGCGATGCTCCTGACGTCGATCCCCGCGGTGGCAGATTACTTTGAAGAGTGCGCGAGAAATTCGGGCAACCCGCGCGCTGCAGCGAACTGGGCTGTGGGGGATCTGACCTACGCTCTGAAAGCCTCCGGCAAAGAGATCGAAGAGAGCCCGGTATCCGCGCGCGAGTTGGGCGTCTTGATTCGGACTATCGATTCCGGGGAGATCTCCGGCAAGATCGCCAAGACGGTCTTCGAAGAAATGTTTCGCTCCGGCGAGGGCTCGGCTCCCGTCATCAGGCGGCTCGGGCTGGTTCAGATCAGCGATGAGCCGGCCCTGCTCGGAGTGATCGAGAAGGTCAAGGCGGCAAACCCGAGGCAGCTTGCGGACTACCGTTCCGGCAAAGACAAGCTCTTCGGTTACTTCGTGGGCCAGGTGATGAAGGAGACGCAGGGCCAGGCGAATCCTAAAGTCCTGAACGAGCTCCTACAAAAAGCGTTACGGGAGTAAAGCAGGGTCTCGGCTAAGTCAGCAATTTCTTGAAAATGATAAATGACCGATGACAAATGTCCCCGGGGCCGGGGGGGCGCCCATTGCAATTTGTCATTTATCCTCATTGGTTATTTGTCATTGATCATTTTTGAGTTCGAGGCGGGTCTGGAAGCCCCTCCGTCCTGGGATTAACGATTCATGTTTTGCGATTGACGATTCCAGAATCCAAGCAACGTCAATCGTCAATCAGGGTGATGGGTAATTCGACCTCGCGAAAGAGGGCCGCAGTGCTGCGGCACATGCAGATCCGGTCTAAAGCCCCCAGTCTGGCGGGCTGGCGTCCCGCACCACGCTTTGTGGCCGACGTCATGCTGGGACGGCTCGCCAAGTGGCTGCGGATTGCGGGATTCGACGTCCTCTACTCCAATCGCTTCGCCGACGACGAGCTGGTCTCACTTTCGCTCCGGGAGGGGCGCATCCTGCTCTCCCGGGACACACGCCTTTTGGTGCGCCGATCGGTCAAGCAGTTCATTTTCCTGGAGAGCGAGAAGGTCGAGGACCAGATCCGACAGATCCTGCAAGCGACACAGACTTTCGACCTGCCCGGCCTGCTGACGCGCTGCCTCGCCTGCAATCAGCTGTTGGTCGAGATCTCCCGCGACAGAGTCAAGGGGAAGGTGCCGCCCTACGTGTTTGAAACCCAGCCCAACTTCAAGTTCTGTTCCCGGTGCAAAAAGATCTACTGGGCCGGTACGCACCGCGAGGCCGTCCTCCGCAGGTTCGAGAGACTTCTCCAGCCCCTCCCCTGATTGAGCGGAACACACACACTCGGGATTCGGACCGGAATCCTTTGAGCTGGACTAATCTTGGACTTTAATCTGGACTAATCTGGGAAAGTCATGCGAGCCAGCTCTTCCTTGATGCGCTGTTGCTCTTCCGGGTCGGTCGAAGCACTCAGTTGGTCTGCCAACTCAAAGAACCGGCGTTTCTCAGCCTCTTTCGACTCCAGTCCGGTCTCGATAAGCTCCACCAGGACCCGGTTCGCGCTGGTTCGTTGGATCTTTGCCAAGGCTTTGACACGCTTGGCAAGGCGAGAGGGGAGCGAGATATGCTCTGACGGACAGCTTTTTCAATGGTCGTCATGGCTCAATTGTACGCTTTCATGCACCACTTTGCACCAATCTGCCAAAGCTGCGCGATCAACGCAAACAACATCGGGTGGCGGCGGAAGGATTCTTCTGGCAGCGACAACGAGACCGGCTTCCGCGGCACCGACGCCGCTCCGTATCGAATGGAAGGCTGGGACTTCATCATCGCGGGGGGCGGCCTTTACAACAATC
>QHZE01000789.1 GCA_003225335.1 Acidobacteriota bacterium
ACTAAAACTGTCGTTGTATTTGTTGCCTCCACCCGCCGCGATGACGACAAACTGCTTGCCGGTCTTGACGCCTTTGAAAGTCATGGGGGTGGCGTGGCCGCTCGCCGGAAGCCTTGTTACCCAGAGTTCGCGGCCGTTGTCCTTATCGAAGGCCCGAAAACGACTGTCGTTTGTGGAGGCAATGAAGACCAGACCGCCGGCCGTTACGATCGAGCCGCCCAGGTTGGGCGCGCCCGTCGGAGGCAGACCAAGCCTGATCAACTCATCGACGACGCCAAGCGTGACCTGCCATCGAATCTCACCGGAAGCAAGATCGACGGCGCTCAGTTTTCCCCAGGGAGGCTTTTGACAGGGAAGCCGCTTTGAGTCCCAGAAACGGAAGTTTGGAAGAGTGCGCGGCCGGTACGGGACGCTGCCTGCAGCGGCGGGCTTTACCAGTTTCATGACCTCTCCGACGTCCATCGAGTTCACAAACAGGAGATTCGAAGAGGGATCGAACGAGCCTCCGCCCCAGTTGGGGCCCCCATTCGTCCCCGGAAAGATAATCGTGTACTCGAGGCCGGGCGGCTCATAGAAAGCGCCGATGCGCGCGTCTTTCATTATTTCCATGCATTCGCGGCGCGACTCCGGCGTCACATTTGTGATTTCGTCCGCAGTCATGGTATGCCGGATCAGGGGAGGCGGTTTGACGGGAAAGGGTTGCGTGGGCCAGGCTTCTTCTCCTGGGACCCGGCTGGGCGACACTTTCCTTTCTTCAATCTCAAAGACAGGCTTACCGGTTTCGCGTTCGAAAATGAAGATCAGACCCATTTTGGTAATTTGGACGACTACCGGAACCAACTTTCCGCCACGCTGGATATCGACGAGCAAGGGCTGCGCCGGCAGGTCGTAGTCCCAAATATCGTGGTGGATAATCTGGTAATACCACCGGACCTTGCCGGTGCCCGCATCGAGCGCGACCAGGGAATCGCCAAAAGGGTTCTCCCCCTTACGCGCCCCGCCATATCGATCGGGGGACGGGGACGTGACCGGCAGGAAGAGCAGCCCTCGCTGCTCGTCGAGACTCATCGGAGCCCAGACATTGGTCCCTCCCCGCTCGCGCCACGACTCGCCGTCCCAGGTTTCATGCCCCGCTTCACCGGGGCGCGGAACGGTGTGAAAGGTCCAGACCAGCTTCCCGGTATCGATGTCGAAGGCCCGGACGTCGCCGCTCGGGCCCAAGGGTTCCGCATCCGATACCATTGAACCTACGATTACCAGGTTTTCAAAAACGACAGGAGGCGAAGTTACGCCATAGCCGCGGTTGGGATACTTTTCGGCCACTCCTCTTCGCAGGTCGACAAAGCCGCCTTCGCCAAACCTCGTGACCGGCCGTCCCTTTCGGGCGTCGACTGCAAAGAGTCTTCCGTCCAGCGTACCCGAATAGATCCGCCGCTCTTCGCCACGCCTCCACAGCGCAAGACCGCGACTGATGAACAGATTATAGGGACGCTGCCTATCGAGTTTAGGATCGAAGGTCCATAGCTCCCGTCCGGTTTCGGCCTCCAGCGCGACCACTCGGCCGAAGGGTGTTGTGAAGTACATGACACCATCGGCGACCAGAGGAGTCGCTTCAAATGCAGAATGAACAGGATTGTCGCTGCCGTCGCTCATATCGCGCGTATGATAGATCCACGCGACTTTCAGTTTGCTGACGTTGGACCGGTCGATCTGATCCAGCCGCGAGTATTTCGAACCGCCGGGCCCTCCACCGTAAAAAGGCCACTCCTGCCCGACCGAGAACGGGGAGAGGGCGGTAATAATGCACAGTCGGAAAACGAGTCGCAAGTACTCCACCGATTTTGGATTTCAAATTTCGCCGCATGTTGACAAATCTTGACTCGCTGTGTCAACGTCCAATACCACCGCGAAGCGCAGGACTGGTTCGGGATGAATACGTCGCAAACGTCTTTCCGGCGCGGATTACACGGAATAGCGCAGAATCGAAAATGGCGGGAATCACTCGACGACAGTTCGGTAAAGGAATCGCAGCCGGGGCCGGAGCAGTTCTGTCGAAACCCGGATCGGCGCGGCAGATGGATAACCGGAAGGACCCGCCAAACATCGTATTCATCTGCTCTGACGAACATAACGGGAAGGTCATGGGCTGGAATGGGTACCCTCTGGTCCAGACGCCGAATCTCGACCGGCTTGCGGCGCGCGGCCATCAAACGCGTGACCGAGTTACGCGTTCTGACTCTTGACGAGCTAGAGCTATGACCATCATCGCATCCTCCAACGGGGCCGGTATGGCCGCCAGCTGGGAGATGCCGCAGGGCGGCGGCTCGGCGCTGGACGCGGTCGAGGTCTCGACGCCTTGCATCCCTCGCCAGTTGGTGTGGGGGCCTGCAATTGCATTATTCGAAACGCAGTCAAGCCCAGCACCACACCCGTGCAAGCCAGCTTCATCCCCAGGGCGATGACAAGCTTGAGCACATCTCCATGCTGTGCGCCGAGCGCCATACGCTCCGCTCGTCGGACCGTGGCTGTCGAGGCGATTTCCCGGACATCGGAGCATCGGGGGACCGTCCTGGACTTCGGCACCCTGCACCAGGGAAGTCCTCCACCATGGGTTTCGATCTCTCCAACACGAGGCGGGCCCCTTCCGCATCCCAGGACCGTCACCTCTCATCTACTCATGGTTGCCCGACATCAGGCTGACCTCGTAGTTCCGGCTATGGTCATCCCGGGTCAGACCCTGACGGTTCACGTCCCGTTCACAG
>QHZE01000008.1 GCA_003225335.1 Acidobacteriota bacterium
CACCGAACGTTGACGCAAGGGCCGCCGCCGTCTCGAGCGCCGCCCCTGAATACCGAGCCCCGGCTCTGGAGTTAACGTCACAAGGACCGGCAAGCACCAAAGATTTCTTTGCTGACTTACAGGCAAGGAGCCGGCGACTCTGTTCCGGTTGTGGACATCGCTTCATACAACACACGGTCAATCGGCTGGGACAAACTGTTTGTATGGCATGGCAGCCACAACTGGAAAAATTCTGCGAGTGTGACGACTTTGCCTGGGCGAGATTGCGGAGCTCCGCGTGATATTCAAGACGCTCCCTGGAAAGAGCTGATGCTTTCCAAAATATCAGGGTGAGCATGCGTTCCGCAGACTCAGCTTTGCACCTCCACGTAGCAGTCAAAGAGTAATCCGAAGTCGTGTTATGAGTCTTGCTCCTCCCCCCGACCGCATTCGCCGTCTGAACGAACTGGCTTACGACCTCTCGTGGGCCTGGAATGCCAAGGCCCGAGAGGTGTTCCGGCACCTGGATTACCCGCTTTGGCGGTCAACCGCGCACAACCCTGTCCGCATGCTGCGGCTCATTTCCCGCGAACGGGTCGAGGAGGCAGCGAAGGACACTTCGTTTCTCACGCTTTACGATACAGCGATTCAAAATCTGGATCGGGCTCGCATGGCCGTGAGCACGTGGTGGTCCCAGCAGGTCCCCGATCTGTCCAACTGTTCGATCGCCTACTTTTCGGCCGAGTTCGCCCTTCATCAGTCGCTGCCGATTTATGCAGGCGGGCTTGGCGTGCTGGCCGGCGACCATTGCAAGGAAGCGAGCGACGTCGGGCTCCCCCTCATTGGTGTCGGGTTCATGTACCCTCAGGGCTATTTCCATCAGAGCGTGTCGTCGGAAGGATGGCAGGTGGAGCTTTACGAACGGCTGAACTGGGAGGACGCCCCGGTCGAGCACGCGCTGAAACCCGATGGGCGCCCCTGCATCGTGGAGGTACCGCTCGGCGACAAAACCGTGCGCGTTTCGGTCTGGCTCGTGCGTCTTGGGCGGGTAAAGCTGTATCTTTTGGATACCGGCCTCCAGGAGAACGCTCCGTGGGACCGCGAGCTCTCGGCGCGGCTTTACGGCGGCGATTCCGAGACGCGTCTCCGTCAGGAGGTCGTCTTAGGCGTCGGGGGTGTGCGCGCGCTAAGGATGCTCGGCCACGATCCGACGGTGTGGCACATGAATGAAGGGCATACGGCATTCCTTGTGATCGAGCGCATGCGCGAGTCGCTTGAACGCGGCGAAAGCTTTGAGAGCGCCCTCGAACAGGTTCGGCGCACCACCGTCTTCACGACACACACGCCGGTCGCCGCGGGGCATGACGCTTTCGCGTTTCATCTCGTGGAGAATTACCTGGCCGGCTTGTGGCGCAGTATTCGCGGCCACCGCAATGCCTTTCTGAACCTAGGCCACTACGACAGCGGCGGGGGCCCGCTCTTCAACATGACCGCGCTCGCGTTGCGCACGTCCGGCGGGGTCAACACCGTGAGCCGCCTGCACAGGCAGGTGACCAGCAAGATGTGGGCGCCGATCTGGCCCGGCAAGGCCGACCCCGATCGACCCGTAAGAGCCGTGACCAACGGCATTCACATCTCCACATGGATTGCGCCGGCGATGTCAAACCTTTTCGAGCGCTACCTCGGCCGCGAATGGGAGGAACGCCACGAGGAACCGGGTTTCTGGGACGCGATTCTGTCCATTCCGGACGAAGAGCTCTGGGCCGTGCGCCAGTCACTGCGCAGCTTCCTGTTCGCATTCATGCGTGAACGGGTCCGCCAACGGTGGATGGAGGAGAGACTGGGCCCGGCACGAGTAGTCGCGGGCGGCACGCTGCTCGATCCCGCCTCGCTCACCGTCGGGTTCGCCCGCCGGTTTACAGCATACAAGCGCGCAGAGTTGATCTTCCGGGACCCCGCGCGGCTGGCCCGGATTCTCACCGCGCCCAGGCGCCCGGTGCAGATCGTATTCGCGGGAAAGGCCCACCCGGCGGATGACCAAGGCAAGCATCTGCTGCAGCGCGTCTACAGGAACGCCGTGGATCACGCGTTCGGCGGGCGCATCGCCTTTGTGGACGATTACGACCTTCACGTCGCGCACTTCCTCGTTCAGGGATGCGACGTCTGGCTGAACAATCCCCGCAAACCGCTTGAAGCCTGCGGGACGAGCGGGATCAAGGCTTCCGTCAACGGCGTCATCAACCTGAGCGTGGGCGACGGTTGGTGGGCGGAGGGCTACACCGGGTCCAACGGATGGCTCATCGACGGCGGCGTCACATCGAACGACGCCGCCGTCGACGCGGCGGATGCGGAGTCCCTGTACCGCCTGCTCGAGGAACAGATCGTGCCGGCCTTCTACGATCGCGACGAACACGGCGTGCCAAAACGCTGGCTTCGAATCGTCAAAGAAGCGATCCGCACGGTGGCGCCTCAGTTCAGCGCGCGCCGTATGGTAAAAGAGTACGCCGAGGGAATGTACATACCGATGGCGCGACGGCATCTCCAGGACAAACGGGCGCAGCCCGCCATCTGACGCTTGCCATTCTTCTCTCCGAACCCGCTACAAGATAGTGAGCGAGCCTCATACCGCCCCAGTCAGTCACGGGCGAGACGCCCGTGCCACAACGGCTTCGTGGCATGGCCGTCCCGGCCATGTCCAAAACTTGACCGATTTGTGAACTTTGTGTCCACCAAGTAGAACTAATGTAACTCTCAGACCTCCGTTCACGCGCCGTTACGTCACTTTGCTGCACCTTGCCTTACTCGGCCCACGGTCGGATAGGCCAACTCCGATTTAGCCACAGAGCCACGGAGACACAGAGATTTTCTCGGTGTCTCTGTGGCTCTGTGGCTAGAAATTGGATTTGAGGGCGGCGATCGTGACGGACTTATGGCGAACGATGTTTGAAACGCGCCCGAAATCGTTTATCTTCGAGATGCCACACAAAGCAACAAACCTTTTCGCCGGATCGAGGACATGAGGCCTCAGGAGAAAGCCGAGTCGCGCGCGGCGCAGCAGCCGGAGGCGTTGCGCGATCCGTACGAGATCCGCCCCGAGGACCGCGTTGAGCCGCCGGCGACGCTCCGGGGCGCCCTGCGCCGGATCGGCCCGGGCATGATCCTGGCGGCCTCGATCGTCGGCTCGGGGGAGCTGATCGCGACGACCACGCTCGGCGCCGAGGTCGGCTACACGGCGCTATGGATCATCCTGCTGAGCTGCTTCATCAAGCCGGTGATCCAGGCGGAATTGGGCCGGTACACGATCGCGACCGGCGAGACCGGCCTCGAGGGCTTCAACCACTTCCCAGGCCCCCGGCTGCGCGTGAACTGGATCGTGTGGGCGTGGGCCGTCATGGTCCTATGCACGCTGCTCCAGGTCGGCGCGATGTTCGGCGGCGTCGCCCAGGTGTTGAATCTGCTCGTGACGGCGATCCCGGTCAATGTCTGGGTCGTGTTCCTAATGATCCTGACGCTCGGGATTCTTCTGGGCGGCGGGTACGAGCGGATCGAGCGGCTGGCGATGGTCAAGGTCGGACTGTTCACGATGCTCACGTTTCTCGCGGCTCTGCTCGTCTTCCGCCAGCCGCAGTACTTCTCCTGGAGCGCGCTTCTCCGGGGCTTGAAGCCGCAGCTCCCAGGCACGGGCCTGACGACGGCCGTGGCGGTCTTCGGCATCACGGGCGTGGGAGCGACCGAACTCTTCATGTATCCGTACTGGTGCGTCGAGAAGGGGTACGCTCGCTACGCTGGGCGTCGCCAGGAGACCGAGGAGTGGAAGCGGCGCGCGGCCGGCTGGGTCAGGGTTATGCACGTCGACATTCTGGCGTCGATGGTCATCTACACAGTGGCGACCGTGGCCTTCTACGTCCTGGGCGCCGGCGTCCTGCACGGCATGGGCGTCGTACCGGCGGCCAACGACATGATCAAGGTGCTCTCGAACATCTACACCCAGACGCTCGGCCCCTGGTCGCTCTGGCTCTTCTACGCCGGCGCCATTGCGACCCTCTACGGGACCATCTTTGCCGCGACGGCCGCGAACTCGCGCCTGTTCGCCGACATGTTCCGGCTGATGGGCTTCTTTGCGCCCGGGGACTATCGCCGCCGCGTCGCCTACCGGAACTTTTTCGTGGTGTTCCTGATCGTCATATCGGTGATTCTCTACTACGCGCTCGAGTCGCCGGTCCTGATGGTCAAGGCCGGCGGGATCGCCCAGGCCGTCATGCTTCCCGTCATCGGGGTCGCGAGCCTTTACCTGAGGCATCGCCGTCTGCCGCCCGGCATCGCGCCTTCGACCTGGGTCACCGTCCTGCTCTGGGTGTCGGCGATCGTGATCTTGCTCTACGTCGTCGTCGCGATCCGCTACAGCTACATCTGACTCAGTTTTTTACTACGAAGACACAAAGACACGAAGATCCACACAGTCAAGAACCTGGTGGTTCTCGGTGTCTTCGCGTCTTTGTGGTGAAAGCTGGACTTTGGTTGAACGCATTTCATCGTAAAGGTTCGAGCGGGGCAGTGCGATCAGGGAAGAAGAGGATTCATGGCGATCAAAACCATTATCGAGCCGTTCAAGATCAAATCGGTGGAGCCCATCCGCTGGACAACGCGGGCCGACCGGGAGAAGTTATTGCGGCAGGCACACTACAACCTGTTCCAGGTGCCCGCGAGGGATATCCTGATTGACCTGCTGACCGACTCGGGAACGGGCGCGATGTCGACGGCCCAGTGGGCCGCCATGATGGAAGGCGATGAAAGCTACGCGGGCAGCAGCAGCTTTGACCGCTTCCGGCGCGGCGTTCAGGATATCTTCGGCTACCGTCACGTCATCCCGACCCATCAAGGACGGGCGGCCGAACGGATACTTTTCGGCGTGATGTGCAAGAAGGGCGATGTGGTGCCCAACAACAGCCACTTCGACACCACTCGCGCCAACATCGAGTTCGTGGGTGCGGAAGCGGCGGACTTGCTCATCCCCGAAGGCTATGAGCCGGCTAACCGCCACCCCTTCAAGGGCAATATGGATGTGGCGGCGCTCGAGCAGTTGATCGCGCGGGTCGGCCGCGAGCGCATTCCGCTGGTCATGCTGACGATCACGAACAACTCTGGCGGCGGCCAGCCTGTCTCGATGGAAAATGCGAAGGCGGTGCGCGATGTCTGCCGGCGGCACGAGATCCCGCTCTACTTCGACGCCTGCCGCTTCGCGGAAAATGCGTACTTCATCAAGCTGCGCGAGAAAGGCTACGAGCGCAAAACTCCCAAAGAGATTGCCAAAGAAATGTTCGCCCTCGGGGACGGTTGCACGATGTCGGCCAAGAAGGACGGGCTGGCGAATATCGGCGGCTTTTTGTGCACGAATGACGACCAGCTGGCGCAGCAGGAGAAAGATCTGTTGATTCTGACCGAGGGCTATCCAACCTATGGCGGGCTTGCGGGGCGCGACCTGGAAGCGATCGCCGTGGGGCTCGGAGAAGCGCTGGAGGAAGACTACCTCCGCTACCGTATCACCTCGACCGCGTATCTGGGCAACCACATCGCCGGGCAGGGGGTGCCCATCGTGCAGCCTCCCGGAGGTCACGCCATCTACCTGGATGCCCGCGCATTTCTGCCGCACATAGCGCCGCAGCAATTCCCCGGCGTGGCGCTGGCAGCAGAGCTATATCTGGAAGGAGGGATTCGATCCGTCGAAATCGGAACCCTGATGTTTGGCGATGCCGCGCACATGGACCTGGTGCGTTTGGCGATCCCGCGCCGCGTCTACACTCAGAGCCACATCGATTACGTAATCGAGGTTATGCTGGAGGTCTGGCGGCAGCGCGAGCGGATTCACGGCCTGCGCCTGACGCACGAGGCGCCTTTCCTCCGCCACTTCACCGCGCGACTGGAACCATTGTGAGAGGCCGAGGGGCAGAGGGACAAAGGGACAAAGGACAAGGGAACCCGCGCCCCGGACCCGAAATGACCAATGACAAATGACCAATTACAAATAGAGCGTTCGGATAGCCTCCCGGGCATTTGTCATTGGTCATTTTTAAGAAATTGCTGACTT
>QHZE01000790.1 GCA_003225335.1 Acidobacteriota bacterium
CTCGACCTCTGCGCCCTACTCGGTCATCTCCGGCAGCCCGTTCAGCCTCGCGGCCGGGGCGAGCCAGGCCGTGGTGGTGCGCTTCAGCCCCACGGCGACCGGAACTTTTACGGGGAACGTCAGCTTCACATCCAACGGCGGCAACGTCTCGCCGGGCGTAACCGGCGTGGGAACCGCGAGTCCCCCGCAAATCAGCGTCACTCCCGCCTCGCAAAACTTCGGCACCGTGTCGGTGGGTAGCTTCGCCGATCTGACATTCACGGTCCAGGACACCGGCGGCAGCGCCCTCACGGGGAGTGCCTCCACGTCCGCGCCTTTCTCGGTCGTCTCCGGCACCCCCTTCAGCCTCGGCGCCGGCACGAGCCAGACCATAGTGGTGCGCTTCGCCCCCACGGCGACCGGTAGTTTTACGGGAAACGTCAGCTTCACATCCAACGGCGGCAACGTCTCGCCGGTCGTGAGCGGCACCGGTGCGCAGATCACAGTCGTGAGCCCGAACGGGGGCGAAGTGTTGCACATCAACCATAATGTGACCCTCAAGTGGACCTCGAGCGGCTTGAGCGGAAACGTCAACATCGACCTTTCCCGGGACGGCGGGAGCAACTGGGCGCCCATACTGTCCAGCACCCCCAACGACGGGAAGCAAGTCTGGAGGGTCACGGGTCCGGCCACGACATTGGGCCGCATCCGTGTGTGCAACCTGGGCGGAACAGTCTGCGACACCAGCAACGCGAACTTCACGATTCAGCCGTGAATGGAGCGGGCAGTCGAAGCGAAGTCGGATTGGGTCTCCGCCGCAACTAGCGCCACTCCCCAGCCGTCCTGCCTGAAGTGCGACCGCTGGCGATTACTACAGGCGGGCGGCTGGGGCAGCAGAAAAACTGCGGCCGGTAACGATAAAGGAAGAAGAAAGTCGCGCCTGGGTTCTCTTGGTGGACACAAAGTTCACAAATCGGTCAAGATGCCTCTCGGACGAAATTTGACCAGTTTCTGAACTTGGCGACCACCAAGCCGAGCTAGTTTCTGGCGCGAAACCAAGGACCCCGAAGGGGTCCAGCAGGACAGCCCAGGGCGCAAGCCCTGGGTTCAAGGTCCAAATTGCGGAAAGCCCTGAAAGGGCGGCGCAGGGAGTTCGATCTCAACTCCAGATAAATGCTCGTCATAAGGCGCCTCTTCGGTACCGGGATCAACTGCATCGCCCCTTCGGGGCTTCCCTTGTTCCTGTGCTTGTTCCCAGGGCTTGCGCCCTGGGCTTTCCTGAGTCGCCCCTGCGGGGCTAGTTTCGCGCCAATAAGCGATTCGGGCCTCTTGCACGCGCCTGAGAATTGCATCGAACTCCGCATCGCTCACGTGAAAGGCATAGTGATGACTCTCAAAGGACTTGGCGTTGTCGAAATCGAGAGTCAGCGTGTCGTTGAGGCGTACAGGAGCGAAGTGTCCCGTTGGTCCTTCGTAGTTCAGTCCGAAGATGAGCGCGAAGAAGCGGGCAGAGGCTTCCTTGTCGTGCGCAGGAACGATGGTGTGGTTCAAAGTTATTGTCATCGGCACCTCAGTTACGTGGCGTCGCGACTACGAAAGGCAGATCAGGACAACGGGCGGAAAAAGGGGCCAGGCGTTTTTCCTGTTCCTTGCCAGTTGCATCGACCATCGTCGCGTCCTAAAAAAAAGCCGCCTGCAGCAAATGAACTTGAGCGAGCTTCGCGCACCGATTACACATTGAGTTTCTTCTTTCCATTACGCAGTACCTCTTCCACAAAATCAACATCTGCAAACGGGTCTTCGTGCGAATGCGAGACCGTGAAAAATTGTTCGCGCGCGGCCAGACTTCGACTTCACCACAACGGAGCGTGGGGCTAGACCTCGCTTTCACAAATCGACTTCAAGGCGTCGGGCTCTGCCGGCCATCCAAATCGGACGATGAGCCAGAAGATCGGCGCCCATATCAGGGGTATTCCATGCTTGATGGAAAGCTCTTTCGTGACAACCGTCCTGCCCCGGCTTTCGCTCAGAGTTATTCGCTCAATGACTTCCATCTCGGGATTGACGTTATCTCCGACGAAACTCGAATGCCGAAGTTCCAACAGGCTTCCCACGACGATCGACGTCGCAACCGAGACGCATTGTACCTGCCGGCCCCTCCATTTGTAGCGCGTGGCAAATGGCTGGCCCAAGCGGAATTCACCATGGGCTTCCATGCCGGCGATCTTCTTGTTCCATTTTTGGAAACGCTCGGGCCTGATCACATAGCCCCACACCGTCATCGCTTGCCGTCTGATCTCCGTCCGTCGCATAAGGCGCATGTTCATGACTCCCGTTCAAGGTGCGGGCGCGGCTATGGTCTCCTTCGATTGCACGAGCTGGAAAAGCTGGCCGCGGATTCCACAGATTACACGAAAAAAGGTTAGTGGCGCGTTTGATTTGGAGCGATTTCGTTGAGCATGGACCGCCAGTGAGCGAAAAATCCGTGTAGTTCGTGAAATCCGCGGCATCTTTCCGGCATCGATTCTTTCGCCAGGCTCTGGCCGATACGAAAGCGTTACTAAAGACCCGAAAATCACTTGGGCCTTGGTGGTATATTTGTGCCCTCAGATCCTGTGTTGAGCAAGGACGGAAAGGACCGAGATGAACAAATATTATTTGTTGTGTTTTCTTCTAGGATCAGTCGGCGGAGATCCTTCTCTCCGTGCCCAGACGGGAACCCCGGCGCAGCGCAAGCCGCCTGCTTCGTCGCAACGCGAGCCGGGTCTTTACATGCGGTTCGAAACCAGCATGGGCGCGATTAACTGCAAGCTGTTCGAAAAGGAAGCGCCGGTCACGGTTCGCACCATCGTCGGGCTCGCCGTGGGAAAGAAGGCCTATGTGGATCCGAAGACGAAGCAGACGGTCCTAGGGAAACGGTTTTTCGACGGCCTCACTTTTCATCGCGTGATACCGAGTTTCATGATCCAAGGGGGCGATCCCCTGGGAACGGGCCAGGGCGGCCCTGAAGGACCTGGATTCCCATTCCAGGATGAGTTCGTGCCGGCGCTCAGGTTCGATGTGCCCGGGCGCCTGGCCATGGCCAATGCCGGCCCACGGACGAACGGCAGCCAGTTCTTTATCACCGAGGTGCCAACGGAATACCTGAACAATAAGCACACCATTTTCGGGCAGTGCGAGAACCTGGACGTGGTGAAGGCGATTGCCCGGGTTCCCGCGAAGGAGAACAAACCCGTGACGCCGGTCGTCATTAAACGCCTCGTCGTCGAGCGCGTCGGCCCCGCGCCGGCCAATCCTCCGGAGGGCGCTCCCGCGCGGAAGCCTGGACCCAGGCCCGCCAGACCAACCAAGAAATCCTAGAGAGCAAGCCTCGTAACCGCCCAGTGATCCACGGGCGGGACGCCCGTGCCACGAGCCGTAAACTGCACAAAATGAAACCACAGATGAACACAGAGACAACCGAGCCGCAACCAAAC
>QHZE01000009.1 GCA_003225335.1 Acidobacteriota bacterium
GAAGCGTAGCCCCATTGGATGGCGCCCGAAAGTATCCTCCCATCCGCAGCGGCTTCTGCTATTGGGGGCCTGACCGGGATAAAAGAGCCGAGCCTCCCCTCAAATTCATTGACCAGGTCGATCCTTGCGGAAACGCAAAAAAAGCCAGCGACTGTCATCTCCGCGGGAGTCAGTAAAACAGAGTGTGAATCCAACCAGGCGAGTCGCAGGCTGCCAGGAGCCACTGGCTCGAGCCGTAGCTTGGGCGTAAGCGCGATGTATAGGGTCGCTCGTCCTTCCGGTTTGGTGCCCTATAGAGAATTCACCGGAATATGTTCAACCTCATGAGAGTCCGTCGAGAAGTCCTTCTCGCATCTCGACAATGAGCAAATTTGCCCTATCGCAAAGGCAAAAATGCACTCTATTCGTCAAGCCAGGGATAATGGCAAAGCCTATCAGATAACTCCACTGACGGCAACTCTGGCGATAGCCCTGGGTGTAATTAGAAGTGGGAGTCAGGCAGCGGGTCCGGAGAGACCGCGAAAGATTGTATTTCAAAACCAATGACATCCAAATGGCAGTGATCGTTTTCGTGAAATTCGTGAACTTCGTGGCCAATAACAACAAGTGAAAGCCGCCACGAATTCCACGAATTAACACGAATTGAATTTCCCACAGCTTCTGAGGAGTTCACGGCAGCGTGAATTGACTCCCACTTCTAATGCACCCGACAGCCCTGGCCTCGGACTTTCCGGCCGTGCGGCACGATCCCAGACTCCGCGCACGAACCCAAGCCAAGGCTCGCGCTCTTGATCGAGGACCATAGGCTCCGGCCGGTCGAAGTGTTTTCGCTCAAGCCGCTTCTCAAGATTTCGCTTGTCTTGCTTCAGGATTTCTCCTGGAATGTGCTCCTTTCGATTGTAGTAGTAATATCGAAGTTCGTAGCACAATCGATAAGGACGCACATTCCAGGGTCGCTGCACCTTTTATCGAAAAAAGTACGCTGGATTAAGGCCTATCTGTCGTGGCCCGCGTCGCGATAGAAGAAGTAGTCGGCCGTGTAAGGCACGAACGCCTTGTGGCCGACGTCTGTTGCCGAGGAACAGCCGGTCGACGGTGCGAGCCCTCCAGAGGTGTTCAGCCGCTGGACGAATTTGGTGTCCGAAAGCTTGTCGCCACCGGTCGGTCCGTCTTCGGCTCCAACCACCTCCAGCTTGAGCCAGGCAATCGAATTAGGATCGACGGTGATGGAGCCTTTGGGAACCAGCGCGGCCCAGACGGTGCTCGTGTCCCGCGAGTTCTCCCACGTGGCGCGAATCGTGCCATGCTCATCCGGGTTGGGGCTGAAGAAGTGGGTGATGATTTGATGGTCCGCGTCGTTGAACAGGGTGGCCTGCGGCGTGAAGAGTACAAAGGCGAAGCCAGCGCCTGAGGGTTGGCAGACGTAGTTCTGGGTGCCTACAGCGTGACCCTCGAGGAACGCCTTGAACCCCGGTTCCACCTCAAGGTCGGCGGGCACGGGTGGCACTGTGACTTGCCCAGCGTGGGCCTGCGACGGCAGCGAGACCGTGAAAGCCACGGCGAGAGCAGTGGCGCACGCGGTGAGCAGGATGCGACGCGTGGTTTGATTCTTCGGTGCATTGCATTTCTTCATACTATTCTCCTTTTGCGCGTTGTGCGCGGGTTGTGTGGCTGCCGCGTGCAAAGCCTTCAGCGATCACCTCCTCAGCGGTAATCCGCTGAGAACTGATTGCCGACCACCTGACGACGCGGCGCCCGTTTCATTGATCGAGGCCTGACGGCTGAATCCATTTGAAAAAGCTCCTTTGACTCGGACAGCCGTTAGCTTGCACGCGGCGCGCCAAAGATGGGCAGCGCCGGAGATCAGGGCATGTGCTTACGATCGTGATACTTGGAGGTTTGTCGCTGATGGCGGGTGTGCGGGTTTGAGACGGGCGTCTGGCAGGCGCGACGGAGGTCCGTCACTCGGAGGAGCGGGAGATCCCAAGTCTTTGCATTTTGTAAGCGAGGGATGTCCGCTTCAAGCCCAGGCGAGCGGCTGCTCCATTCGGGCCACCGACCACCCAGTTGCTTTTGCGGAGCGCCCGCAAGATCTGCTCTCGCTCAGCCTGCTCCAGAATGTTTGCGCCTGGTGTCGCATTCAGGTCTATAGAGAGGAGGATTTCCGTCAGCGGCACTCGCAGCGAGGGCCCGCTGGACAGTAGCACGGCTCGCTCCATCAGGTTTTGCAGCTCCCTGATGTTTCCCGGCCACGCGTAACGGCGGAGAGCCTCCATCGTCTCGTTCGGAATACTGTCAATCGCCTTTCCCATTCGCCGAGCGTATTTATCGACGAAGTGGCGAACGAGGAGTGGTATGTCATCTCGCCGGTCGCGTAAAGGAGGGACATCGATCGGGAAGATGTTCAGCCGATAATAGAGATCGGCACGAAATCTCTTTTCAGCGACCATCTGTGCCAAGCCGGCGTTTGTAGCCGCCACGAGGCGCACATCGACGCGTTGTATTCGGTTACTCCCCAGTCGCTCGAATTCCTGCTCCTGCAAAACCCGCAAGAGTTTAGGCTGGAGTTCAAGGGGTATGTCGCCGATTTCATCGAGAAAGAGCGTTCCCTTGTGCGCCAACTCGAAGCGCCCGACCCTTTGTGATATAGCGCCTGTGAAGGCGCCTTTCTCGTGGCCGAACAGTTCACTCTCCAAAAGGCCGAGAGGGATAGCAGCGCAGTTGACTCTTACGAATGCCCGGCCTTTTCGCGGGCTCAGGTTGTGAATCGCGCGCGCGATCAATTCCTTACCAGTACCCGTTTCACCCTGGATGAGCGCGGTGGAGTCCGTCGGGGCAACCTGCGCAACGGCGCGCAGCACCTCCCGCAAGGCGGGGCTGTTACCCACGATTTCCTCGAGGTTATGCTCGCTGCAGATTTCCTCCTGGAGGTAGATGTTCTCCTTTTCCAGTCTCGCCTTCAGGGTCGCGATCTCTTCATACGACTTCATGTTTTCCACGGCCAGCGCGACCTGGTTCGCAACTTCTTGAAGGAACTCTGCGGCGGCATCCGAATACTGATTCTGTTTACTGCTGGCAACGTTGAGTGTGCCAATACTGTTTCCGTGCACAATCAGCGGGACCACGCAGTGGGAGCGCATGCCCTCTTGAGCGAGGCGCCGCTCATTCGAATATTGCTGTTCCTTCTCAAGGTCCCGGCGAAGAATCGGCCGCTGATGATGAAACACCCACCCCACACTGCTTTCCTGCGGGCTGATCTCCAGACCGGGCTTGAAGTAATCGGAGACGAAGCCGCCCTGGATCGCCACAAATCGAAAGACCTTTTTGTCCGGCAAGTACAACGTCAGGGCTGCACGGTCGAACGGCACAACGCGACGTAGCGCCTCGGCAATCGAGCGCAGAAGCGCTTCTTGCGAGAGGTTCGTAATGATGGCGTTATTGATCTCGAGCAAGGTTCGAAGGTGGTCGGCCGTGCGCGCAACCTTCGTGATGAGGCTGCCGATCTCCTCGTAGGACTGCATGTTCCCGATCGCCAACGCGATCTGGTTCGCCACTTCTTGCAGGAATGACACGTCAGACTCGGAGTATTGGCCCTTCGTCGGACTGCCCACGAAAAGAACCCCGCTGGGCTCCTCCCGCACGATCAGAGGCAGGGCGCACAGTGATCGGATACCCTCCGCCAGGAGGAGACGCTCAGTCGGGTATTGCGCCTCTGTCTCGAGGTCCCTGCGGAGGGCCGGACGGCGATGGTCCAAGACCCATCGCGAAACGCTATTCTGCCCGACCTCGTCACCTACGGCAAAGTTGTCGCCCTGAAACGGCCCTTCTAAGGCGGTAATTCGCAGAACGTCACTGGCGGGCTCAAGGAGCAGGAGCGCGACTCGGCCGAAAGGAACGACTCGCTTCACTGCCTCACAAATGGCGTGCAAGAGTTCCTTTTGACCGAGTGTCGTAATGATCGCGTTGTTGATCTCGAGCAGCGTACGCCAGCGCTCCTCGCTTTTCCGCAGTGATTCTTCAGCCCGCTTGCGCTCGGTGATGTCTTCACAAAGCGCCATGGCAAATCGCGGCACGCTGGCCGTCCCCTGAACAATCGAGGCGTGGAGTCTAACCCAGACCAGGCCTCCGTCCTTGCGTCGGTAGGGCTTTTCGAGCTCATACTGCTCGCGATTGCCGGCCCATAATTCCGTAACGAGCCTGCGGTTGGATTCACGGAATTCCTCAGGGGTAATGTCGAAGAACGAAAGCTTCCGGAGTTCCTCCTCCGTGTAACCCAGTAGCTTCTCGTAAGCGCGGTTGACAATTAGAAACCGGCTGTTTACATCGGTCAGAGCCACGCCGATGGCCGATTTCTCGAAAACGGCTCGCCATCGCTCCGCCATCGCGACGGCGCTGGTATTGAGGGCCGTGACTTGTTCTGTGATCTGTACGGTCGATATAGCGACGGCTGCCTGGTCGGCAAAAGCACGCAACCATCCAAACTCGCGTTCACTCAGCTCGGTTCGACTGAAAACGGCAAGCATTCCAAGGACCTCGCCCTTGAAGATGAGGGGCTGGCCGGCAAAATTGCGAATCTTCTGTGCCTTCACCCAATCCGGTCGGGATAGCCAAAGTTGTTCCCCTCCCTCTTGAATCCGGATATGAATCGGCGCATCCGTCGTCGCGATGTGTCCGAGCTTGAATGGGGGGTTCAGAGGTATTCGCTGGAAATGCCCGTTGATGCGGGTCCAATCCTCCCGCGCGCCATCCCCGGAGCCGGCCTCAATTAAGGGATTGCCTGCGCTGGCTACCAGATGAAGGCAGCGTGTCTGGTTTGGGCACACGCTGAGCATGGGGCAGGATCTGCAGATATCTCCCGGCCCGATCAACCAGATGCGCGTGAGCGCGATGTCGGGTTGCTCGGCGAGACCGCGCACGAGCATCTGCAGGACCGAATGCAATTCCTGTGATTGCGAAGGGGTAACGCACCAAGACGACGTCATGTTTCGAGTAGCTGGGCATAGACGTCGTCTTCGGTGTTGTCCCAGACCCTATCGAGCGCGCTCTGACTCGAGTTCAACCAGAACTGGGGGTCCTCTTCGGACAGAACGGTCACGAGCACCCTCGTAGCTTCAGGGAGATCTAGCGGCTCCAGGACTTCGATTTCTCCTTCGCGGACCACCGCCCAAACTGTATTAAGCATCCTTCATTCCTCCGCAAATCCTGCTGTGTATTGTAGGGCAAATCTTCTCACACCGCGAAGAAGATCGGCTGCTGGCATGTCAACCTGACGACTTGGGCATCACCTGCCGCCCGGTCTCTGGACGGTCAAGTGCGCGCAATGGTTAGGCCGGTGGCGCCCCTTGCCAAAAGACCGTCAACGGTTGGATCATCGTCACGATCCGGCCAATGCAATGGACCGTCGCACTTCAGTGCTTGTGTGGCAATCCTTCATAGGCCGACGTAGCGCAGGACTTTGGCTTTCAGTATTTGAATCAGCTCAGGCTGCATGTAGTCGTATTCATCAGGAATGCCCAGGACTACAACTCTTTTGTCTTTCAAGAACGGACTAAACTTTTTACTGAGTTTGTTTTTATGTTTTTCTTCCATCACAACGACGATATCTGCCCATTCGAGCAAATCTGTAGATACGGGCGTAATGGCGTCGCTGTTCAGGCCAGCCGACATCGCCTCAACTCCCGGCCACTGAGAAAAAACGGCCTCCGCGGTAGGACTCCGCAAGCGATTCTGACTACAGACAAATAACAGTCTCTTCATCGACCACTTGCCACTGAACGACATTTTGCGAGCCCGTAGCAGGCTAAAGCCTGAACTCCGAACCAAAAGCCCACGAACTCATCTGTACCAAGTTTGGAGTTCAGCCTTCAAGCTGCACTGAACCCGTCGCAGGCTAAAGCCTGAACTCCGAACCAAGAGCCCACCAACTCATGTGTGCCAGGCTTGGAGCACAATCTTCAGGCTGCCCTGAGCCCGTAGCAGGCTAAAGCCTGAACCCCGAACCTCACCGCGGAGGCGCGGAGAACGCGGAGGTTCCGTCCCTGGGAGCGCACGCTGGAAGCTGGAAGCGTGCGCTCGCAGGATTCTCCGTCAGGAGATCAGGTACTGGAAGGCTCCGTCCGCGGCGACCGACACATGCACGCTGTTGAGGGACTCGGCGCGGGCCATGCGGCTCAGGATTTCCTCGGAAATCT
>QHZE01000010.1 GCA_003225335.1 Acidobacteriota bacterium
AGGCGATGTTTATGATTCCCCGGGACCGGTCCGTCTTGATCCACGGGAAGAATTGGTCCTGGGTAGAAGCATTTATCGAGAAGCGGGCCGACCACGTTACCCCATTGTCAGTCGATGCCTTCGCCGCCACGTCAGCATCCGGGCAGACTAGGGCGAACCCGATTCGGTTTACGCTGGGATCAACTTTGCACCGGTCCCAGACTACATATGTTTCGGTCCCGGTGCCCTCCGTGCGGTGGTCATGCTTGGGATAGGTCGCAATCTGGAAGTCTTGGGCCGCCAAGAAACCACCAAACGGGAGGGGTTGGGTTTCGGCGTAGACAAGCGTGGCCGGCGAACAGGAGGGGGTGTCGGGAGCGGCAGCCGGGGTGCATCTGACGTACTTGATATCGAATTGTTGGCTGTAGAAGGGAGTGAGACCGCGGTTAACATACGTAACCGTGACACCACCATCGGGCCGGACCGCGACATGAGAGAACTGGGCGGATGTGTCCCCTCCGCTTATGATGGTCGGGGCGGAACATGCGGTCAGGGTGTTGTTACAGGCCACGAGCCAGATCCTCGAGGCGTAGGAAGAGCTGGCGAACTCAGTGGCTGTTACATAGACATTCCCGGCTCCAGTTCCAGCCGCCCGTTCATCCACCGCAAGGTGCGGCTTGTCCTCGAAGAACAAGAAACCAAGGTAGGGCTGTGCGTTGACTATTGTCTTTGTAGGCCAGCAGCCCACAGCCTGGTCCTCCGTATGGGTTCCATCAGGGCAATCGCCGGCGGCCCCGCTGTTCAGCTTGGCAGCGGTTGTCCGGAAGACGCCGATCCCCGAGGTTGTATAATCAAAACGGAGGTCCACCGCAAAAAAGGCGCTCCGCTCCGGGTCGGCCGCTATCATCGGGCTCCCACCCCCGATCAGGGTGCCACCAGATTCAAGAGGGTCGGGCACAGGTGGAAGACCTCCCTCAAACTCGGGAGCGCCATCCGCATCCCTACTCACATAATAGCCGCTAAAGTGGACGTTGCCTGTCCCAAGGATGAGCCGGTAATCGTTCGCGGCCGCTACAGTGAGGTCCTCGCCAGCGAGGCCCCCGCCACGAATGAAATCCACGGACTCATCGTTCTGGGGCGCGGCATTTGTAGCTGGTTCCAGGTTGAATTTGCATCCAGAGACCGTACCGCAGATCGGCGAGATGACGCCGGGATCGAATGTAGGAACCCGTACGCCCAAAAGAGGCTGCACCGTGGACGCACGAGACGTGTCGCTCCCTCCTACCGCCCTCCCCATGTCTCGCACCCTTGGATCAGGGGAGGTCATAAGGAGACTCTTCCCCATCTCTGAAAAGTAGAACTGAACGGTCGACGAAGGCGAGGCACGGAATCCCTTGAAACCTGGAGGGTTGGACGGGTTGGCATCACCCGTGTCCGCCGGAATCCTGCCACGGGTTTGTGATCTGATAGGTAGAAAAACTCCCAAGAAAAGCAGCGTAAGAACGACAATCCACCCCTTCTTTGTCCTCATTTCCATATCCAACTCCTTTCCTCTATTCGCGCTTGTTCAATGCAAGAAACGCTACAGCCAAATGTGAGAATAGGTAGGGCGATACTCTCCTTCTCACGTTCTCTCAAACGCCTTCCGGATCGTCCATCACGCAGTAGGCTTATTGAGCTGTTTCACCATTGAGCTGTCTCACCTCACTTTCTTGCGGAGCCTGCTCTAACCAGAAGGAAGACAGGGAGCGGATCGCTTCATCATCGTCCCTGGAAGCAGTCTGGAGCATCTGGCGTCCCCGCTCTCCTTTCCGGCAACAATCTCGACGACCATCATCCTGACGGAAGGAACCAGATGACGGAGGGCCCGGGGCCCCCGTCGAAAGACAGTAGAAAGAGGGGCGGAAGAGAACGGTAGAGAGATCGCCAATTTGCGGGAAGGGAACGGATCGGAAAGCGCTTCTTGGTGCCTCCGCTCCGGGCACACACCACCTCCTCCTGCCGACAATTCCTCTTTGATAAGAGAAAAATGTGCCTATCACAGCACAAGAGATTTTGTCAAGAGCTTGTTCTCAGCTCAGGGGGTCTCAGGGGTGCAATTAAAGGGGGCCGGCGCACATCGAGCTGTGCCGGTGGAGGCCCCTGACTCTAACGGCAGCGTCCGCTTGCCAATGTTTGGGATAAGTGGAATGTGTATTCCACGCAAGGGAATTGGTCTGCCGATTCGCGCCTTGGACCCTTGTAAGAAAAGACCTTGAACTCCTCGAATTCCGGCAGCTTACGCGAGTTCGTTGGATTGGCACAGCGATTGCGCTTGCTGGAATCTGGCTATTCACCTCACTCAAGTTTGGACCAGAGAGGTGCTTGGAACGCCACCGGACTGCTGCTGCAGCGCCGGAGGTCCCGCCGGTGCCCGGGAGGGGATCTGAGCAAGGCGCGGGCCTGTGGTTCGCTTCCGAGGCGCACTCTGGGTTGCAACTTGAATGAAGTGCATAGCCAGATGGTGGAATTGTCAAAGATCGCGCTGAAATGCGACCGGCTTAGCGCGATCGTTTCAAAACAACCTCCTAAGAGAAAGGTTCACACTATGAAAAATAGCAGGCTTATCTTTACGTTGTTGGCGTTGTGTCTGGCTCTCCCGTTCACCGTCGCGACCGGGCAGGCGCAGCAGCAGCCCTCGGCAAAAGCTACCGCCAAAACCTCGAGTCTCACATTGATACCCGAGACGACCGGGACAGGCGACTGGGTGACAGTTCTATGCAACAACATCAAGACACCCAACAAGAAAGACCTTTTCGTCACAGCGTCATTCGAGGCTGGGTTATACACTCTGACTGAAGTCTTCGGCAGCGGCACTTCCAACGCTCAGGCCAGAGTGCAGGTTCGAGTCCTGCTTGACGGTCAGGAAGTGGAACCCGGACCCATCGCCTACGCGGAGCGAATTCAAACCCTCTCGGCGGATCTGACGGAGGCGGAGAGGATCGAGTTCATTCTCCGCACCGTGGCCGCCGCTTCGTTCAGCTACGTGGCGGTCGATGTGCCGGTAGGCGTGCATACCGTCTGTGTCCAAGCGCGGGTTGACACTGATGGGACCGGAGACTTCAGAGCGTTCGGTGCGGTTGGCAAGGGAACGCTGACGGTTGAAGAGGTTCGGCTGATCAAGGGCGAGGATGTGGTCGCGGTTGAATAACGACGCGGGCCCAGATGGGGCGGGGAACAGAGGTCTCTCGGTCAGATTGCTTGCTTCGCAGGCTTCCAGTTCCCTGCCCGTTGGCACGAATTCGAAATCCTAGCCGCGCTCACGTGATGCTCATCGAGTCGCCAGTACAAGGGGAGTCCTTCCATCAGCCGCTGCAGCCGCTGAAATCCATCCGCAGTTCGCACTCCCGACAATAGTTCCCTGCAGCACCGCCGAGCTTCAGAGCCACTTCGTGTCGATCGCAAGGTTTGTTGGCATTAGCATGCCCTGCGTGTCTACACATGGTTTACACAATCTGCGCGCCTGTCAGGCGAGAGGCCCGGCGCCCCTCTTCTCCGGCGCGCGACGTACCACAGAAAGACCTACCACGAATTTCACGAATTACACGCCTTTTCTCCGAGGATTGAATCACGCCTAGCCGATCTAGTATTCGGAAGCAAAACCTCCCTCTCTGTTTTCCTTTCGTCAATTGAACGTTTTCAGGAGTCATACATGGCTAGACGTGTCCGCGCTAGATCCTTTACTGGTTTATCTGCAACGATTCTCGCGGTGCTCTTATTTACGATGGGAGTCCCCGCCCAAGCACGAGATTTCCCCAACATCCACCTGCCGGCTCCCGCACGGGGAAGCGCGGCCCTGAGAGCTTTGGCTGCTCACCTACCGCAACTCGCGGCAGCGTATGGCAAATCGACAGACGAGCTGGCCAGCATCTTCCTGCGCGACGACACCCTCTGGACGGACATCCATGGCCGGCTTTTCTACGGATGTGAGTTCGGAACGCCGCCGGTTAACGCTTCTGGTGCGGAAAACACGGGCGCGATCGCCGAAGCTCCATTACCTTACGACCAGACCTTCTTACTTCACAGCCGTCCCTCGGCCACCAAGGTCATATACCTCGATTTCGACGGCCAGGTAACGTCGGGAACAGCTTGGAACAGCAACTATAACGGCGGGCAGGACATCGTATCGGCGCCCTTTGATCTCGATGGGATCCCGTCGAGTTTCAACAACGCGGAGATGGACGCAATCCAGTACATATGGCAGCGGGTTGCAGAGGATTACGCGCCCTTCGACATCGACGTCACGACGCAGGACCCGGGCGTCGAGGGGCTTCAAATTACCAGCTCCAGCGATGTCTATTACGGCATGCGCGTGGTCATTAGTCCAACGAACTGGTATAAGGCCGCCGCGGGAGGTGTCGCCTTTGTAGGGGTCTTCAACAACCTATCGACGAACACGAACAACTCTAACTATAGCCCAGCCTGGATCTTCACAAAGCAGCTCGGCCCAAACAACGAGAAATACATGGCGGAAGCGGTATCCCACGAAGTCGGCCACACGCTTGGTCTGCATCACGATGGTGTGATCGGCGGAAGCGCTTATTACTCCGGTCAAGGTAACTGGGCGCCCATCATGGGAGTGAGTTATTACAAGGAAGTCTCGCAGTGGAGCAAGGGTGAATACGCGAATGCAAACCAAACCGAAGACGACCTCGCCGTCATGCAGACTTACGGAATCAGCTATCGCGCGGACGACCATGGTAACACCATCGGCACGGCCACGCCGCTGGCGAACCCGTTTGTCTCTCAGTCCGGAGTTATCGAAACACGCACCGATGTGGACACGTTCTCCTTTCAGACCGCCAGCGGCTTGATCGCGTTCAGGGTGGATCCCGCCCCGCGAGGGCCGAATCTCGATATTTATGTTCGCATCTACGACGGCACTGGAAATCTCGTGGCCTCAAATGAGGGCGCCGGGCTGCCCGCAACTCTCATTGCCACAGTAGCGCCAGGCACGTACTACCTGGAAATCGGCGGCGGCGGGAGCGGCGATCCCCTCACGACCGGCTATTCCGATTACGCCAGCCTCGGGCAGTATCGGATCACGGAGACTGTCATAGGTACTTACGAAAAGAATCCAGTGGCCACAGCTTCGGCATCCCCGACTAGCGGAATACTGCCGCTGGCGGTCAACTTCTCGAGCGCGGGGTCTTTGGACCCCGAGAGCTCGATTCGGAGTTACTATTGGACCTTTGGCGACGGATCCAATTCTACTGAACCCAGTCCCGCGCACACTTACAACACAAAGGGCAACTACACCGCTACGCTTGTTGTGACCGATAACGCGGGGCTGAGCTCCTCGGCCACCGTCGCAATGACGGTCAATGAGCCGATCCGGCTGACCTTGAATACGGGTGGAACCGGCACAACTTCAACGGGTGGCACGGCGGCAAATGTAAGTTCCGGGTACGCCACGGCGACGGTGGATAGCGGCATCACTCCGTATGGGACCGCAGTGTTCAGCCTTTCTCAGAACGGCGTGGTCGTGAGCGAAGCCGGTGTCCCGGCATCTCCACCGGCTCAAAGCGCGCGCATTTTCATCGATTATCGAACCGGAGTGCCCGCGGGTGTGGGCACGCTCGACATCTACACGGGTTTCGCGATCGCCCAGCGCGGTAATGCTTCCGCCACCATCACCTACACGCTGCGTGATCGGAGCGGTCAGACAGTCGCCACCGGCCACGGGAACCTGGCTGTGGGCGCGCACTTCGCCAAATTCATCCACGAGCTGCGCGATGTCGCGCCGGATTTTAACCTGCCGGCAAGTTTTCCGTCGGCAACCCGCTTCGGTTCCCTCGAAATCACCAGCAGCCAGCCCGTCTCCGTCGTTGCCCTGCGCCTGACAACCAACCAACGGGGAGAAACCCTGCTGACGAGCACGCCGATAGCCGACCTGTCCGCCTCCTTGACAAACTCCCCGGTCTATTTCCCTCAGCTGGCTGACGGAGGGGGCGCCGCGACAACTCTGATCCTGTTGAACACTTCCAATGGGACGGAAGCGGGAACACTCGCCCTATTCGATGACCATGGCACACCTCTCGCGCTGCGCGAGTCCGGCGGAACCAGCGGATCGGCGTTTCCCTACTCTGTTCCGGTGGGAGGCGCTTTTGTCTTCCAGACCGACGGGTCCCCGGCTGCGGCCCGAGTCGGCTGGGTCAAGTTGACTCCGAACTCCGGTAATTCCGCGCCGGTCGGCGCCGGCGTCT
>QHZE01000011.1 GCA_003225335.1 Acidobacteriota bacterium
TGTCCGATTGGAACTGGCAGAGCAGATGATTGTGGGCGGCGCCCCCGTCCACTCCCAGCACCTCCAACGAAATTCCCGAATCTCGCTTCATGGACTCCAGGACGTCGCGCGTCTGATATGCGATCGCTTCGAGCGTCGCGCGCGCCAGGTGCGCCCGGTTCGACCCGCGCGTCAGCCCAACGATCGTGCCGCGCGCGTATGGGTCCCAGTGTGGCGCCCCTAACCCGACGAAAGCGGGAACGAAGTAAACGCCGCCGGAATCCGGTACCGACGAGGCCAGGATCTCACTCTCAGCCGAACTGCCCAGCAGCTTCAGCTCATCCCGCAACCATTGGACGGCAGCCCCTGCAATAAAAACGCTTCCTTCGAGAGCATAGTCCACTTGTCCATTCAGACCCCAGGCAATGGTTGTGAGCAGATCCTGCGAGGCCATGGCCTGCCTTCCGGTGTTCAGAAGCATGAAACAGCCCGTGCCGTAAGTGTTCTTGGCCTGCCCCGGGTTGAAGCAGGTTTGCCCAAAGAGCGCGGCCTGCTGGTCTCCGGCATTCCCGGCAATCGGGATGGGAGCGCCGAACAGGCTGGCGGCAGACTCACCCACGATCTGGCTCGAGGGATACACCTCGGGCAGGATTTCCGGCGCAATCTGGAATTTGCGGAGGATCTCGTCGTCCCACCCCCGCTTGTGGATGTCGAACAGCAGCGTCCGTGATGCGTTGGAATAGTCGGTGGCGTGTACCCGGCCGCCAGTGAGATTGTAGATGAGCCAGGCATCGACGGTGCCGAAGAGAATCTCGCCTCTGGCCGAGCGGGACCGGCTTCCCGACACCTGGTTCAGGATCCACTCCACCTTCGTGCCGCTGAAATAAGCGTCTGTTACCAGACCGGTCTTTTGTTTGATCACTGTGTCAAAACCTTCTCGCTTCAGCTCGTCGCAGCGCCCGGCGGTGCGCCGGCACTGCCAGACGATGGCGTTGTGGATCGGCTTGCCGCTCGACTTCTCCCACAGGATCGTTGTCTCACGCTGGTTGGTGATTCCCAGCGCCGCAATTTCGTCGACCTCGACCCCGGAGTGGAGCACCGCCTCCTGCGCGGCCTCCAGTTGGCTCCTCCAGATTTCCTCGGGATCGTGCTCAACCCATCCCGGCCTCGGATAGATCTGGCGAAAATCTCTGCTCGCCTGGCCCGCGATCCGTCCTCTATGATCGAAGAGAAATGCCTTGGAGCTGGACGTGCCCTGATCGAGAGCAAGAACATATTTCTTTGCCATGTTTGATTGGAGATTGCGGATTTCGGATTGCGGATTGAAAATTCAATCCGAAATCGAAAATCCGCAATCAGCGAATTGTCAGTCTTTCAATTTCGGATTTCGGATGTATCTTCGATGAGCGTATCCCAATTTGTCCAATCCGCAATCCGCAATCCAAAATCCGCAATCAGTGAATGGTGGGGCCCTTGTCCTTTTCTTCCTCGATCTTGCGGCGTACCTCGCCGTAATACACTTCGAATTGCCGCTTCAAAGCTTCGCGCTTGCGCTGCTCCTGGAAGAGCCGGAGCCTGTCCAGCCACGGTCTGCCTTTGAGAAAAACAAGACCGACGAGCATCCCTCCGAGGTGGGCGATGTGGGCGACACCAGGCTCGCCGCCGACGATCGAAAACCAGAAGGCTATGAATCCCATGAAAAGCACCAGGTACTTGACTTTTACGGGAAAGAGAAAACTCACCAGAACAATCCGCTCCGGGTCAATGATGGCGAACGCCAGCAAGAGCCCGTAGATGGCGCCGGAGGCTCCTATGATGACTGTGGCGCTGTTGACTCCGACCACCCAGGAGCAGACCCCCGCGCCGATGCCGGTGAGAAAATAGTAGGTAAGGAAGCCTCGCCTGCGCCAATAGCGTTCCAGCTCATTGCCGAACATGTAGAGCGCGAGCATGTTGAAGAAGAGGTGGAAGGGATCCCCGTGAAGGAACATGTACGTGACAAACTGCCAGAGGAAGAATTCATGCGTTACGCGCCACGGAACAAGCCCGAAATACGGAACCAGAAAACTGACTCCCAAGAGGTGTTCAAGCGTCTGGAGCAGGAACACCGCAACGTTGATTATGATCAGGGTCTTGATGGTCGGGGTGGCCGGGCCGCCAAAGAGCACGCTGGCTCGCGAACCGTAATAACTCATGGGTTAATCGTAGGGGAATCCCCACCCAAATTCAACCAACGCCCTTGCGAAAAAATCGAAAGATTTCGCAAAACCTGCTCGGCCGGGATTTGGAAACGGCCGGAAACCACCGATGAACACAGAGGAACACAGAGCAGCCCGGCCGCAACGAAGAACCCCACAGGACTCACTTGTCCGAGGTTTGGATCTCAGCCTTCAGGCTGCCCTACGCCCCTAACAGGCTAAAGCCTGAACTCCGAACCTCACCGCGGAGACGCGGAGAACGCACAGGTCGCCCCTGGGAGCGTCCCGCAAGGCGGGACTCAGCGTTTCTAACTCCCCGCACGCAGGATGCGTGCGCTCCCAGGGAAATCGCAATCCTATCCGGAGGACCGGCCGTCGTTCATGGTAAGATGTCGCTCTTTATGAAAAAGAGACGAGGCAATCATCGATGAGAGCCGGCGGACGTAAATCTGACACCATGCGGGAAATTCACATAGAGCTAGACTTCACCAGGCATGCGGAAGGATCCGTGCTTATCAGCGTAGGGGACACGCGCGTCCTGTGCACCTGCAGCATTGAGGACAAGGTGCCGTCGTTTCTCAACAACATGAACCAGGGATGGGTGACGGCCGAGTACGGGATGCTCCCGCGCGCAACCAGCACCCGCACCGCGCGCGAATCGGCCCGCGGCAAGCAGTCCGGCCGCACCGTGGAGATCCAGCGCCTGATCGGGCGCTCGCTGCGCAGCGTGACGAACCTGTCGCTGCTTGGAAATCGCACCATGTTGATCGACTGCGACGTCATCCAGGCCGACGGCGGCACGCGCACGGCCTCGATCACAGGGGGATTTCTGGCGCTGGCCCTCGCGGTCCATCATCTCCTGAGCAAGAGGCTGCTCGAGTTCTCTCCTCTGCTGGACTTCGTAGCCGCCACCAGTGTGGGCATGCTGGGCGAGGAATCCTACCTGGATCTCGACTATTCCGAGGATTCCCGGGCGGACGTCGACATGAATCTCGTGATGACCGGCAGCGGCAAGTTCGTTGAAATCCAGGGAACAGCAGAAAAGCAGCCCTTTTCCCACGAGCAGTTGCAGAAGATGCTGCTGGTGGGAGCCCTGGGAATCGCCCAGCTCGTCGAGCGCCAGAAGCATGCTCTCTCGAGTCGAGCTCACTTCAAGCGCCTCTTCCCTTCCCTGTCTCCATGACAAAGAGCCGCACCCTTTCGAATTTGAAATTTGAAATGTCCTCCGCGCTCGATGACGTATTCCGCCCCGCCTATGGGTCGAAACTCTTCCACCGCGAAGGGGTGGGAGGAAATTAGCCAGGGGTGAGCGCTTTTTGCGAACCCCTGGAGACGGCGCCACAACAACAACCCCGCCCTGGAGGGGCGGAAGGACTGAGTTGATGGGATCGAATCCGGCCACGAAGCTCTTGAAAAAATAGCAGAGTTGCTTCAGTTGCGTGTCTTGATCCGCGAGATCAGCGTTTATCCGCGTCTCAATTCAACAGTCACCTCCTGTAACGGAATCACTACGCTTCAACCCAACCAGTTTTTCTTCGAGGCCTTGCCTTTACCGCCGCCGTATTTTTTGTTGAGCTCGTCGACGGCTTTCTTGGCTTTCTCCGTCCCCGGCCAAGCGTCGGGCCAGAAGCACAGGTCTATTGTCCACCAGTCGTGCTTCACACTCCCTTGCTGGTCAAGCTCGATCAGCACCGGCCCAAAATCCACCTTCCCCTCGCCGAACGGAGTGTGCGTGCTCGTGTGGTTGTCGTGCAGGGTCCCGTCCGAATCGATGAGCTGGATGTGGTTGATCGTGCCGCGCAGCCTCTTCGCGAAACCGAGAACGCCGCCCTCGACCGTCTCTCTCGGCCCGCCCGTCTGCCGCGAAGCGACGACTCCCACCATGTACGCATGGCACGTGTCGAACATGACACCGAAGTTGGGCTCGTTGATTTCGTCGACGATCCGGATGATGTCGCTCGGGCGATTGAAGCAGAAGCCGGGCTCAAATTCCCAGGACACGTCGATCCCGACCCGCGCCGCTTCCCTGGCGCACTGCTTCCAAACTTTGACGACCAGCTTGCGCGCCTCATCAACCTGCGCCGGCTTCCAGTCCTTCATTATGTCGGGATCCTGCACCGTATCGACGCGGAAGACTTTGATGTCCATCTGATGAGTAAATTTGAGAAGCTTGCGGTACTCTTCCAGATACGCCTTGCCGCCGTCCACGGCGTCGACGAGGTGCATTTCGTGGCCGGGGTAGTTCCAGAGATCGGCCGCGATTCCGGAGAACTCCAGGCCCGCGTCTTTCATGAGACCCTTCACCTTCTCCATTTCCGCCGGCGTCGCGCAGTTGACGGGGTTAGGGTGAGCGTCCTTGTGGAAGTTGAAGGCCCCCAGCTCCAGGCCGTCAAACTCGAGATCCCTCAGTTTTTTCACGACCGTCTCGAACGGGACCGGATTGTTTTGGTAAGGCCCGATCGTGTAGGCCCACGTGCCGATCGAAATCCGCTTCATCTTTTCACCCTCTCCTTCGCGTCTTCGTGGTGAATTGGGGGCGGGCTTTACCACGAAGGCGCGAAGACATGAAGAATCGCCAGGTTTTGGTTGCGGCTGAGCTCCTCCGTGTTCATCTGTGGTTTATGCGCTAGAGCTTCTTCAACCAGAAATTCCGGAACTCGACTTTCATCGGCGCGCCCATATGCAGTTGCAGGCCGATCAGCCCGCCCATGGACCGCTTCGCGTTGTCGTCGTCAATCGCGACGCTCATCATGTGTCCGTTCAAAATATGAATGAGGATGTTCCCGCGCGCAATGACATGGACTTGATTCCAGTCGTTGGGTTTGATGAACTCCTTGAGTTGGTCGGCCTCCCCCAGTGAAGACACCACTCTGGGCTTCTTGTTCTCCTGGATGTATGTGGATTGGCCGCGCATCGCCAGGAATCCGCGTCCTCGCTCTTCGTAAAGCTGGCCGGTGTACTGGTTGTTGGCGTCCATATCGTATTGATAGCCCTTCATCACCCACTTCCCCACGTCCGGCAGCTCGACGCTGCGATACTGAATGCCGCTGTTCGTGGAGTTCATGCGAAATTCCACTTTGAGCTCGAAATCCCCTGGCTGCCCGCCACGCCAGATCATGAACGTATTCATCTTGAGCGGCCTGTCCCCAGTGGTCTCGCCTACGATGGCGTTGTTTTCGGCGCGCCAGAAATTCGGGTCGCCGTCCCAGCCCTTCAGGGTCTTGCCGTCGAAGATCGACTCAAAACCTGTGTGGTCGTCCAGAACGATGGGCTCGGGCCCAAACGCTCCACCACTCCCCCGTCCGCCTGGCTGCTGAGCGCCGCCCGGCGTCGAGCAAGACATCCAGATTGATGCTGCGAAAAACGCGGCCAGCGCGAACACACCCGCCCTTGGCCGGCGATCTCTGCTAAAGAGAGTGAACATTCTTACCCCGCAAACACTCCTGCTATCCCGCGCTACTATGCAGAAAATGCTTCGCAACGAATCGCGAAATGACAAATGACCAATGAAAAATGACAAATGGCAGTTGGTTGTAGGGGCTTCTGACGTCTATTTGTCATTGGTCATTGGTCATTGGTCATTGGTCATTTGACCGGCGACATTCTCCCATCGCCTCGTTTTCGCGGACTTGAGGACTGCGTCGGTTACGTAATCGGTGGCCAAACCGTCGCGGAAATCGGGCGATGCGCTCGCGCCTCCGCCCAGCGCCTGTAGAAAATCGGCAACCTGGTGGATGAAAGTGTGCTCGTAGCCGATTTGCAGTCCGGGCACCCACCAGCGCTTCATATACGGATGGTCCCCGTCCGTCACGTGAATGCTTCTCCAGCCCCGCAGCCGCCCTTCGTCGCGGTGATCGAAGAACTGAATCCGGTGCAGATCGTGAAGGTCCCACGCCGCGGACGCGTGCTCGCCGTTGATTTCCAACGTGTACAACGCCTTGTGACCCCGCGCATAACGCGTCGCTTCAAACGTGGCGAGCGATCCGTTCTGGAACCGGCACAGAAACGCGCTGGCATCATCGATACCCACCGGCTCGATGCGTCCGGTCAGGTTGTGCTTCCGCTCCTTGATGAACGTCTCCGTCATCGCCGCGACCTCCGCGATCGGGCCATTGAGCCAGAGAGCGGTGTCGATCGCGTGCGCCAGTAAGTCACCCGTCACTCCGCTGCCGGCGACCGCCACATCGAGGCGCCAGAGCCCTTCGCCGCCTTGCGGCAGGTCCCGCGAAATTGTCCAATCCTGCAGGAACTTCGCGCGGTAATGGAAAATGCGGCCAAAACGCCCTTCGTCGAGCAGAAACTTGAGCAGCACGACCGCCGGCACGCGGCGGTAGTTATACCAGACCATGTTCGCGACTCGGGCGGCCTCCACCGCTTCGACCATCGCCTCCGCCTCTGCCGCGTTACGCCCCAGCGGTTTCTCGCACAGGACCATTTTGCCCGCGCCCGCCGCCGCAACGGCGATTTCGGCGTGCGTGTCGTTGGGGCTGGCGATATCGACGACATCGATATCCTTTCTCTCGACGAGGAAGCGCCAGTCCGTCTCCACCGACTCATAGCCCCAGTTCTCCGCAAACGCCTTGGCGCGTTCCGCGTTGCGAGCGCACACGGCTTTGAGAACCGGCCGGTACGGCACGTCGAAAAACTGAGCCGCCTGGCGAAATGCGTTCGAATGGGTGCGGCCCATGAAACCGTAGCCGACCAGCCCGATGTTGAGGTTCGTTTTTGGCATGGGCGTCTTTTGGTACCTCTGGAGAGGCCCAGTGTCAAGCCGAAAAACTTCAAGGGGCAAAGGGGCAGAGGGGTCAAGGGGCGAACAGGGTCTCGGCAAAGTTGCCAATCGCCCAAAATGACAAATGACCAATGACCGATGATAAATGACAAATGGCCTGGGGTGGCTTGCCCCGGGATTTGTCATTGGTCATTGGTCATTTATCATTGGTCATTTGTCATTTTCGAGCCAAGTGCCGCAGCATCCCCCTGCAAGGACTTTGCGGTTGCAGTAGGGGCAAAGGGGTCAAGGTAAATGCACCAAGGCTTTTAGCCCTCCCCCCCTCTGCCCCTTGGCTTATCGCAGATGGAAGCAGTCGCGGAGTTGGGCTGCGACGACGGCTATCACACACTCGCCCTTTTCGGGCTTGCTACACCGCGCAATAAGTGTGCCTTCCAGAAAGTGGGACGCCCCGGGGCCGTTTATGTTTCTGCCAAGATGGCGTTTGTTCGATTCGAAACGATGTGCCGCAGGGCGAGTTGGGGAAATCAATTCACGTACAGAAAGGTCACTCTTCCTACAATGCTGTCGCCTCCGGGCGCGACTCCTGCTCTGCGGGCATTCCATGCTTCCTCGCGTGCCTGCACGCGCAGAAGATAGGGAACCGGGGATGGGCTACTAGTAACATAGAGGGGGTTTCCCAATTGGTGTCTCCACTTCGGCGGCCTCGGCCGAGCGACCGAATCGCCCCGCTATTCGGTCTTGCCAAAACAGTAGAGTGCGCCGGTGGTGCGCACGTACAACCTTCCATCCGCTATGGCCGGCGTCGCGAAGACTTCGTCGTCGAGTCCATTGACCGCAAGCACTTGCCAATCGCCTGCCGCTTTCACCACGGAGACCGTGCCGTCCTGGCTGATCAAGAAGACTTTGCCCTCGGCCGCAACGGGCGATGCAAAGTACTTGTCAATCGCGCCCTTCAATCTCCCCTGCTTGATGACATTGCCGGTGGATGGATCGAAGGAGAGCAGAATGCCGCCGTCATTGACCATGAAAAGCACGCCTTGATAGAGCAGGGTCGACGGGACTTGTGGCACCGGTTTCTGATAACGCCAGCGGATGGCGGTTCTTGTCATGTCGCCTTTGCCGCCGAGCCTTATGGCGAGCAACCCGTTTTCCGCCGCCATCATGGCGCGGCAAATCTCCCATTCGCGGGAGTTCAAGGTTCCGTCTTCATCCGTATCGAGAGCCTTGAAATAGGCTTCCTGCTTCAGCCTTTCGTGCGGCATCTCGGACTGGGAGATCTTGCCGTCTTTGTCCGCGTCGTGTTTGATGAGGGCCTCCTCCCACGCCGGCAGATAGATTTGCCGGCCCGGCTGGTTTTCGGGCCAACCCCAGCCGTTGATGTAGAGCATGTTGTTCGCAACCGAAGGAATGGACTTCATCTCGCAAGCCAGCCCTCGGACGTACCACAACCGTTCACCGTTTTCGATCGAATAGGAGGAAAGCTGGAACGATTCGGCTATCACAATCTGCTGCGGACCCCGCTCGGGTTTCCAGGCTACAGGCGTCGAGTAACCTGAGATGACCCCCGGACGGTTCACTCTCCACCGCACCTTCCCGCTGTTCTTGTCGACCGCAACGAGGAACGACGTCGTATCCTGATCGCACGGCAGCACGAGGTTGTCGTCGATCAGAACCGGCGACGCGCCAAAGCCGTAATAGAGACTGAACGGACCGAGCGGTAATCGCCATCGTTCTCGTCCCCAGGAGTCGAAGGAAATCAAGCCGAAGTCCTGAAAGAAGGCATAGACGTTCTCGCCGTCCGTCACGGGACTCGGCGAGGCTGGATTATTGGGCTTCCGGAGGCGGTCCGCGCGCAATCGCGGCACCGGCCTCTGCCAGACGATCTTCCCCGTTGCGCGATCCAGTCCGATCACGAAAAGCTTGTCCCCTTCGAATCCGGTGACGAAAACTCGATTGCGCCCGAGCACGGGCGAGGAATGCCCCGGCGGAAGGGGCGTCTTCCAGAGGACGTTACGATCAGGACCAAAATCGACGGGCAGATTCATTGCACGCGAAATTCCGGTTCCGTTCGGCCCTCGAAACTGCGGCCAATCATCGGATAAAAAAGCACTCACAGGATGAAGACCGAGCGTGACCGCAATAATTGTTAAGACCATCCAGATGAGCCTCATTCTCTGACGCGGATCTCTCATCAGCGCACCCTCCGACGCTCTGATTGTAGCTTGCGGCCGGGAAACATTTGAAATTTCAAA
>QHZE01000012.1 GCA_003225335.1 Acidobacteriota bacterium
CCCACGCCAAAGGCCAGGCCGGTGCGCATGTCTGCTCCTTGCGCGACCGCACTTCTGCTCAATGAAGATCGCCGAAGACATGCGAGAATATACGGCGAAACGCGGCATCAACGAACAGCCCGATTTGCAGAAGGGAATGGAAGAGAAGTCCTGCGGTTCACGGAAAAGTGCAGCGGGTTTGGCGAATGCGTGATGGAAAGGCGAAGGGAGTTCAGCGAGGCAGCGCCACCTTGGCCTGGGCCGTGAGGGCCATCACGGCCGGGTGGGTGAGCCGGCGTTCCGCGCTGATGGCATAAAACTGCTGGATACACTCCGGGGCGCGCCCGATGATCCTCACGCCATAACGTGTGACCGCTTCGCCGGCGACCAGGCTGGGAAGCGCGAAGAACCCCAACCCGTCCGTGGCCGCGACTTTCACGAGAGCGGCATCGTCAAACTCGGCGACGAGGCGGGGAGCAATCCTCTGCTCCCGAAACCATTTCTCCAATGACCGCCGCAGAGCGGAGTTCGGCCCGGGCAGCAGCGCCGGAGCCTCAACCAGGGAGGCGGGAAACCGGCGCTTGAGGCGGGCCGCCAGTTTCGGCTCGGCGCAGAAGGAAACCCCGCATTCACTCAGGAGGTGGTTGAAGGTCTTGAAGCTTCCCGAAGCGGGCGCCGGCTCGTCAGCCAGCACGACATCCAGGCGATAGGTCGCCAGTTGGGCGAGCAGGTCGGGCACTTTGCCCTCCCAGCAGGAAGCCTGGACAGGCTGCGGCAGATGGAAAATCGGCTTGAGCATCTCATAGGTCAGCAGCTTGGGCAGCGAGTCGGTGATGCCGATGTTCACCCGTAAAGAGCGGTTGGTGGGGCGCTGCTTCATGGTGCTCAGGAGTTCGTCGCCGAGGGAGAAAATCTCCTCCGCGAAGCTGAAGACCTTCTGGCCCGCTTCCGTCAGGGCCAGACCGCGCGGGGTGCGGCGCAGCAGTTTGTCACCCAGTGCCCGTTCGAGGGCCTGGATTTGGGTGCAGATGCTGGGCTGGGAAACGCGCAGCTTCTCGGCCGCGCGGGTCAAACCACCCTCTTTGGCGGCCACCCAGAAATAGCGCAGGTGGTGGTAATTCAGGAATTCCATACGCCAAACGGTATTAGGTTAAAGCTAAAGCCTCAATCGAAAACCCGTAGTAGTCGAAAACGAAGTCCGGTTGAAAACTGGCTTGCGATGAACACGCCCGAGTCCGGGAACGGCATGGCGAGAAAAGAGGGCAACGGTCCTCCGCGGGTTGGTCTCAGGCAGGGCCTTGTCGTTCGAAGTGGAGATTCCCCGCGACTCCTGTCCGGTCCAGCTTGCGCCCAACCGCTGCAACCACGATGAACATCCAATTTCAGATTCGAGAGTTGAAAAACAACGACCGGTTGCGGCGGCAGTTTGCGGCTGACCTGGAAGACCTCAACCGCTTGATTGCAGTAACCGCCGCCCGCGTCGCGTTGCAACGTCAGGCCGGGATTACGCCACCCTGCCAGGCGGTGGTCATGCTGGCAGTGCCCGGCCCGCACATCCACGCCGCCGCTCGTGACTACACGTGGACTGCCACCTGGCGCAAGGTGGTGACGCGCCTGCGCGAGCAGATAAACGAACGCCGGAGGCGGCAGAAGGCTCGGCAAAAAGGAAAGCCGCGCATTTCTGCACCGATGAGCCAAAACGCGGGTGCGAAGGAGGCGTCCCTTTGATCGCAAAATAACCGAACGTTGTGCCCTCACGGCGAGAACCGAATGAAAACAAAGGTGCATTGGCAAAAGTACCATCCGCCCGCTGAAGCGGCGGATGTTCTGACGCGCTGCAAACGGCTCACCGTCGCCAACACCACCGATGAACTCATTGACCTGGCCTGCGGTGGTCCGAAGTCGAATTACTTTGAAGTGAGCTACGATGTCCCGGGCAAAGGCTTGATTACGGAAGCAACGGTCGCCCGCGTGCGAAACGGGGTTGTGGCCAATTACCCCGAGCCTTACATGCGCCGCCGCGACCCGGATTGCCTGGTGATCGGCGACGGTCTGCCCACCGACAAGGAGTCTTTTAAGCAACGGTTCGGGAGCGACTTCGCACCGCTGCGCCAGCAGACCTTCGAGTGGTTGAAGGGCCAGGAATTGGCAATTTTCGGTTTCGTGGCTGGCGGAGCGGGCTTGGGTATGGATGCGATGGTGATTGCGCCCACCAATGCCGGATTCTTCGCGCTCGGCCTGGCCATGTTACAGGGCATCATTCCCGGCGACATGATCCCGTCGGGTTTTGTCCCCCGAGCAATCATCTACGTCGCGCCGGTTTTCCGGCACACGCACTTCGATGGGAAGCAAGTCGTCGTGCATAACCGTCGGGACGGCTTGCACGAACTGTTTTCCTATAATTTGTATCCCGGTCCGAGCGCCAAGAAGGGCATCTACGGTGTGTTACTGGGTCTGGGCGAACGCGAGGGCTGGGTGACGAACCATTGTTCCACGGTCCAGGTCGTCACGCCGTATGACAACGTGGTGACCATCATGCACGAAGGGGCCAGCGGCGGAGGCAAGAGTGAAATGCTCGAACAAGCTCATCGTGAACCGGACGGCCGTCTGTTGCTGGGCGAGAATCTGGTGACCGGCGAGCGGCGCTATCTGGAAATCCCGCGCACTTGCGCGCTGCACGCCGTGACGGACGACATGGCGTTGTGCCATCCGTCGCTGCAGGAGGGTCAGGGCAAACTGACGCTCACCGACGCGGAGAACGCCTGGTTCGTGCGCGTGAATCATATCGAGCACTATGGGACCGATGTGTATTTGGAGAGGCTTACCGCCGAACCGCCGGTGCCGCTGCTGTTCCTCAGTGTGGACGCGGTGCCGGGCAGCCGCGCTTTGATCTGGGAGCATATTGAAGACGCCCCCGGCAAGCGGTGCCCGAACCCCCGCGTCATCATCCCGCGCAATGTCTTTCCCAACGTGGTGGAGGGAGCGGTCACGGTGGACATTCGCAGTTTCGGCGTGCGCACGCCCCCCTGCACGAAGGAGAAGCCCACTTACGGCATCCTGGGCCTCTTTCACATTCTGCCGCCGGCGCTGGCCTGGCTGTGGCGGCTGGTTTCGCCACGCGGGCACGCCAATCCGAGCATTGTGGACACCGAGGGAATGACCAGCGAAGGCGTTGGCTCCTATTGGCCGTTTGCGACCGGGCGTCGCGTGGATCAAGCCAACCTGTTGCTCCGCCAGTTTACGGAGAACACCCGCATGCGCCACATCCTCTGTCCCAACCAGCATATCGGCGCGTGGCGGGTGGGCTTTATGCCGCAATGGATCGCGCGCGAGTATCTGGCCCGGCGTGGCGCCGCGAAGTTCCGCCCGGAGCAACTGCGCCCGGCGCGCTGCCCGTTACTCGGTCACACACTGCATCAATTGCAGGTCGAAGGCCGGATGATCGCCCGCTGGTTCCTGCAGGTGGACACGCAACCGGAAGCCGGAGAAGAAGCCTACGATGAAGGGGCGAAAATCCTGCAAGGGTTTTTCCGCGCGTGCCTGGCGGATTTCCGGGACTCGGGCCTGGATCCTCTCGGCCAACAAATCATCACCTGTTGTCTGGAGGGCGGCAAGCTGGAGGATTACGAGCAACTCATTCCCGCCGGCTGATCCACAAAACGGCGTCACCGTCTCCTGCCCGACAAATCATGTGATGTATAACGTCCCGCAACTTTTCCTGAGCCCGCGCTTGAACTTCCCACCGCGCTATCGGCGAACGCGCGGGCCGGGGGTCATTTCTCTGATCGGAGTGGATTACCTCCGGCTCAAAACCGGGCACGGTGGCGACCTCTACCTGACACGCTTCGGCCTGCCCTTTCGGGAGCAGCTCGCCCCGGAGAATTGGTATGCGCCGGACTGGTTTGCCGTGCGCCGCGCGCGGTTGCCGGGCACCAGCGCGATCTACAAAGTGCCCACCAGGCCGGTGCGCGGCGTCAGTCTCAATCTGGTCGCGCGCTTCAGCCGGGTTGGGCAGGAAATCCCCCTCGACACGCTAACCCTCAACGAAAATATCCACGCAGAGTTCAACAGCCCGTTCGAGGAGTTTGCGCTCGTTATGGAACTGCGGGCGGCAGGCCTTGGCGCGTCGCGAGCGCGCATTCTTACTAAAAGACCCCTCGCCATCTATATGCCGCCAGAACAGCTACAGCACTGGCAAACCGGGCGGCTGGAAAGCAAGATGGCGGCGAAGCGGGCGCGGCATCCCGAGGCCGAGCTCGACCTGCTTCGGCAATACATTCTCCTCTACGGCTGGATTGAAGGGTTGAATGCGGTGCAGGCCATCCAGGCGCTCGGAGTCACCGGCCGTCTCGCCGAAACGTTTCTCGCCGAGACAACCCTCCACGCCATCCATGATTTGGAACAGCTTGGTTTCCGCATGCTGGACATCAAGCCGGAGCATCTCGTGCTGCGAATTCGTCCCGACGGTTCGTTGCTTCGGCGGCGCACTGGAAATCCCTCCTACGCGCTGGTGGACTATGAATTACTGGAACGCTTTCGAGAACCTGACTGACCAATGCCCATCGTGAACCCGTTATGAATGAGTCCACCTTGTTCAATTCCACCGTGCCGGAACTGCTTCTGCTCGCGCGCGGCAAAGTCCGCGACATTTACGACCTCGACGATGCTCTGCTCATCGTGGCCACCGATCGCATCTCTTGCTTCGACGTGGTGCTGCCTACGCCGATACCCGACAAAGGCCGTGTGCTCACGCACCTGTCACGATACTGGTTCAAGCAAACCGAGTCCATCGTCCGTAACCATTTTCTCACGATGGACCTCGAACTCGCGGTCGGCCATTGGGAAAGCCTCCAGCCGCTTAAAGGCCGCGCGATGGTGGTGCAAAAAGCGCACCCGCTACCCGTCGAGGCGGTGGTGCGGGGCTACCTGAGCGGCTCGGCGTGGAAGGAATACCGGCAAACCAGCGCGGTCTGCGGCATCCCCCTGCCGCGCGGACTGCGCGAATCCGACAAGCTGCCCGGCCCGATTTTCACGCCCGCCACCAAAGCCCCGCAAGGCCAGCACGACGAGAACATCCCCTTCGATCGAATGGCGGGTATCGTGGGACGTGACCGCGCCGAGGCCATCCGGCGCATCAGCCTGCGGCTCTTTGAAGAGGCCGCCGCTTACGCGGCCCAGCGCGGCCTCATCATTGCCGACACCAAATTCGAGTTCGGCT
>QHZE01000013.1 GCA_003225335.1 Acidobacteriota bacterium
CTTGTCCTCCAGCAACCGGCGGAAATCGCCAAAGCCTCTCGGCTTACTACCACGCACTTTCTCGACCTCGGCAACCGCGCGGTCTAGATGGCCCCTGTCGACGTCGCAGATAGCCGCGACGCGAACATCGTCGTGCTTCATGAATTCCTTCAAGCGAGACGTCCCCATTCCGCCGACACCGATCATTCCCAGCACGATCTGATCGTTCGGGCTATGGCCGGCCAGCGCGCGGCGATTCAATGCCGTAAATGCAGCCCCAGCCATGGCGCTTCCGAGGAAAGTTCTGCGGGATATAGTTGTTGCTTGCTTCATCACAACCTCCAGTGTTCGCGATTCCGCATGCCCCATTCACCGCTAAGACGCAAAGACACGAAGACACGAAGAATCGCGAGGTTTTGGTTGCGGCTGGGCTACTATGCCGAAAATCCTTCGCAACCCGGCAACGGTTTTCCTCAACATTCTTTCACCGGAGAGACGCAGAGTTCGCAGAGAATGAGTTTTTCTCGTAATCCGTCAGTTAAGCAGGGTTTCGAGCACGACGTAGCGCCGGCGTCTCGCCGGCACTGAGTAGAAACGTCGGCAGATGCCGGCTGGAAGCCGGCGCTACGTGCCAATGGAAGCCCGCGTCACTTACGGGTTACTTTTTTTTCTTCCTCCGCGTTCTCCGCGTCTCTGCGGTGAGATTCTTTGGTTGCGGCTGGGCTGCTCCGTGTTCATCTGTGGTTTCGCTCATACTCCCGGTTGGCTCAGCGAGCGACGACGTGGCCCTGAGGCGATATGCTCCGGACCCCGGAGGTTTCATACACCACGGCAAGCATGTCGGTTTCCAACCGCTCTCCTTCCGCGAGCTCCAGAAGGCTCCCGCCCGATTGATGAGCGTCCGGCAGGCTGCTGTGAGGCTCGACGCCCAGGACGTAGGCGCGTCCAAACCACGGATATTCTCTTGTGTATTCGAATTCCTGCCACAGCCATACGTATCTGAAGACCCGGGGATCAAAGACGAGTCCGATTCCAAGCAGCTTGTTCGGGTTGGTCAGCGCCACCCATCCTTCCCGAAGGTCGTGCAGGTACTTCATGACTTCCCCAGCGCTCTCTTCCGGAACCAGACGGCTGTGGTCTCGGCCCTTGAAATCCACGGGCCAGGGAAGGAGCTCTTCACCGATCTGAACTCTGCACGCCGGAGCGTCCAGGACGCAGTGCCCGTCCAGGAATGGCGGGCCAAAGGCCGGGTGGTGTCCCCACATGAACTGAAGGGGCGTTTTCCCCTCGTTCACCACCACTTCGTGGAATCGCAACGTGGACTCCTGCGTCCGCAGGGAGACGCTCTTCTCCAGGTAAAACGGCATTCGCACGGTCCGCACCCGGAAGCGGACAACGACCTCCTCTGCCTGATCTTTCACGATCTCGTGTTTCCAGGGGAGGCCCCATACCTCCCCATGAAATCCGAGATCTGCCTTGAGGTAAGTCGTGCCAGGGCCGGCGTGAGGGAAGAGCTCCTGCCACCCTCCGGCGTAATGGTCGAGAAAGGGGCGATGGATGGGCGAAGCAGGAACGAAAGGCCTTCTGCGGCGTGATGCGAGGGGGGAACGCCACAGGAAATCGATGTCCTTGGGCTTGTAGAGGAATTCGATTATGTCGCTTCCCTGGTCTGCCAGGAAAGTGATGCGAAGAAGCTCATTCTCGAGTATGACGGTGCGCAGATCATCCAGGCGATAGCGGTCGGTGACGCGAACGCCGAAATGTCTCAAGCATCAGCTCCCCAGGTGGAACTCGATCTCCCTGACGCCTGCGAAGGAATCGACCATGTATTTTTTGAGTTTTGCAATGAGTTTCTTCTCCGCAACGCGTACTGCTTCGCGGGTGATACTGTACCTCTCGGCAATCTGCTGGAGGGTCTGTGGATTCTCCGCGATAAGGCGGTTCTTCAGAATGTCCTGGTCCCTCGGGGAGAGGGTCTCGGAAAATTCCTGAAATTTCTGTTCGATGAGGTGCTGGAACTCGCCTTGAGAGATCTTTTCATCGACGCTCTGCTCCACCAGTTTCAGCGTGTCGATGTACCGGATCTCTCCTTCGCTGTCCACGGGCGCGTCCAGCGATATGTCTGGACCGGACATGCCCTTTTCAACCTCCATGATCTCCTTTTCATCAACTCCGAGATTTTGGGCCAGCAGCTGCGCGGTGGGACTGATCCCCTTGGCTTCCAATGCGCGCTTTTCTCGGCTCAGGTTCATGAGAATCTTTCGGCGGGCGTTGGTTGTCCCGATTTTGACCATCCGCGAATTGTCCAGAAGGAACTTGACGATATAGGCCTTGATCCACCAGGCGGCATACGTGGGCAATCGCGTTCCGCGAAAAGGATCGAAACGCTTGACCGCCTGGATCAGACCGATATTCCCTTCCTGGATCAGGTCCATAAGGTTGTTGTAGACCTTGTTGTAGATCATGGCCATCTTGACGACGAGCTTCAGGTTCGAAGTCACGAGACGGTAGGCGGCTTCGCGGTCTCCGGTCTCGTGATACAGAACCGCGAGTCGATGTTCCTCCTCCCGGGTCAGAGGCGCGAATCGGCTGATTTCCAGAAGATAGCGCTTGAGGGGATCGTAGCGCGCGAGCTCGCCAGGCTCCAAGCGAAGGTCGTCCTTTGGCTGGAGGACTTCCTCGAGAAACTGCTCTTCTTGCTGAACCTCTGTTTCTTCCGTCATTCCTTCCACTGCATGCCCTCAAGATGCTTCGGTGTTTGATGAGGGACCGGCCTGAAATCAGGCATTCATTATACGGGAAGGGAAGCGGGCAGGCAAATTCGTGGGAACCACCGGGTGTAATTAGAAGTGGGAGAGAAGCAGCGCGGCCGGAGAGACTTGTGAACAATTGTATTTCAAACCAATGACATCCAGATGGCAGTGATCGTTTTCGTGAAATTCGTGGCGCCTTTATTGGCCACGAATTAACACGAATTAAATTCTCCACAGCTTCTGAGGAGTTCCCGGCAGCGTGAATTGACACCCACTTCTAGTTGCACCAGGAACGACCGGGTGAATGAGGTGCTTGAATTCTTCTTGAGTCCTGGCTTCCCACAACCCGCCGGTACTCCTGCGCTTCTAAATCATAACGGGAGCCACCCAGTCGACGGCGTATGACGACGCGTTGACGAAGCGAGGAATGTTGTTGACAGCCCCCGGGGTTTCTTGCTAATTTCACACGAGTTATGCGGGTCCTATCGAGCCGATTTGTAGTGCCGGTCGCAGTATCCCCCATCAACATTACTGGCATCCTTAGCCGCGGTACGCGGTTCGGATGAGGGCACAAAGACTGGGTTATTCCCAGGGCCGTCGTCCGGACCGGGTGACGGCCTTTTTTCTTTTAAGGTACACACGATAATGACAACCCTAGCATCGCAACCGCCGCCACCGAAGGCGGAACAACCTACGAGGACGCTGTCCGTTGTGGTTGAGAACCGTTTTGGCGTCCTATCCAGGATCGCGGGTCTGATCAGTGCCAGGGGGTACAACATTGAAAGTCTCACTGTAGCAGGCAGTTCAGACGCAGCGCTGTCCCGGATCACAATGGTCGTTCGTTGCGAATCGGAGCTGGCGCAACAGATGCTGAAGCAGATGAACAAGCTCGTGGATGTGGTGACCGCGGTGGACCTGAGCGATGCGAACTGCGTGGAACGGGAGCTTGTGCTGGTACGGGTTCGCGCTCCCCAGGAGAAGAGAGCTACGCTGCTGACCGAGGCTGAGATCTTCCGGGCCCGCGTTGTTACGGCCACGCCGGACAACTACGTTTTTGAGGTCACGGGGGACACCGGAAAAGTCGAAGCCTTTTTGGATGTTGTGCGTCCTTATGGCATCGAGGACATGGTACGAACGGGGAAGGTGGCGTTGCAGCGCAATTCCACGGCGAAAGCGCCTCCGCGTGAAGATATCGCTCTATCGGCAAAACCATAGAATCCTTGGAGAGAAACGAATCATGGCAAACATCTATTACGAACAACATGGCGACTTGACACTGCTCAAGGGCAAGCGCGTGGCTATTGTCGGCTATGGAAGCCAGGGTCATGCGCATGCATTGAACTTGCGTGACAGCGGTGTGGACGTCATGGTTGCGTGCTATCCAGCCAGCCCTTCTGCTGAGAGGGCCAAGGCCGCGGGCCTTACGATCCGTACCGTCGAGGAAGCCGCAAAGCTGGCTGACTTTGTGGTGATGTTGATTCCGGACCAGACGCAGAAAAAGGTCTACCAGGAGTCCATTGCGCCGCATCTTCACTCGGGTCAGACCTTGATGTTCGCGCACGGCTTCAACATTCACTTCGGCCAGGTGGTTCCTCCGGCCAGCGTGGACGTCTCCATGATTGCTCCCAAAGGGCCCGGCCATCGTGTGCGAGAGCTGTACGTCGAAGGGGTTGGCGTGCCCGCGCTCCTTGCGGTGCACCAGGACGCCTCCGGACGCGCCACGCAGAATGCCCTCGCGTATGCCAGGGCGCTTGGGGCCCTGAAGGCAGGGGTGATCGGGACCACATTCAAGGAAGAGACTGAAAGCGACCTGTTCGGCGAACAAACGGTCCTGTGCGGCGGGGTTTCCTCGCTTGTCAAAGCTTCTTTCGAAACTCTCGTGGAGGCCGGATACCAGCCGGAGATCGCCTATTTCGAATGCCTGCACGAGCTGAAATTGATCGTCGATCTGATCTATCAGGGAGGACTGGCTTACATGCGCTACTCCGTCAGCGACACGGCGGAGTACGGCGACTACACGCGCGGTCCGCGGGTGGTGGACAGCCACGTCAGGGAGACAATGAGGCGGATTCTGGCCGAGATTCAGAGCGGCGCCTTTGCCAAGGAATGGATGGGCGAAAACGAGGCCGGCCGGGCGAATTTCAATCGCATGCGCGCCGAAGAGGCAAACCACGAGATCGAAGTCGTTGGGAAACGGCTGCGCGAAATGATGGCATTCTTGTCCAAGCCATCCCATACAGCTCCCCCTGCGGCCGCCGCGGCACCCAAGGTCAGAAAGGGCCAGAAAAAATGACGCTTTGTGTCTTCGCGTCTTGGCGGTAAAGACTGTTCTCTACTCACCACGAAGACGTAAAGAGTCAAGGGAGAGGATTATGACGGCGCAGAAAATAACACAACATCCCACCGCCCGGCACCCGTTGGCCGGAAAGAGCATGAGCGGGGCGGAGATGATTATTCAGGTTCTGGCCGACGAGGGCGTGGACACCATTTTCGGTTACAGCGGAGGCGCTATCCTTCCCACCTACGACGCCATTTTTCGGTACCACGCCGCGCACGATGGCAGGCAGATCCGGCTTATCGTTCCGGCCAATGAACAGGGGGCCGGCTTTATGGCGGCGGGCTATGCCAGAAGCAGCGGCAAGGTAGGAGTCTTTCTGGTCACTTCCGGGCCGGGCGCTACCAACAGCGTGACTCCGATCCGGGACTGCATGGCCGACTCTATTCCGGTGGTGCTGATCTGCGGCCAGGTGCCGCGGCACGCCATCGGCACCGACGCCTTTCAGGAAGCGCCGGTGTTCAACATCATGAGCGCCTGCGCCAAGCACGTTTTCCTTGTCCACAACCCGGAGGAGCTCGAGGCAACCGTGCGTACGGCGTTCGACATGGCGCGCAGCGCCCGCCCCGGTCCGGTGGTGGTCGACGTTCCGAAGGACGTCCAGAACTGGACGGGAGTATTCAAGGGCGAAGGACTGCTCCACTTTCGAGGCTACGAGGCGCGCATGCAGGCGCTCAAGGCGGCTCGAGTGCCCGAAGAAAAGTGCGCCGCTTTCTTCGACCAGCTGGGGAAGAGCGAACGGCCGCTTATCTATGCGGGGGGAGGCGTGATCAACAGCGATGCCTCGGGGGAGCTGCGGAGCTTCGCCGGCACTTTCCGTATTCCTGTCGTGACAACGCTCCTGGGCATCGGCGCCATGGACACGACGCACGAGATGTCGCTGCACATGCTGGGAATGCACGGGATGGCCTATGCCAACTATGCGGTCGAAGACTGCGATTTCCTGATCGCCGTCGGTTCGCGCTTCGATGATCGCGTGGCAGGTAAGGTCCACGAGTTCGCGCCCCGGGCCCGGTTCCTCGCGCACATCGACATCGATGCCGCGGAGATCGGCAAGGTGAAGAACGTGACCTGGTCGTTTGTGGGAGATGCCCGGACCGGGTTGGGCGACCTCCTTGCGGCGGGGAGGAAGAGCTTCAAGAAAGATTTTTCCCAGTGGGTGGCCTACGTTCAGCAGCTCAAGAAGAAACACGCGCGCAACTACGATCGGGAGAGCAGGCTGATCCAGCCCCAGTACGTGATCGAATGCCTGAACGAGATTACGCGTGGGGAAGCCATAGTCACGAGCGGCGTGGGGCAGCATCAGATGTGGGCGGCCCAGTACTTCGACTTCAAGCATCCCCGCACATGGCTGACCTCGGGAAGCATGGGTACTATGGGTTTTGGACTGCCGGCGGCGATCGGGGCGCAAGTGGCCTGTCCCGACCGCCTCGTCATAGATGTCGACGGGGACGGCAGTCTTCGCATGAACCTGGGCGAGCTCGAAACGGTCACCACCTACAACCTTCCGGTGAAGGTGCTCCTCCTCAACAACCTGGGAGACGGAATGGTGCGGCAGTGGCAGAAGATGTATTTCAACAATCGCTTTTCCGGAACCGACAAGTCGCTTCACTCGAAGGATTTTGTCAAAGCGGCAGAAGCGGACGGATTCCTTTTCGCCGCGCGCCTGACCGAGAATGAGAAAGTCCAGGAGGTCTTGCGGGAGTTCGTCGAGTTTAAAGGCCCGGCTTTCCTGGAAATCATGATTGACCAGGATGCGTGCGTGTATCCTATGGTCGGCCCCGGCATGGGATACAAGGACATGGTCACCGGGGACTTTATTCGGAGCCGCGATTCGGAAACTTGCCGGCCCGGAGACGAAGTCGACATGACCAAAGTCCCCGATCTTTTCTGATTGCGGATTTCCGATTGCGGATTGCGGATTGAGGATTTCAGGTCAAGCGGGAAATTTTTCAATTCGAAATCTCTCGATTGTGTATTGGCGATTTTGCGATTGCGGATTACAGATCAAGCTTTTCAATCCGCAATCCGCAATCCGCAATCCGAAATCGGCAGTCCGCAATCGACATGAGACTCAAGGATAAAGTTGCACTGATCACCGGCGCCGGAATGGGAATGGGCCGGGCGGCATCGCTGCTTTTCGCCCGGGAAGGAGCCAGGATTGCGGTTCTGGATATCAACGCGGAGGCCGGTGAGGAAACGGCCGCCCTCGTTCGGAGCGACGGAGGAGAGGCCGCTTTCTTCCGGTGTGACGTGGGCGTTGAGGAGAACGTCAAGAAGAGCGTCGCAGACGCAGTGACGGCATTCGGCAAGCTCAACATTCTGTTCAACAATGCCGGCGTTCTCTGGAGAGAGAGGGATTTTGAGGTCACCCGCACCGACGAGCGCATCTGGGACAGGGTGATGGGTATCAATCTGAAGGGTCCGGTCTTTGTTTGCAAATACGGAATCCCGGAACTTATCCGGCAGGGCGGAGGATCCGTCATTACAACCAGCTCCATTTCTGCATTGCTCGGCTACAAGAGAGCGCAAGATGCCTACACCGCCAGCAAAGGAGCTTTGATCTCGCTGAGCCGCTCCATTGCCGTCGTTTATGCGGACAAGAAGGTCCGCTCCAACATTATCCACCCGGGTTTCGTGGATACGCCGATGCAGAAGGAACTGAGCGAAGAGGCGAAGCAGGGAATCGCGCAACTCGTCCCCCTGCGCCGGCTGGCTCAACCCTTAGATATAGCTTACTGCGCGCTTTTTCTGGCCTCCGACGAGTCATCCTATATCACCGGCGCGGAAATCGTCGTAGACGGCGGTCTGACCATCTCCGGCGCCTGAAAAACACCCAGCTATCAATAGCGAGTGAGCCTCATACCGCCGAGGTAGGGAACCGCCGATGCACGCCGATTAACGCCGATGGAAACATCCGCGTCCATCGGCGTTCATCGGCGGTTTCAAACTCTCAGACTGCCCTTCTCTCAACCATGGCTCTCGTACGAAACTTGACCAGTTTGTGAACTTCGTAGCTGGCTAGTCTGGATAGCCACAGAGCCACAGAGAGCGATTTTCGCTGTGTCTCCGTGTCTCTGTGGCTAAACTGAGACGCGATGGAAAGCGAAGCCGAAAGCCGGACGGCGACTGCGTGGGCAACACTGCGGGAAGCCGTGCGCGGCTCGAAGCAGGATTTTACCCAAGGCTCCATCGGCCGCTCGATCTTTCTCCTGGCCGTTCCGATGGTGATGGAGATGTTCATGGAATCTCTGTTCGCCGTCGTCGACGTGTTTTTCGTGTCCAAGCTCGGCGCCGACGCCGTGGCTGCGGTGGGCATCACCGAATCCATGATGGCGCTCCTCTACGCGCTGGCCATCGGTCTGAGCATGGGGGCAATGGCCATGATCGCCCGGCGGATCGGGGACAAGGATCCGGAACGCGCGTCTATCACCGCCGTTCAAGCTATTTCTCTGGCAATCCTGCTGTCCCTGCCTATCGGGGCTGCCGGGACGGTCCTGGCGCCGAAGCTGCTCGGGCTCATGGGCGCCTCGGCTCAAGTCATCAAAACGGGTTCCCGTTTCACCGCACTGATACTCGGGGCAAACGGCATCATCCTTCTTCTCTTTCTCATCAACGCTATTTTTCGCGCAGCCGGGGACGCCGCCGTCGCAATGCGAGTTCTTTGGGTGGCTAATGGCATTAATATCACTCTCAATCCTTGCCTGATCTTTGGATTGGGACCCTTCCCCCGATTTGGGGTGACCGGTTCGGCCGTGGCCACCACGATTGGCCGGGGCATCGGTGT
>QHZE01000436.1 GCA_003225335.1 Acidobacteriota bacterium
GGCGGCGGGCGGGCATCTGCGGCGTTGCCGCTCCTCGACGATGTCACCACATCGCCTGCGTCGCGGCGCCTTGCATCTGCCCGCCCCGCGCTCGCGCCAAAATGCACACCTTATTTTCTGACGGGCCCTTAGCTCCCTTCACCACGGAGACACGGAGTACACGGAGAACCCTGAAGCCTCCGTGAAACCTCCGTGCCCTCCGTGTCTCCGTGGTGAAACAGGATGTCTTGCCGCCGCAGGGTCACCGTCGCAGGTTATCATGTTATCCTGTCCCCATGACGCTCCGAATGAATCTGGCGGTCGCCCTGACAGCGCTGACGTTTCTGGCGCCCCGGACTCAGGAAGGCGGGGTTCTCGAGTATGGGTTGCCGGCATCCGCCGGCATGGATTCTCGCAAGCTGGATCAGGCGGTCCGGCTCTATCGTGACGCCGTAGAGAAAGACGAGTTGCGCGGTGCGGTGCTGATGGTAGCTCGCCACGGCAGGATCGTCTTGCACGAAGCCCTGGGGTGGAGACACCGCGGTTATCGGCTGCCTATGGAAAAGGACACGCTTTTTCGAATGGCTTCCAATACGAAACCTGTTGTCGCCACGGCTGCGCTCATACTCGTGGAAGAGGGGAAGCTGAATCTTGAAGACAGGGTCTCCAAATACTTCGACTCTTTCAGCAATGGGAAGTCGCGACAGATCACTTTATTCCAGTTGCTGGCGCACACGTCGGGTTTCCGTATCCAACCGATTCTTTTTCCTTTCGACGAAAAGTCGGAGGGCGTTCCTACGTTGCGCGCCGCGGTGGACAAGTTTGGCAAAGAAGGACCGCAGGTGGAGCCCGGTACTTCCTACAGCTACAGCAACGCCGGTTACAACACGATAGGCGCGCTCGTCGAACATGCCTCAGGGTCGCCGCTGGAGAGCTTTCTGAAACGCCGGATTTACGATCCGCTGGCCATGAAGGACACCCTGAATCATGAGGATCCGGAAAAGTTGCATCGCATGGCAACCGTCTATCGGGGCGCGCGCGACTCTCACGGAAAATTGGAATTCCGGCAGGGATTCACTCCGGATGACCCGCCGGATTTTCCCGTGATCCGGGCCTCGGGTGGGCTGATCTCCACAGCCATGGATTACGGGAAGTTCTTGCAGATGTATCTGAACGGTGGCAGCTACGGCAACGTTCGGATCCTCTCGCGAGAATCAATCAAGAACGCGACTTCGCCACACGCAAAAACAGGGGAAGACACGTTCTACGGGTTCGGCTGGGTGGTGTCCAAGGACGGGGTGTACTCTCATGGAGGCTCCGACGGGACAATGGCTTGGGTGGATCCGGACCGCGACCTCTTCGGGGAGGTTTTCACTCAGAGCCCGGGAGGGAAAAACCCGTCCCACGAGTTCCAGCAACTGGTCAACGAAGCCTGCACTGAAAAATAGCTCAGACTTCAGACCTCAGACTTCAGACGCTCAAATTCAAATCTCAGATTTCGGATTCTTGGGTTTCAGGTCTGAGGTCTGATCCCTGAGGTCTGAAGTCTGACCTTTCAGGTCTGAAATTCACAGGATGCGGAGGGAGTCTCTTTCGAGCCAGCCGGTCCAGCCGTTGGGCAGGCTCACCTGATACCAGCCGGCAAGCTCGGCGCGGATGCGGACTTTGATCCCTTCATGAACGGTGAAAACAGTGACATTCTCGGCGCCAGGCCCGCTCCGAATGTCCGCTTTCTGTTCCACGATGATGCCCTCGCGCCTCCCATGCTGCTCGTAGAGTTTCCATCCGAGAGAACAGCAGAAGGTCAAAAGAAGAAAGGCCGCCGCAACGCTTCCCGCCGGTCCCCAGGAACAACGGCCCGGGGCCATCAGATACAGTCCCAGCATGGCGTTGGCGCACACGAACAGAGTCAAAATTACCCAGCTTTCCTGATCGATGGTGAGGAAGTGCGCCGCCCTGTCGATCAGTCTCACGGGGAGAGGATCGGATGGAATCTCGATCCGGTCCACGACGAGGAGACCCGCCAGCTCGAGATTCTCCTGCACATCCCGATCCCCTGGCAACTTCCGCTGCGCCTTTTCCCAATAATAGATCGCCTCTCCCAGTCTCTTTTGTTTGAAACAGGCATTTCCCAGGTTGTAGTACAGGACGCCGCTGTCGATGTGCGCTTCGATCAGACGCTTGTAAAGGATCTCGGCGCCGGAAAAATCGCCGTTCTGATACAGTCTGTTTGCTTCGGCAAACATGCCGGCCGGGGACTGCGGCACGCCGGCAACCCTCAAGAGCAAGGACAAGGCAAGCGCGACGGTGACCCTCATCTGCTAGAGACGCTCCAGCGCGTCAATGAGCTGTCGAACTCGCGCGGCAAGCTGTTGCATCTTTTCCTTGGAAGCCGAGGCGCTCACGAACCTCCCGAAGTCGCACTCCTGAAGGCAAGCAAGGATCTCACGCACCGTGTCCGGGTTGAGAGAATGCTCCGCGAGCGTCTTTTCCAACATATCCCCTGTCATCGCGATGGCGGGGAGGTTGAATTTGCCGGTGAGATAGCCGGACAATGCAAGCGCGGTTTCATCGTAGAATTTCCTGGGTTCTCCTCTGCCTGACTTTTCGGCGTTTTTCAAACGCGCCAGGGCCGTTCTCCTGGCCCTGCGGCTTCGCGCCAGCACCGCGTCCCCTGTTTCCCGCGATCTTTCCCTCTGATAAAGGAAAGCGCCGATGTTGAAAAGCAGGGGGACGCCCGCCAGGACATAGAACCACGCAGATCGATAGATAGGATCGCTACGGGTTTCGAGATCGTTCGCGGACAGCTTGATGAAGTTAATGTCCGAAGCCTGGCGCGTCAGGCTCTGTTTGCCGGCTCCCGAAAGACCGGTAACTGCGTCTGCAGCGTTGGATCCCCTCACCACATGAAGCTCCAGGGGAGGCGCGGTCAGGATCCGATACCTGCCTTGTTCCGGGTCGAAGAACGAGAAACTGAAAGAGGGAATCTTCTGGCGGCCTGGCGCCTTCGGCACGATGACATATTCCCAGCTCTTTTCGCCACCGATGATGTCTCCCTCCACAGGACGGACATTCTCCGCCCGCTTGGAAGAGTAGATCGTAAAATCGGGCATGGGAGGAAGCGGGAGGTCGGCGATCGTCTTCAGATTTCCTCGCCCCGCGAGGTTCACATGCAGTCCCACGGCGTCGCCCGTCGCTGCCTCAGTCTTGTCGAGGCTGCTGGTAAGGCTGAACGACCCTACCGCGTTGCTGAAGTCCGCCGGCCGGTCCTGGGACGGAAACGGTTTGACGTCAAGGATGATCTCCCGTGTCTTCTTGTAAACAGTCTCGCTTTGCCCGAAAAGTCCGAGTAAATCGCCCGCGAGTTTCACCGAGACGGCGAAGGTCGAAGGCGCAATTTTCAATTTTCCCGGTGTGTTTGGGAAAAGGGCCTGTTTCTTGATCACGTAATCCAGATATTCTTTCCCGTTGACGGTCCTTCGCGTGGCCGTGGGACTGGGGCCGACGGGAATGTCCTCAACCCAGAAGCCTGTGAGAGGGGGGCTTTCTTTTATTTGGAGGCCGGTGACACCCACCTGGGTGTACAGGTGGTAGGCGAGGGTGACCTGCTGCCCGGGATATGCGCTGGAGCGGTCCAGTTCCGCGGCGACGAATAGATTGTCTGCGGGAGCGGAGCGCGGGGCCCTGAAAATGTCTTCCCCGAAGGGATCGAAACTCCGTCTGGGGCCGTGCGAGCCCGGGATCACCCGCACGGACATGGGTTGGGTCTTGAATATCTTGCCTCCTACCGTAACTTCTATGGGATCGATCGTAATCTGCCCCTCCTTTTCCGGAAGCAGGACATAGATGAAACCCTTCGACTGGCTGGAGACTCCGTTGATCCACTGAAACTGAGTGCTGACGCTCGGGCCGGAAACGACCTGGAGACCGCGCAGGCGCGGAAGGCGAGGGGTTTCCGCCTGGCCGCTGTCTTTGCCCGTGACGGTTACGGTGAGCTGGAAGTTATCCTCCACGCCTACAACATCCGAGCCGACGGTAGCCGTGACCTGCACCTCCTGGGCCCCCGCCAGCGCCGCAAAGACGAAGAGAGCAAAGAGCCACAGATGGACGCCAATAAGCCAAGCGCGGCAGAGGGAAGAATGTGTCACGCCAGACCAATGACCAATGACCAACGGCCAATGACCAATTCCGGTGCTTGCTTGCACGCGCAATTTGTCATTTTTCATTTGTCATTTCTCATTTGTCATTGAACAAACATTTCCAGCCGACAAAGGAGTCTTGACCTAGTCGTATAGATCCCTGCGATTCAGTCTTCTGGAAAGTTTTCGTCGGGTGTTGTTTATCCAGGGCCGAAGGCCCGGCAGTGAATAGCCCCGCCCTTGAGGGCGGGGACTCCGAGACCGCATAATCCGAGGTCCGAAGGACCGGCACTCCGGCTGTGCCGCACCTTCGGCGCTCATGGTTATCGCACCCAATCTCCCCGGCCTCACGGCCGGGGCTACGCACTGCCGGCCCGTCGGGCCTCAGGTCATCCCTTTCCCTGCGGCTGGCAGAGGCACTGTCTGAATTGGAGATAGATCTACCGTTGTTCAGATTCATGGGCAAGTGTTCTTACCAGTCTTTGCCGGTGGCTTTGCGGCGGGCACGGCGCTCCAGCAGTTTGCGCTGCTCCGCGATTTCCTGATTCTGCAAAGCGTCCAGAATCTGCAGCGCTCGTTCCTTGCTGAAGGATTCTTCCCGGCGCTCCGCTTGAGTGGATTGAGGATTGACAGCCTTCGGAGAGTCCTGTTTCCCCTGGGAGCTCTGGGGCGGAGGGCTCCCCTTTTCTGGCGGCGGCTTCTGTGGGTCCCTTTCTCCCCGAGGACTCTGGCCGGAGCCGGTCTTCGGGCTGTTCTTGTCCTGATCCTGCTTCGGGTTCTGTTGTTCCTCCTTCTTTTTCAGCGCAAGCTCGAGGTTGTGTTTTGCGTCGCGGTCGGCCGGATTGAGCCGCAGGCTCTGGATGTAGGATTGTGCAGAATCTCCGAAATTCCCCGCTTCAAAGAGGGCGTTTCCCATGTTGAACCAACCGCTCGCCTGAAGCCCTTTGTCCCCCCGTGAAATCGCCTGGCGGAGCGCCTGCAGGGCCTGCTCGTACCTCTTCTGTTTTATCAGCGTATTGCCCAGGTTGTAGAGGAGCTCAGGCCGGTCCGGCGCCTCGGCCTGGGCCTCAAGGTAGGCTTTTTGAGCTTCTTCGTATTTCCCTTGGCCAAACAAGCGATTCCCTTCCTTGTTTTTCGGCCCCACAGAGGCTGCCTGCGCCGCCGAAACGCATGCCATCAGAACCACAGACAACGCCCCATTCACCGCGAAGACGCGAAGAAGACTCCACCGAGAGCACGTAGAACTATGCATCATGGCGTTTGCGGCGGTCGCTGATCCAGCACTCGGCCGCCAGGCACAGAACGGCCGCGGCCAGCGGATACTGGAACTGGTCCTCGAAGCTCTGGAACAGTCTTGATTCCAACTCCTTCTTTTCCATTCCGGATATTTCCTCGTACATTGCATCCAGTTCCGATTCGGAGGTCGTGGCCCTGTAATAACGCCCCCCAGTTTCGGCCGCGATCCGTGCCAGCGTGGTTTCGTCCAACCGGCTCACCACGATCTGGCCATCCGCGTCCTTTCGATATTCTACTACATCGCCTTTTTCGTCGCGAACGGGGATGGGCTTCCCTTCGGCGGTTCCAACTCCCACGGTGTAGATGATGATCCCTGCTTCCCGGGCTTGTCCCACCGCCGGATCCACCTTCCCCTCGAGGTCCTCTCCGTCGGTAAAGATGATCAGGACCTTGTATTTCCTCTCTTTGGCGTTGAAAGCCGAAATGGCCGTCTCGATGGCCGAGGCCAGAGCCGTGCCGGGCTCCGGAATGATGTCCGTGTTGATCACGTCCAGAAACAACCTTGCGGCCCCATAATCCAGCGTCAGAGGGCACTGAACGACTGCAATCCCCGCAAAGGTCACGAGCCCGAAACGATCGCCCTTCAGCTTCTCGAGAAGGGTGCGGATTTCGTTTTTCGCCTTTTCCAGGCGGGAGGGAGCGATGTCCTCGGCCTGCATGCTGTAGGAAGTATCCAGAGCCGCGACAATGTCCACGCCGTGCCTGCGCACCGTTTCCAGCCTGGCGCCCCACTGGGGCCGTGCCAGCGCCAGTATGCTGAAGGTGAAGAAGCCGAATAGAAGCATGGCGCGAAGAACGGCCCTGCCGCGGCTGAAGTCCTTGCTCAGCTGGGGGGCCAGACCGGCGGATACGAAGGTTTCCAGCCTGCGACGTCTGTTTCGCAACGACCAGACAAAGAAAGCCGCGAGCAGCGGCACGCCCCAGAGAAGATACAGATACTCAGGTCTCGCAAAGCGCATAATCGATTTCGGATTGCGGATTGCGAATTTCGGATTAGAAAATCCAGTTGCCTGATTTAGTGCTCAAATGCGAAATCCGAAACTCGAAACCCGAAACAAATCCCAATGATCAAAGTCAAAAATCCAAAACTGTCTAAGTAAAAGGCTCGTTTGTGGTCCTCACTTCCCACGCTCGGGACGCCCGCCACGAGTGAAACCAGTCGATTTCAAATCCGCAATCCGCAATCCGAAATCGGCAATCCGAAATCCGGCGATTGATTCTAAGGCACTTTTTGGAAGCGCGTGTACGCGGCAATTGTTCCCATGAGTGCCAGCGTAAACGCGGGAAGAAGGAACTCCAGGAACCTTTCGTTGTAATGTGTGTAAGTCTTGACCTCGATCCTCGTCTTCTCCAGGCGTCCGATCTCTTGAAAGATTTTCTCCAGGGACTGCCGGTCCGTCGCGCGATAGTAAATGCCGCCGGTTGACCCGGCGATCTGCGCGAGCGACGCTTCGTCGATTTCAACGGGCATGTTCACGTACACCATCCCGTAGTTCGGATCCCGGACCGGAACCCGGGCCGTGCCCTTGGTCCCGACTCCGACCGTGTAGATCTTGACACCGAGAGTGCGCGCGATTTTGGCGGCATCGAGAGGTTGCACTTCGCCGCGATTGTTCACGCCGTCCGTGACGAGGATGACCACCTTGCTCCTGGCCTTGCTCTCACGCAGGCGGTTCAGGCAAGTGGCCAGCGCGCTGCCGATGGCGGTTCCATCTTCAATGGTCCCCAACTCGATACTGTCGATAACATGAAGCACGACGCCGTAATCCAGAGTAAGGGGACAACGCGTGAAGGCTTTGCCGGCAAAGACGACCAGCCCGACGCGATCGTGCTTGATCCCTTCCACGAACTGGCGCACCACATGCTTTGCAACATAGAGGCGGTTGTGCGGCGTGAGATCCTCGGCTGCCATGCTCCCGGAGGCATCCAGGGCGACGATGATGTCGATACCTTCGGTCAGGATCTCCTCCTCCTCCGTCCCCTTTTGCGGGCGGGCCAGGGCCAGCACTGCCAGACCGAGCGCGACCATCTTGACGGCGAACAGCACGTGGCGGAAGCGGACTGTCCACGGCTGATGCACTCCCTCAAAGGCAATCGTGGAACCAAAGAGGAGACTCCCATCCCCTTCCTTGACACGGCGCAGATACCGCCATACCAGCAACGGGATGAGCCCAAGCAGCAATAAAGCCCGGACGTTGGTGAAATGTAACATTATGAAAGTTCCGCGACCGGCACGGAGCGGTGCAATTAGAAGTGGGAGTCAATTACGCTGCCGCGAACTCCTCAGAAGCTGTGGAGAATTTAATTCGTGCTAATTCGTGGAATTCCCGGCCAATAAAGCCGCCACGAATTCCACGAATTTCACGAAAGCGATCACCACCATTTAGATGTCATTGGTTTGAAACACAATTTTTCACAGTCCCTCCGGCCGCGCTGTTTGACTCGCACTTTTAATTGCGACCGGCACGGAGGGAGGCGTTTCGCGCTGCTTCTTGCAAACCTCCAGAATCTGGACCGTGTTTTTCACTGCGGCCTCGTTCTCGGGCCCGGGAGGAACGTACTTGGCAAATTTTACCAGATCGCACGCCAGGAGGAGATCTTCGATATGCCTCAGATTTTCCGTCGAGGCGACGCGGCCTCCGTTGCGCAGGCTTTCCAGGATCTCTCTCGACGTCTTCTCCACCGTCTGGATGCCGTACCCGGCCTCGAGGATCTTTTTAGCGATCTCGGACAGCGAGACGTAGAACTGCTTGACGAAGCCATTCTCGATCAGACGCAGCGCCAGCAGATCGCGCAACTCGGCTTCCGCCAACGAAAGGGGGTCCATTTGCGGCGGCGCAGGCAGACGAAGCTCGGGCGCGCGGCGGCCTCGCTGCCACCGCCACCAGGCCAGGGCGGCAAGTAACGCGAGAAGGAGCGCAAGGGCCAGCCACAATATCCAGCGAACGGCTTCGTGAATCTCGGCCTGGTTCTTCAGATCCTTCAGATCCTGATCCTTGTCCGTCAGCACGCTCTGGATCTGGATCTTGACAGCAGGTGTCGACAGCGCATGCTCTTTGCCCCCGGCGTCGCGTAACACCAGCGGGAGTGGAGGGAACTCGAATTCTCCAACCTTGTATAAAGCCGCGACGATCCTTGCCCGGTACTTGACTTCCGGCTGGGCTTTTGTTCCGGAGGGCTCGGGCCTTGCATCCGGCACTTTCGGCCCGGGATAGACTTCCAGGACGGCGAAGTCGCGCAACTGGTTGCCGACCGAAGGGAAGCGGACCTGGTACTCCCGGGGCAGATCCAGCTCGAAGTCGATGCGTATAGGATCTCCTACGGTGGCTTTCTGCGGATCGGCCGCCGCCCGGATCCGGACGCCCGGGGGGACCTCGTCCTGGGCCGCCAAGGAGGCCGCCAACAGTGCGCAGAATACCAGTGGCACCAGACACACCTTCACGTCAATCGCCGGGCACGTTCTGCAAAAAACCGTACGAGCGGGACGTCGTATGGTTGAGCGGTATCGATCGTCACGTTGTCTATCCTGTGAGACTGAAACAGCTTTCTCTGCTTCTGCCGGTTCTGCTCCCAGTTCTGGCGATAAATCTCACGGACCTCCGGAAGGGAGCTATCGACATACACGATCTCACCGGTCTCCGCGTCCCGAATTTCCAGGATGCCCAGGGGAGGCAGTTCCTGTTCCCGTGGATCCACTATCTGGATAATCACCACGTCATGTTTCCGGTTGGCTACCTTGAGCGCCTGCTCGTACCCCTGATCGAGCAAGTCCGAGATGAGAAAGACGACGGCGCGCTTGCGGATGACCAGGTTGAGATGCTCCAGGGCGCTTTCGATCCGCGTCCCGCGCCCCTGAGGCCTATGAAACAGAACTTCCCGAACGACCCGCAGGACGTGCGTCGCGCCGCGGCGCGGCGGGATGAATTTTTCCACGTGGTCGGTGAAGAGCAGTGCGCCAACTCGATCGTTGTTCTTGATGGCTGAAAATGCCAGCAGCGCGGAAATCTCGGCGGAGACTTCTCCCTTCGTTTTTCCGGCAGACCCGAAGGAACCGGAGGCGCTAGCGTCCACGAGGAGCATGACCGTGAGCTCGCGTTCTTCCACGTACCTTTTTACAAACGGGCGCCCTGCGCGTGATGTGACGTTCCAGTCGATGGTCCGGATATCGTCCCCGTGTTGGTATTCCCTCACGTCTTCAAACTCCATCCCGCGGCCTTTAAACACGGAGTGGTATTCGCCTGCCAGTGATTCGTTCACGAGCCGGTTGGTCGTGATCTGTATTCTGCGGATCTTCCGGATTATGTCTTTGGGCAACATGGGGTCTGACCCTGAAAATTAAATTTTTCGCGCCGGACCGGTTTGGTCTAGAAATCGTTGCTCCCCCAAAATTAAATTTTCAGGGTCAGACCCCTAAGGGACTTCGACGGCATCGAAGATGCGGCTGATAATGGACTCCGTCGTGACTTCTTCGGCTTCCGCTTCGTAGGTCACGATAATGCGGTGCCGGAGCACATCGAGCCCGATGGCCTTTATATCCTCCGGGGTCACATATCCGCGCTCTTTAATGAACGCGTGCGCGCGCGCCGCCTGGGCAAGAAAGATCGTGGCACGCGGCGAAGCCCCAAACTGGATCAGGCCTTTCAGGTTCAGCTTGAAGTCCTGGGGCTTGCGCGTGGCAAGAACCAGCTGGACGATATAGTCCTTGATCCGCTCATCCATGTAGATGTCCTTGACAACTTCGCGGACGCGCAGAATATCTGCCGGCCTCGCAACTTTGTCGACGGCGATTTCGTCGTCCCTGGACATGCGATCCAGAATGAGTCGCTCCTCGCGGGCGTCGGGATAATCCACTTTCAGTTTCAGCATGAAACGGTCGATCTGGGCCTCGGGCAGCGGGTAGGTCCCCTCCTGCTCGATCGGGTTTTGCGTCGCGAGGACGAGAAACGGCTCCTCGAGGAGATACGTGGCGTCGCCTATCGTGACCTGCCGTTCCTGCATCGCCTCCAGGAGCGCGCTCTGCACCTTCGCCGGGGCGCGGTTAATCTCGTCGGCAAGGATGATGTTTCCAAAAATAGGCCCTTTCTTGGGGGAAAAGGTCCCGTCCTTTTGATTGAAAATCATCGTGCCGACAAGGTCTGCCGGAAGAAGGTCGGGGGTGAATTGAATGCGCTGGAACTTCGTGTCTATGGCCGCCGCGAGCGTTTTTACGGCGAGAGTCTTGGCGAGGCCCGGCACCCCCTCCAGCAGAACATGACCCCGGCTGAACAACCCGATCAGGAGCCGCTCCACCATGTACTTCTGCCCAACGATAACCCGGTGGACCTCTTCGACGAGCCGGCGGACGAATCCGCTTTCGCCCCTCACCCGCTGGTTAATTTCCTGAATATGGGTGGCAAGCTCCATTCTCAACCCCTGGATTAGAACTGGCTTTCCTCTGGAAGACCTTTCTTTATACGCTATCTAGCGGGGTCCCGTGGCGATTTTTTTGAGCGGGGATTGGGGCACAATTGTTAGGGATGACCAATGACAGATGACCAATGTGAAATGACAAATGCGCAGTTCATGCCTGAGTACTATTTGTCATTGCTCATTGGTCATTTGCCATCGGTCATTTGGCACATTCGTCATTCTTGCAAACGTCAGGCTTTGTTGAGGGCGTTCAGGAAGTCTGCGTTGCTTTCCGATTTGCGAAGCTTGTCGAGGAGCAGATCCATGGCCTCGTCGATTGAGAGGGGATTCAAGACCTTGCGCAGAATCCATATCTTGTTGAGGTCGGCAGTCTCGACCAAAAGTTCTTCCTTCCTGGTGCCGGATCGATTGATGTCGATGGCCGGGAAAATGCGCTTGTCGACGAGTTTGCGATCCAGGATGATCTCCATGTTTCCGGTCCCCTTGAATTCCTCAAAGATCACGTCATCCATGCGGCTCCCGGTGTCGATCAGAGCCGTGGCCATGATCGTGAGGCTTCCCCCCTCCTCGATCTTTCGGGCCGCCCCGAAGAAGCGCTTCGGTTTCTCGAGCGCGTTCGCGTCCACGCCCCCCGAAAGCACCTTGCCGCTTGAGGGGACGATCGTGTTGTACGCCCGGGCCAGACGGGTGATGCTGTCGAGCAAGATCACAACATCCTTCTTGTGCTCCACGAGGCGTTTCGCCTTTTCCATCACGATTTCGGCCACCTGCACGTGGCGGGTAGCCGGTTCGTCAAAAGTGGAGCTGATGACCTCCCCCTTTACCGAACGCTCCATGTCCGTCACTTCCTCGGGCCTTTCATCGATGAGCAGCACGATCAGAAAAATCTCCGGATGGTTCGCGCTGATCGAGTTGGCCAGGGCTTGAAGCAGCATCGTTTTCCCGGTTCGGGGAGGCGCAACGATCAGGCCGCGCTGGCCCTTGCCGATCGGGGTGAAAATGTCCATCACGCGCGCTGCCAGGTTGTCCTTGTTGGTTTCGAGCCTGATCCTTTCGTACGGATAGAGCGGCGTAAGGTTGTCGTAGAAGATCCTGTGACGCGCTTCTTCGGGAGGCTCAAAGTTTACGGCATCCACCTTTACCAGAGCCAGATATCTCTCCCCTTCGTTCGGCATGCGGATCTGGCCGGATACGATGTCGCCGGTCCTCAGATCGAACTTTCGGATCTGCGACGGAGAGATGTAGATGTCGTCCGGGCCTGGAAGATAGCTGTAGTCAGGGGACCGGAGAAAGCCGTAGCCTTCAGGGAGGACCTCCAGGACTCCTTCGGAGAAGATCAGCCCGTGCTTCTCGGCTTGAGCCTGCAAGACTGCGAAAATGAGATCCTGCTTGCTCATCTTGCCGACGTCCGCGATCTTGTATTTCTTGCCGAGCTTGGCCAGCTCCTTGATGTTCAGAGCCTGCAGTTCGCTTATGTGAAGCTGCTCCCCTTCCTTCTCCAGAGCCTCCTGGATGGAGATCTTTTTTTCTTCTGTGAGGCTGTTTTGCCTCGAATCCTTGTCGGCCATATTGCTCCTGAAAGTCGGGATTTTTGTTGGAACGATTTGAATTGCTGAACCAATATAAGAAAAGCAACCAATTTAGATTAAAGTCGAGCAAGAATGTATCATATTTCCTTCCGGCGGTGAACCGGGTGATCGGCTCTCCCTCCGTTCAGACAGTAGCGGTCTCTTCTCGAACGTTTTCGCGGGCCCGGAAGTGAATAGCCGCGCCCGTGAGGGCGCGGGACTCCCGGACCCCACAATCCGAGGTCCGAAGGACCGGCACTCCAAATGTGTCGCACCTTCGGTGCTCATCGTTATCACACCCAATCCCCCCGGCCTCACGGCCGGGGCTACGTACTGCCGGCCCTACGCTTGAGTCGGCTGCCAGGGCCACTGTCTGAATTGCAGCGGCTCTCCGTAACATCCCAGCGATTCCCACTTCGCGTCCTTCGCGGTGAAACTGACCCGGAATTGACCGCGAAGACGCCAAGAGCCCAAAGGGATCCTGAAATTTTGCTGAAAAGGCGCTAGCCGCTGATCCCCAGTTCCGCGCGCGCTTTGGCAAGAACCTGATCCAGCCCGTCCAGCGTGTTGTTGTGGAGAGGCTTGTAAAGCTGTTCCAGATACTCCTGGGCCTTCTTGGCAAAATTCTTGCTGAGTACGACGACCTTGGCAAAAGCCCCTACGGCGCCTTCGGCGTCCTTGTTCTGCCATTTGGAAAGCGCGATGTAGTAATACGGCTCATCACTATTGGGAGCGAATTTAGCGGCCTTTTCGTAGTACTCAATAGTCTTTGGGTAGTCCTTCTTCTGGTAGGCATTGGCTCCCATTAATCCGAAGGCAAAAGCACGGCTCTGATTCCACGCGGCCTCCTGGACGCCTGCGGGCACTTTCTCTCCCAGGGCTTCCATCACTTTGGCCGCGTATTCGCTCGCCTTTGGCAGGTCCCTTTTCTGCACGTATATGCCTGCGACCTGTAGGGCCGTTCCGTAAGCCTGTTCCATAGGAAATTCGGCCAATATCTTTTGCGCGTAGATTAAATACCTGTCGGTATTCTGAAGCTGGAAATAAATACCGGCAAGATCGGAAGCGAGAGCCTTGTCAGGGCTCTGGCTATAGAGCTTCTCACCAATCTCGGCGGCCTTGGCGAAATTCTTCGTTTGAAAATAGGCCGCGATCAGCGATTTCAGAGAGTTTTTGTCTTCAGGTACGAGCGTCAGAAATGCCTGGCTCATCTCGATCACTTTAGGCCAGGCTCCCGCCTGCGCATGCGTGCCCACAGTCTGAGAATAAACTCCCGAAACATAATCGATCATCCGGGACTGCGGGTGTTCCTTGACGAAGGCGAGCAGCATATCCGCGCGTTTTTGGGGATCGGTTTCTTTCATAATCCCATCCACCTGCGCGTAGTCCTTTCGATACTGGTAATCCGACTTTGGGTCGATCTTTTGCTGCCGGGCGAAGGCAGGCGAGACGTAAATCGCCAGTGCGCCGATGCCGATTCCTAACAACATCCAGGAAGTTCGCGGGATCACATGGGGGGTCATGGAGATTGCTCCTCCGAAAGTAATATTGGGAAATCCAGCCAGTCCTTTCTTCTTTCTCTTTAACAGATTCCCGTGCAGTGGGGACCGCGAGGTATGGGAATTCTAATGCATTGCGAAGTTGTGTCAAGGCAAATTCCCGCGCGCACGCCGGTAGCCGTGAAGAAATTCAATTCGTGTTAATTCGTGGCTAAAAGATGGCCGCGAATTAACACGAAAACGACGACTGTGGTCTGAAATCATTGCTCCCCTCCGGGAAATGTGACACTATTTCCCTCGCGAAGAGACAATGGATATCCAAATCGAATCGGCAGGGGACCGCCGCATCGTTCGTATCAAGGACAAGATTACTTTCGAGCATTGTCCCGCTTTGCAGAGCCGTCTGGATCCCATCCTGACTGAAGACGTGCGGGAAGTCGTCATTGACTTTAAGGATGTTCCGTTCATTGACAGTTCCGGGATCGGAGAGATTCTGCGGCTTTTCAAGCTTCTGCGAGATCGTAACGGCGAGCTCGTCCTTCTCAATCCCAACCGCAAGCTGCGCGAACTGTTTACAATGTACCGCTTCGAGAAGTTCATGAAAATCCGCGACGAGTTGGGGTCGGCCAAGGAATGATTCCCGTCTTTCGCCCGACAAGCGCCAACGCGCGGTCACTCCTTTCGGTGTCCTTCAGCGTTCTCCTCGTCGCGGGGGTCATGCACGGTCAAGTCCGCAGACCGAGGACGGCCGCGGGAGCCACCCAGCCCGACCCGGCGCAGGTTCCGGGGTCTCTGACGCTGCGCGTGGAAGGGGCTGTCGTTACTGCCGAGATTCGAGCCACACCTTTGCAGCGAGTGCTCGAGGAAATCGCGGCGCGCACAGGAGTGATCTTCGAGGTCAGTTCGGAGCTGAATCCTCCGGTCTCCATCTCGCTCTATCGCGCTGATCTCCAGGAAGCGATCCAGCGCATTGTCGGCGGAAGCGACTCCATTTTCTACTTCCGGCGGGATGCGGCAGGCCAGTCACGGATAAGTTTCGTGCGGGTGTTTTTCAAGGGCACAAGAGGACGCCCCCCAGGACTTGTACATATCGGCACCGGCACTCCGACGAAAGGCGGTCAGGACTCGATCGATACTCCGGATCAGGCTTTAAAGGCGCTGGCGGAAAGCGATAAGGTGGAGACCAAAGAAAAAGCGATTGAAGCTCTGGTGGCTGCCAAAGGCGACGTTGCGGTCCAGGCCCTGATCAAGGTTCTCAACGACCCGGCTACGGAGATTCAAGTTGCCGCCATAGAAGGGCTCGCGCGCCTGGGCGCGCGTTCGGCGTTGCCTCAAATCCTGCCGGCATTGAAGCACTTTCATCCGGCCGTCCGTCAGAGCGCAGTGGAGGCGGTCGCTTTGCTCGGCAGTTCGCAAAACGTGCAGGATGTGCGTGCCCTTGCGCAGGACAAGGACGGCGCGGTTGCGGCCGCGGCAGAAATGGCGATTCGAAAACTCTCCTCGGAAGCTCGCGTCCCCTGACCGGATTGCAGATTTCGGATTGCGGATTGCAATCCTTTCAGCACCCACGGGCGGGACGTCCCGTGCCACGACGTGATACTCCGAGCAGATCGATTCCGGATTCTGGAATTGATGGACACCATTGATTATGGCAATCCGAAATCCGCAATCCGAAATCCGCAATCGCGCTCGTTATTCTTCGCCCTATCTATGAGCTGCTTTCCCCAAAAGCTGGCAACCGCCTGTTTCCTGGTTCTGCTCTTGTCCCGGGCAGACTGGGGACAGGAGCCCGCGAAGGAAGTGAAGGACAAAATAGATCAAGCGATACAGTCCGCTTACCAGACAGCGTCGGCAGGTTTTCCCTGCAAGCTGAAGAGCAAGGGGAAGCCGAAGATGCTGCGCTGGGAAGAGGTGGATCGCTGTCTGAACTCCGCCGCCGAAAGGGTTGATTGGGATGCCCTCAGGCGTGAACTCGAAAGCTTGCGAGCCGCATCCAGGGTTTCCGCGGAGGAATTTCGTGGTACCGTCGAATCGGGTCTTTCCCACCATGCCTTGACGTATGAGAGGGCCTTCGCCGTCAAAAATCCGGAAGCGCTTCTGCCGCTGACAAATTCGCTGCTCAAGTTTCTTCCCGCGGACTCTCTCGAGGATGTGCCGGTATTCGACAGAGTGGGGACCCAGGTGGGAACTTTTCTGGGCACGTATTCCTATGAGCGTTCCGGCGGCCTCGCTTCCGCCAACACCTACCGCCTGGCGCTCTTTCAGTACACGGACCGCAACGGGAACGTGCAGCCGGCAGGGGACAAGCTGCTTCTGGATTCATTCGGCGTCCCTTGGAAGGAAGCGCAGAATCGGCGAGGCTTCCGTCTCCCCTCGGACAAGTTATTTCAGTAACAGACCGCACCCAAACACCGCAGAGTCGCCGAAAGCACAGAGAAAAAAATGACAAATGACCAATGAAAAATGACAAATCGCAGTTGGTTGTCCGGGCTTCTGACTTCTATTTGTCATTGGTCATTGGTCATCTCTCATTTGTCATTTGACGGAAACATTCTTGGGGCGTCCTCTTTGGAGTGCGCAAGCTGCCGCACTCCAAAGAGCGCAGTGGACCATAGTTTTGGTTGCGGCTGGGCTGCTCTGTGTTCATCTGTGGTTTGATTTTGTGCAGTTTAGGCGGGATGCTCTGGCGTCAGCGTGAAGATGGTGTGGACAGCTTCCGGCGCACAAGCCAGAAAGCCCCTCCCAGTATCAGGACGCTGAAAAGAACGCGGTTGTATTGCCGGAGTATGTCCTCGATCAGTTTCCAATTCTGTCCCAGCGCATAGCCTACCCATATCAAGAGGCCATTCCAGGCCCCGCAACTCAGCAAAGCCAGCGCCAGGACCCCGAGCCAGGGGAGCATGTAAACGCCTGACACAATGGATATGACCGAGCGTATTCCCGAGAGAAACCGGTTGGCCAGGAGAACCCAGTAGCCGTAGCGCCGAAACCAGTTGCCTGCCTTGATGATGCTCTTCGCGGGAAGAAATCGAAAGTCCCTCTTCAGAAAATAATCCTGCCCGACCCAGCGGCCGAGAGCATAGTAGGTCATGAAGCCCGCCGCACTTCCCAGGGTGGTGGAAACGAAGACGCCCGCGAGGTGCCGCTGGGAGCGGCCCACCAGATAGGCGGCGAAGACCAGCACGGTGTCGCCCGGCACCGGAGGGGCTATGTTTTCGACGTACGCGCTGACGAAGAGGGCAAAGTACAGCCAGCCGGGGCTCAGGCTTTCGAAATAACGGGTCACTGCGTCGAGCATGCCGGAAAGCATACCATTGGATTGCGGATTGTGGATTTCGGATTTCGGATTGCCGATTTTTTCTTAACTTGAGAAGGGACGGTTACTATATAGCTTTCGGATTGTAGAGCCAATCTTTCCAATCCGCAATCCGCAATCCGCAATCTTCAGTACTTGATCAGTCCCGCCTTCTCCAGGTTTCTCAAGAAAGCATCGACTTTTTCGGGGCTTACCGTCCCGTAGTAAAGCTCCCCTCCATGAAGGGCTTCGGCTTGGACGGCTTCGTAGATCTCGAGTGCGGAGCGCTTGCCGTCAACGAAATTGGCTACTTCAAATGCCATGAGGTTGTGGAGCCCGTCCACGCTGTCCACCTTGTTTCGCCTCTTCAAGAACTCGGCAGGTCCCGCCGTCAGGCGCGGAGTCTTCTTCGCCATCTCCTGTTCCTTTTCGCTCAGCGCGACGGCGGCGGCCCCGGGGCTCCTTCCCCGCAGCGCCGCCGCGAACCGGTCCAGTTCCGAGAGCATCGTTGACTCGATTCGTCCAAGAGAATCGAGCAGTTGCCCGACCAGCCCGGTTCCTTCTCGCGTTCCAGCCGCCGCGACTGTCTCGAGAGCCCGGCGCTCGCGCAAGATTCCCTGGTGAATCTGACTTCTGGCAAGCCTGTAAGCGGCAGCCAGGCGCGCATCTTCGGCCGACTGGATGAGAGTGTTCGCTGTGGAGGCGTCTACCGAGAGGTGCGTCAGCGCCGCGTTGTATGTTTCCGTCGCGAGCCGGGGCACGGATTTGTCCGAAGCGTCGGCAATAACAAAGGCGATGACGGCCGCCGCGAAGGCATTGCGCTGAAGTTGCGTCCGGTCGATGTTCCACAGATCATCGTCCGAGGAGTGAATGTAGTTGTCTGGCCAGTTGGTGAAAGTGATCGCGGGCGCGCCGATCGGGGCCTCATTAAACGTCATATGGTCGGTACTGTTGTGAAAGGGAATGACTGCGGCGTTATAGCGGTGCCTCGTCCCCAGGGCAGAGTAAATGGGCTTGGGGAAAGTGTTGCTCCCACCGGCTTGAGAGCTGGCCAGTTGAGCCGTGTTTCCCTCCACCACGTACCGAATGACGCGCTCGGCCAGAGCTGTCAGGAAATGCGAGCGCGAGAACGGGACCCTGGTTATGTTCTGGACTCGCAGCACATCCTGGCCCTGGTTGGCTCCGACCATGTCCTGATTGATGTCCGCCAGGATTTTCTTCCCCTCCTCGGGATGGTCCGCAAAATACTGCCGCTCGCTGCTGATTTCCGTCACCCACCAGAATCGGAGGTTGCGGCGCGGGCGGGGGAGCTTGCCGTCGCGGATAAGTTTGGCGAGGCTGCGAGCTATCTCGAGTGTATTGGCGCAGCCTGAGCCGTCGTCGTTCGCAGAGAATTTTTCTTCCTGCATGTGCGCGGTCAGGACTACATCCTGATCGCGGATCTCCGCCCCCTTGATGAAGGCTTCCACCATGACTTGCCATGGTTCGCCCCCGTACTCCGCTTCGACCCGGGCATGCACTTTGAGCGGTTTGGTTGAGCTCGCGAGCTGCGCGCGCAGCACGCGCCCTTGCCGGTGGGAGAGCACAAAGGCGAAGGTCGGAGGTTTCCTGTCTTCGCTCTCCGCGGGAAGAGTCACCCACTTGATTTGATCCGGATAGTTCAGGGAGTTCAGCGGATAGTCGAACCCGGCCGGGTCTGGAAAGTAGAGGACTCCGAGGGCTCCCCTTTTCCAGACTGCCTGCTCCATCACGGCGCCTGCCGTTCCGTGGGCGAGCACGATCCTGTTGCGCACGTCCTTCCCCTGATAGTCGGTCTCGGCGAGTCCGGCTCCCACGTCTATCACCTCCGC
>QHZE01000787.1 GCA_003225335.1 Acidobacteriota bacterium
AACGGGAAAGAAATCATCGCCAGTTGTCGGCCGGTGAATACCCTGGGGTACTTTATTGCCGGGCGCGCGGAAGCCTTTCTCGACGACGGTCCGGCTTGAGCCGCCTCCTTCTGTTCGGACTCGGCCGGACTTCCCGTTCCCGGCCAGCCGAGCGCACCGGTCCCTACCTTGAGAAAATCACGTCGTTTCATCTCGACCCACCCCTTAGCATGATGCATCCTTTCTTCACGTTTCCCGCTTCAACTTCTCAAGCCTGATATAGCTCAGGCCCAGCCGGTAAAGCCTTTTAGCTTCGTCGCCGCCACCATTGAACTCCGTTTAAGCAGTGGCCACACCGCCATTGCACGGTCCCAGCAACACTTCCCCCCTGGGGATAGGTCGTGTTCCATACAAGTTGACCGGCTCACTCGCCTTCTTGGCTTCGAGATATATCTCTGGATGGTGCCGCGTGGTGGGACTTGGCAAGATTCGCACCGAGATCACATTCGCCGCTCCCTGGTGTTCATCGGTGAAAACCTTACGAGGGCTTTTGAACACCGACGATTCTCTCCTGCCCAGTCGGACGAAATAGGATCCGTCTTCGAAACTCCTAATCTTGCCCTTTCAGACCTTTCTCCACGATTTGCAGAGCTTTGCGGGCTTCCGCAAGATTCGGCGAGAGGCCGAGCGCTTTTTCAAACATCTCCTTCGCCCTAGTCAGATTGCCCTGGCTGGCAAGAACCAAACCCCAGTTCAGGTAAGGCTGCGGATACTGGGGAGAATCCTCGACGGCCTCCTCAAAAAGGGCCACTGCTTCGGCATTCCTTCCCAACTTGGCGTAGAGCGCGCCGAGACTGTTCTTGGCTTCGGCATATTGTGGATTGATGCGAATCGCTTGTTGAAAGGCCTCCTTGGCTTCCGAGACTTGCCCCTCTTCCGAGTAGCAGATGCCCAGCGCGTTGTGGGCGAGCGCCAGCTTCGGATCTAGCGCGATCGCTTTTTTGAGTTCCGACTTGGCGCCTTTTGGATCATTTAGACGAACAAGCACAAGACCCAGATTGTTCCGCGCACGAGCACTTTCCGGGTCAAGCCTGATCCTGCCGGGATTTACGTAAGCCCAGACGTTCGGCCGACTCGCTCTCCTCTCGTGCCGCCTCTTCTTTGCCGAGCGACCGAAGTACGCGGGTTAGCGCAGAGCGCACCGGGACATCATCCGGTTTCAAGCGCTGGGCGGCCTCAAGCTGTGGCAGAGCCGCTTCCACCTGTCCTGCTTGCCACAGCGCCATTCCGGAATGATACCTTATGTCGTAATCCTCGGGGCTGAGTCGGGCAGCTTGCAAGAGCGTCTCGGCAGCTTCTTTGAAGCGGCCGGTGTCGCGCAAAGCACGCCCCAAGATGTAGTACCCTTCGGCGTCGTTTGGTCTGAGGCGAACATACTCTTGGAGGTAGGGCGTAGCATCAGAACCCTTTCTCAATTTAAGCAAGGTCTTAGCGAGCCCCATCAATCCCGCGGAATCTTTGGGCTTCAGACGTAGTCCTTCGCGGTAATGTCTGACCGCAACGTCGAGCGAGCCTAAAGACGCATAGGTCATGGCCAGGTAGAAGCGAACTTTGGCGGAGCCCGGCCTTTCTGTCAAGAGCTCTTCAAGGATTTCCGCCGCCCGCTTGTCCTGCCCATCGGAGGCGTAAGCTTCGACGAGCAACATCTGCAGGGAGAATGTTGTGTCGTCGCGACCTCTACGCCCCTCGAGGGTGGATTGAAGCTGGAAGATCGCCGCCGAGGTTCTACCCTGCCGCATTAACAGTTTCGCCGCATTATACGCTGCTCCCGCAAAATCTGGCTGGAGCCTCAAAGCGTCCTGAAAAGCCGCTAGCGCGCCGCCATGGTCGCCCATGGTCTCAAGGACTACACCGAGTGCGTTGCGGGCGACAGCGGAATCCAGAACCCGTAGCTCCCGAACGGCCAGCTCGAGCTTTCCCGCCCGGAAGTCAGCCAGCGCTTGCTGGTAGCGCTCTTCGTGTGTTGTCTGGGATGGGGAATCCAAAGACCGTAGCTCACGGGTCGTCCGCTCGAGTTCAGCCCCCCCGTATGTTGCCGGGCCCTTCTGGTACTGTTCTAGGTCCGTTGTCTGGGATAATGCCGGGCGGCCTTGTAGCCAAATCCCAAGTGACATCAAAACC
>QHZE01000788.1 GCA_003225335.1 Acidobacteriota bacterium
GGTCGTGAAAACGGTCGATTACGTTCTGTTCTCTGACTCAACCATCAAGGCGGCGACCAATGCGCAGTAATGGTATGTGACTATTTCGCGCGGGCGACGCGGCATCCGCATCTTCAAGCCAGACAAAGAACAACTGCGCGAGAACGTCGCCCGTTCCGGCCACAGGCCGTTGGCGATGGAGTTAGCGACCGGTTTTGTCCACCAGGGCAACGGCACCGTGACGGAACCGCGGCTGTATCAACTCATCCGACAACTGAATCCGATTACCGATTGACAATTCGAGATCGAGTTCCTGCAGTCCGGCGTGGAGGCGTTTGCCTTCACCTTCGGCTGATAAGTTGGCCGTTCTGGACCGTCCTGGTGGCGCCGGCACACGGACGGTTTCTTTACTCGACGACCAAAGGGTCACGAGCTCGCGGTGTGGGGATTCCGCGGGCGGATTTGCCTGCTTCCCTTTTGAGTCCGAATCGTGATTCTTTTTCTTCATTTTCATTTTCACTTTTCCTAAATCGTCTAACGTTTTCTGACAGTTGCCCGCGCCAGTGGCACACCATGCGATCGTCCTCGGACCGCTCTTTGGATCAATCGGGCAGATCCTGCTTTTCCGTTGACTTGAGAACGAGCCGGGCATAGAAGCAGGCAACTTCTCGATAACAACTCAAACCAGGAATCATCTATGCAACGAATCCTTATCAATGCGCTGTCCGTGATTGCCGTCTGTCTCGCCGTCGTTCAAGCAATAGCCGCGGAGAAGAACACCAAAAGCGCAAACGATGAACAAATTATCAGACAGTTGATGCAAGAGTGGGCGGAGGCGCTCGTGAAGGGCGACCAGGCGGCGATCGACCGCATTACCTCGGCCGACTGGATGCTCACCGATCCCCAAGGCATGCTGATCTCCAAGGCGCAATCCGATGCGCATAGGAAGTCAGGGACCGTCAAGTTCGAGTCGTTCAAGCTGGATGAATTGAAGGTCCGCGTTTACGGCGACACGGCGGTGGTGCACGGGCTCGCTACGCGAAAGAGCAGCTACCAGGGCCAAGATACCGGCGGCCAATACCGATCCACCGATGTGTTCATTAAAAGCAATGGTCGCTGGCAGGCGATTGCCGCTCACGTGACGCGAGTCGTGAAGCCGTAATCCCTTTATGCCACTCCCCGTTACGACAATCGAAAGGGACATCCACTTAATCAAGTTCAAGTTTGCACGAATCCTCCGTACCGACATGGGCAGGTGGACCGAGGCAGAACAAGCACTCCAAATTGGAATGTTGAACGACAATTGGTATCAGCATCAATACCGCAGCAACTTCGGCCCATCGAAATTGGGGTGACCAACCGGATTCGCACCAGCACGAACGCCGTCACGGGGCGTGATGCTGCTGTTACATCATGGTCACCATAAAATGGAGCCTCTGGTCGGACTTGCACCGACGAATACGAGTTTACGAAACTCGCCCTGTAGCTTCTGAGGCACAGAGGCGGGATTGGTTGAGGTTGAGAGTTGATGTTTGATGGATCAGACCACACCAGCAACAGCCGCTGTCGATCAACTTCCGCAAAATGGCGCTCCCACGTGGATTTGCACGACGAACTTCCGCCTTCGCACGGTGGCGCTCTGATCTAACTGAGCTACGGGGACAACTTGCGTTGGGCCACCTGGCATCCGTGATCGGACTTGCACCGATTAGGCCCGACTTGAAAGGCCGGCTGCGCGAGCTGACCTCCTTCAACAGCAAAAGATAAAGCCACTAATCGCGCAGC
>QHZE01000226.1 GCA_003225335.1 Acidobacteriota bacterium
AATCGCCGGAGTTTTTCACGCGCGGCAAAAAGACCGCCCGCGCGTTCGGGCAGGTCCGCCGACGCGTAGCCAGCGATCCGGCCTTCCACGAGCGAGAGATCCAGTCCCCCGATTCCCGTCAGTTCTCCGGCGCAGTACACTCCGGGCACCGATGTGTCCTGGAACTCCTGGACGCGCACAACGCCATTTTGCGTCTCGCACCCGAGCAACTCTGCGAGCTCCAGATTGGGGACCAGATGGAATCCGCACGCGAGATAATCGCACTCCACGCTCCAGGTTCGGCGCCCCTGCCGCAAGGTTACGCCAGAGAGTTTTTCCTTTCCCAGCGCGGCCACCGGCCAGCAGCCCGCGAAGATCGGCACACCGAGGAGTTGAATCTTGAGGTCCAGGGCCTGCAGTATCTTGCCGGGCTGCGCCAGCAGCGCACGGGCGAAGCGGAACAGGTTTTTCGTCGAAGCCTGCTCGGCAACCAGACAGACATTCGCGCCCCGCTTCCGCAAATAGGCGGCGACCGCCAGCAGCAGGGGACCGCTGCCCGCAACAACAACCCTCTTGCCGCTGACAGGAAGCCCTCCCTTGACCAGGGCCTGGAGCCCTCCTGCGCCGCAGACATTGGGCAGCGTCCAGCCTGGAAAGGGCAGGAACCGCTCGCGCGCGCCGGTAGCCAGAATCAATTTTCGGTAGCGGAGATGGCAGATCCCTTCCGAAGTCTCGGCCATCAGCTCGCCCGATTCCGGCTGATGAGAGACTCTTGCGCCGGCGATCCGCGCTACGCCGGCGCTTTTGAGCTTTTCGAACCAGGCCGCGGCCTCCCTCACCGCGGGCTTCGCCGCTTCGGCGCGCCAGACCTGGCCTCCGAATGACGGGTTGTCGTCTACGATGGTGACGCGCTGGCCGCCCTCCGCGGCGCAGCAGGCTGCCGCCACGCCTGCGGGACCGCCGCCGACGATCAGCACATCACTGCTATGGACGACCTTCTGATCCCCTGACATGCCCTAGGAAGTACCCGGGAAATGACAAATGACAAATGAACAATGACAAATAGAAGTCAGACGTCCGGACAACGAACTGCCATTTGTCATTTTTCATTGGTCATTGGTCATTTTCTTTCTCTGAGCCTCAGCGGTCGTGAGAAAAAATGCAGCGTCGGCTTCCAGCCGGCAAAGGTCCTGTTGACGCAAAAGGAGTTGTCGAGGCTCACATGCCGGCGAGACGCCGGCGCTACGATTTTTTTCTCACGACCAGCGTCTCTGCGGTGAGATTTTTTTTGGTTGCGGCATGGCTGCTCTATGTTCATCTGCGGTTCCCTGCCGCCTTGGCCGGATAAAAAGTCTCGCGCGCGATTACTAGTCACCCGTTCGTACTTCCATTCCTTCCCGGCAAGGTATCTGACAACTCCGGCAGTGGGCCCGGCCGTCGATCGACACCCGGCATTCAAAGCAGATGCCCATCCCGCAAAGGGGACCTCGCGGCTCGCCCCGTACCGACCGGCGAAACGGCGTGACACCTGCGATCGCAACCGCTGCCGAAACCATGCTCCCTTCAGGAACGGTCACAGTAGCTCCGTTGATAACCAGGCTTACCTTCTCAGACATGGGGGGACTCCTGGTACACCCTGGAGGGGAGATAGGGCTCGATCGGAATCGCGGACGGCCGACTTAACAACTGATCCACCAGGAGCCTCGCCGTGCCAGGCGCCGTGGTGATCCCCAATCCCTCGTGCCCGGTGGCAAGGAAGAGATTCTCATGGCCGGGACAGGGGCCGATCAGCGGAAGCTTGTCGGGTGTGGCGGCTCGAAAGCCTGTCCAGGTGCGGATCGCCGAGAGTGCTCTCAGCCCGGGCATGTACTCACAGGCGCGGTCGATCATCCTGCCGAGAATACCAGGATCGACTTCTGTCTCTTCGACACCAAACTGGCGTGACGAGCCGATCAGCAACTGCCCTGTCCGGCGCGGTTGAACGTTAAAGGCAACGGTGTCGGTTGTGAGCGTGTGCGCGCTTTTCAGATACCCCAACTCCACGAGTTGATGATGCACAAAGCCGGGGTAGCGATCGGTGATCACCAGGTGACCCTTCCGCTTCCGTACGTCCAGCCCCGGAGTGAGCATGGGCGACCACGTGCCGGCTGCGTTCACCGTCAGATCGGCCGGGACAAAGGATCCGTCGCTCAGCCTCGCCCCCCTGCCGGTCAATTCCACAACCGCACAACCGAGACGGACCGTGGCGCCCCGCCCTTGCGCCTGCTCAATCAAAAAGCGCGCGGCGCAGGGAGTGTAGATGACGCTGTCACAGGAAACCAGCAGGCCCCCCGCGAGGCCGTGCCGGAGGTTGGGTTCGGCGCCCGCGAGAGCGCGCGCATCCAGGATTTCGACCGGCACGCCGCGGTCTTCGTAATACTTTTTCTTGCGCCATACTTCGGCCATTTCTTCATCGTCCGCCGCGACCCAGATCGTGCCGCAGGCTTCGAATTCGACGTCGGGGGTCAACTCCCCGGCAAGCTCATTCCAGAGGACTTGAGAATAACGCGTCAGGGCGAATTGAGCTTCCGAATCGTCCATCACGACGATGTGGCCCATTCCCGCCGCAGTCGCGCCCCCTCCGATGAGAGCGGCTTCAATTACGGCGACACGCATCCCCGCGCGGGCGCACTCGGCAGCGCACGCTGCGCCGACAATGCCGGCGCCGGCGATCACAACATCGTAGCCCGGGGAGGTCATCGCATGCCCCAGCAGAACGGATCTCGCTCGTCCAAGATGAGAGTCGCTTCCGCGTTCACAAATGCTGAACCTTTGATGCTGGGATGAATCTGGCCGTCAACAACGGAGACGCTTCCTTCGAAGATGCTGCCCACGATACTCTCCTGGCGCCAGACCTGCCCTTCCCTGAGCTTGCCATCGGCGTACAGGCAGGCCATCTTTGCGCTGGTTCCCGTGCCGCACGGCGAGCGATCGTAGCTCTTGCCCGGGCACAACACGAAGTTCTTGCTGTCCACACCGTCCAGCTTTGACGGACCGAACAGCTCGATGTGGTCTATCTCCTGCCCTCCAGTCCCTGTGATTCCCTGTCGTGAAAGGGCAAGCCGAATCCGCCAGGTCAGGGCGGTCAGCTCTTCAGCTCGATCCTGCGTCAACTCCATGCCGTGGTCGTCCACCAGAAAAAACCAGTTTCCCCCCCAGGCCACATCTCCGGTGACCGGGCCATGCGCGGGGACATTGACTGTGACCTGTTTTGCGCTCCGGTAGCTCGCAACGTTCCCGACAGTGACTTCACCGGATTCATGCAAGTGCGCCGTTACGACGCCGACCGGCGTTTCAACGCGATGCACACCGGGCCGGATTCGATTCATGTAGGCCAGCGTGACCACCAGCCCGATCGTCCCGTGACCGCACATGCCGAGGTATCCCACGTTGTCGAAGAAAATCACACCTGCGGCGCACGAACGGTCGCTCGGCTCGCACAACAGAGCGCCGACGTACACATCCGAACCACGCGGCTCATTGACGACGGCGGAGCGGAACCGATCGTGCTCTGCCCGCAGCTTCTCCAGCCGGGCCGCCATCGAGCCGCCGCCCAGTTCCGGACCGCCGCTCACGACGACTCTCGTCGGCTCCCCTCCAGTGTGAGAGTCTATGACTTTCACCAATCTCCGTTTGACGCTTTCCATCGCCCGCCAACCCCTCGCGTTCGTAACCGTTTGCACAGTAGGACCAACAACGGCGCCCTGTCAAGACTGGGTGTAATCAGAAGTGCGAGTCACTAAGTACATGATTCACAAATGCGGCTTTTCCCAGATAAGATCGGGCGCCCTGGAAGGGCGGTGGGAGCTTAGCCGGGGGTGAGCGAACGCGAACCCCCGGAATATTGCAATAGACGAATGCGCGCCCTGGCAGGGGCGCGGGGAGATCCTGCAACCCCTGCCGGGGTGCGTATCGTTGTTCCTCTTCTACCTGGGGGCTCGCTTCGCTCACCCCCGGCTAATTTCCTTTCGCCCCGCTGGGGCGGAATACGTTACCGTCGTCAATTCTTTTGTTTGCGGCCGGCTTGACAGCGTCTCTGGAAACAGCCTAAAGCATGATACATTCCAAGGGGAGATGAAAAGCGAAACACAAAAATCGGAACTGGCTGGGCAGCCAGATGGAGCAGGCGAACGAGTCGCCGGCGAGTCTCTGCCGGTGTGTCCCGTTTGCAGAAACACGGAGTTCCGAACCTTGTTCGAGGCAACGGACCGTCTCTACCACACCACGGACAGGAAGTTCCAGATCGTCGAATGCAAGCAGTGCCGGCTGACCCGCCTTTTCCCGCCGCCAGGCGCAGGCGAACTGCGCGCGCATTATCCCGACACCTACTGGTTCAGTCCCGAGGAAGAAACTGTCGATCGTTTGGGGGAGATCTATCGCCGTTTTGTGCTCCGGGACCACGTGAGCTTCGTATGCCGCGCCCTCGAGTCTTATCAAACGGACGGACTCGTCCTCGATGTCGGATGTGGCGGCGGGCTCTTCCTGAAGATGCTCGCCGAACGCGGGTACCGCGTGGCCGGGCTCGACTTCAGCCACGATGCCGCGAGACTCGCGTGGAGAGGCAACGGCGTGCCCGCCGTCTGCGCAACCCTGTCCAAAGCGCCTTTCGCCCCGGGCAGTTGCGCCGCTGTCACCATGTTCCACGTCCTCGAACACGTCTACGATCCGCACTCCTATCTCGCAGAGGCCCGGGCGCTGCTGAAACCTGAAGGCTGTCTCATAGTTCAAGTGCCGAACGCCGCCTGCTGGCAGCTGAAGTTGCTCGGAAAGAGGTGGAGCGGCCTCGATGTCCCGCGCCACTTATGGAACTTCCGTCCCAGCGATCTGGACCTGCTTCTCGACCGCACGGGATTCGAGGTCGTGCGCCGAAAATACTTTTCGCTGCGCGACAATCCTGCGGGCCTCGCTACCAGCCTCGCCCCCGCGCTCGATCCCATGGCGCGCAGGATCCGCCGCCTCGGCGAGTCTCCGCGCAGTCAGTTGTGCAAGAACCTGATCTATTTCTGTCTCGTAGCCGCCTGTCTCCCGTTCGCGTTCCTCGAGGCCGCCTGCCACGCGGGTTCCACGATCATGGTGGAGGCGCGCAGAAAATCTTGAGATACGCGACCCTCCAACGCTTCCTGCCGCTGTTTTTCCGCAATTACGTGCTCGACTTCGAAGCCTCCATCGAGCGCGCCGTATCCGCGTTTGCGGCCGCGCTCCCCAAGGGAGCGCGAGTCCTCGATGCGGGGGCCGGCGAAGGCCAGTACAACGGGTTCTTCCGCGATCATCGCTACATCGGAGTCGATTTTGCCTTAGGCGATGCAAATTGGGACTACAGCAGCCTGGATGCGGTCGCCGACCTCCATGCCCTCCCTTTCCGGGATGAGTGCTTCGATGCCTGCTTTAACATCGTGACGCTGGAGCACGTGCGCGAACCGGCTTGTGTGTTGAAAGAGATCGCGAGGACCCTGAGACGCGGCGGCCGGCTGCTGTTGGTCGTGCCGCAGGACTGGGAAGTGCACCAATCGCCGCATGATTACTTTCGCTTTACAAGATATGGCGTCCGTTACCTGCTCGGAAACGCCGGGTTCACCGACATTGAAATTCAGCCGGCCGGCGGATTCTTCCGCTTGCTCGCGCGGAGGCTGCTGAACGGCCTGCAGTTCTTCCCGCCTGTCCTGTTGCTCCCGGCCGCGCTCTTTCTCGTTCCACCGGCGCTCGTGCTGCCACTGTTCGATTTCCTCGACCGCGACCGCAACTTCACTCTGGGTTACATCTGCACGGCAACCAGGTTCGGAATTCAGCCTTTAGGCTGCTTTCAGACTTCGCTCTCAGTCCAGGCTAAAACCTGAGCTCCGAATCAGGCATGGCGTTCAACCATCGACGGGCGGCCATGCGACCGTGGCACGGGCGTCTCCACCGTGCCTGCTTGGCGACATGAGGTCGCTCGCTATAATTAGGGACTCAGTTGTGCCGGTCCTTCGAGCGTCTGCCTTGTCAGCTCCTTGGCGTTGGAGTCTCTCAATATCAAGTCCACATTTGCGGAAATGATGTTTGGGTTGACGAGCGCTATTCCCGTGTAGGTACTCGGTCCGCCCTCGGCGAAAACCGACATAGACCTCAAAGGGACGGTCGCGGACGCGCCCACTTCGCTAACGACCTTTCCTGAGTCATCGAAGAGCTCAAACACCGCGATTCCGGAAAGTACCCTTTGGTCCGCCTGGGCTGTCGCCCAGCCCACCTTAAGCGGCCCATGCCCGTCTGTCTGAAATCGTGTCACGCCGAACGAAGGAATGGAGACCGCAAACTGACTGGCTCGTTGTCCGCCAACCTCTACCTCAAGCGGCTTGCCACTATCGTCGTAAAAGTTGACGGTCGCCGCGGCCGTGTCCGTCGATCGATTTGCAAGGATGAAGGTGGTCCTCCAGCCGCCTCCTGGACCTGCGCCGTCGGCCACCTGCGGGAAATTCAAGGTAAACCGGTCCGGGGTCACCGTGTAAACACCCGAGAAACCCAAGGTACCCAGTGCCGACCCATCATTCACCTTGCCCACAAACGTCGCGAGTTTTCCCTGCTGGCCGAAATCTGGAAGTCCAATGAAGCTCAATTTCCCAACCCCTTCAATCACCTGGCCCTCCCGGGCAACCACAGCCAGCCTGCCATCCTCGACGGTAACTATTCCCGTGGAAATGTCGTTGGCATTTGTCTTCATTTTCATTCTCGCGCTGAAACCCATCCTCCCGCGGTTGTCGATATGTGGCGAGTTGAAGCTTTCGTCGAACACGGCCCCCGCAACCCCGGGGACGGGATCCTCAGCAGCAGCGATCTTCTCCAGAACGCCCTCTCGCCACCGGACGATTGCGTTTGGGAAAAAAGTAACGAATCGGGGAGAAATCTGCCTTTGGTTTACAAAAATGATATCTCGCTGATCGTTGATCCATGGCTGGGACATGCTCTCGAGAGTGCGTGTCCAATTCAGAACGGGCTGCCCGCTAGTTGCGACCGTCTTGAAAGATCCGTCAGAAAACAAGAGCACTCGGGAGCCGTCGGCGAACACGATATCGCCCTGGTTGTTTAGCGAGAACAATGGAGGTGCGTCCAGCACAACTTCGCGCAGGCGGCCGCCTGTTATCAAGAATATTCCCGATGCAGGGAAATGTTCCCCCGTTTCCACAGGGGGGGAACCGAGGTCTGCCTGGAACGCGATGTCGCCGGCGTCGTTTAGCCGTACGAGCCCGAAGGATGAAAACTTCTGTCCCGGCGCCCCCGGCGCTTCGGCTTCTGTGTCGACGATCTTTCGCAGTGTGTCTCCCGACCTTAGAAGGATGGCGTCCAGCAGGGTTCGTCCGTCGTAGAGGCCAGCGCTAAATGCGATGTCACCTGAACTGTTTATTTGCGCATCGCCAAGACTCGACAATATCCTGCCCGGAGCATCAGGTGCGGGCTGGCCAGTGAGAGCGATCGCTGAAAGCATCCCTTCGGATACCCTGAAGATGCCGTGGCCCCCCCCAACCAACCCCGCATGGAACGCGATGTCGCCGCGACTGTTCACAGCCGCCTGTGAGAGCGACGCAAACCGGGCCTCTCCGGTCCCCGGCGCAATCTGGCCGGTCAGAACCAGCGGCCAGGTGTCACAGAAGCTACTTTGCCGGAAGAAGCACATCATTAAAAACACTACGAATGCCACCCTCGATCTCATCTGTTCTCCTCCCTTGGTAAGAAATTAATCTTGTTTCGAAAATACCTGCTTCTTGCGGACGAGCCCCCCTCGTTTTAAACGAACGCAAAGTATCGCCGCGCCAGGTGGCCCGTCAATCCCTGAAGGTCAAATCCCGGACATCGATCTGAAACCGGCGCAGCAATTCCAAGACCTCGCGGTTAGAGAGACGCTTGATCCGCTGGATCTTCCGGCGCCGCCGCAGCGCCACAGGCAGCAATCTGGCCGCGCTCAGGTAGGACCAGGCCAGGTTGAAAACCAGCCGGCCCCATCCATTTGTTTCGACGAAACGGGCCGCCGAACCCCGGCGCCTGAGTAGAGCGTAGGCGTTCCAACCAAACCTGCGGAGGGTCCAGTAAGGATTTTGCAGCAGCAACCACAGGGAGAAATTCTTGACGGCCAGCAGAAGCCGGTTGCGCTCCACCAGCATCACCTTCAGCGGCGAATAGGCGCCGGCCGTGGCCGAATGACGGTGGTATACCACGGCAGTCGGCACGTACCAGGCCTTCCAGCCCAGCAGCCGGGCTCGAATCCCCAGGTCCGCGTCGTCGCCGTAGGCGAAGAACGTCTCGTCGAAGCCGCCTGTCTCCTCGAACAGTTGCCGGTGATACAGAGCCGCGCAGGCGTCAGGCCAGAGGATTTCCTCCGCCCGGTCATACTGGCCTGTGTCCGCTTCCATGGTGCCGCGGCCGCGATTCTGGCCATCCCAGTAGATGAGGTGGCCTGCCTTGTCGATTACGCCCGGCGGGTCGTGAAACAGGATCTTGCTGGCCAGCATCCCGATCCTGCGCTCCACGTCACCGTACCTCAGCAGCTCTTCCAGCCATGTGGGATCGGCGACCGCATCGTTGTTGAAAAGAGCGATCCATTCTCCGCGCGCACGAGCGAACGCCAGGTTGTTGGCGCGGCAGAAACCGGTGTTGCTTGGCAGCAAGACAGCCTGCGCGTTGGGCAGCCATTTCGTCCAGGAACCGATGACCTCCCTGCTGCCGTCACTAGACCCGTTGTCCACGAGTATGAATTCCCGCTCCAGCCAGGTCTGCCTTGCAAGCGAGGCGAGACAGTCGTCGAGAAACTTCAAGCCGTTCCAGTTGACCACTACAATGCTGACCAGCGGACCGTGCGTCCGGCTTTCTGTCATCGCCAACTCCGATTGCTGTTCTTCTCATCCTAGTCGCGGCCGTGGTCTCGGCGCAAGCAGGCTGTCGTCCATGCGTGCAATGAGAAGTGTGAGTCAACCACGCAAAATGCCATCGCGCGTTCGGGCGAAGCCCTTGGAGGGCACATGTCTGAATGACGGGATGCGTGTAAGGTCCAGAGCTTGCTCGCGCCTTGACAAGCAAGGCTTTCCTCGCGACGCTCCGCTCCAAACCAAGGCGGCAGCTAGGGTCGCCCCTACGGGCGGATTTTTTCACAGCTTCTGACGTATTGCGGCCATGACGAGTTTAGTGTTGCAGGGCGACCTCCCCATGCGGATAATCGGCCTGCCGGCAGCGCCGTCACTCAGCTATCGCATCCGTACTGGATATAAGGAACGCCCCCGACGCCGTCGGCTTCTCCAGCTGGAAATGATTTCGGGTGCAAACGGGCAAACATTTCCTGTTGCACGTAAGTTCTCCACCGTAAAGACGCGGAGTGCGCGGAGAGGTCTCACCCTTGTTGTTTTTGTGTTCATCCGCCTCCGCGATGAAGAGCACCGGCAGAATAATGGGATTCAAAAAAAGGACAGGATAACGGGATTAACCGGATTTGGACCTGTCGTCGTTTTACCCTGTCGAGGATTTCCGAGCTTATCCTTTGCCGCTCTACAGCGGCTTTGGTCGGACAATCCTCTTATCCTGTCAAAAGAAATCGCCGCTATGGGCCGGGCGATCCGTCAGAATGATTTAAGCCGCCTTTGGGTGCGAGCGGGAGTTCCTGCGACCCCTGCCGGGTGCGTATCGTTCTTCCTTTTCTGCCCGCGGGTTCGCTTCGCTCACCCCCCCGCTGAGTTCCCTTCACCAGCTGGGGCGGAATACGTTACCGTATTCATGAAATTTACTTAGCATTAGCAGCACGGCGCTTCACCGAGATCCGGGAACGCGGATGCACGCAGCACAGATGACGCGGAGAGCTTTTGTTCGCGGCATAGCCGCGGCCGGCCTGTCCTGGGCACGGCTGCCCGCAGGAGGGATCATGAAGTACGTTCGGTATGAACATCAGCGCAGAGTATCCAACGG
>QHZE01000437.1:0-55889 GCA_003225335.1 Acidobacteriota bacterium
ATGCGGAAGTGATAATCATCTCCGAGCTGATCCAGGAGTTGCTCGTATTCCTCCCAGGCGATTTCGTAAAGCGTCAGTCTTCCGCCGGGCGGCAGGCGGGTGATGAGATCAAGATAATCCGCAGTTTGGACGCTCATCAGGGTGACGGGATTATAGCACATCGTTCGGAGTTCAGGCTTTAGCCTGCTCGGGCGCGGGTGCTATTAAGAGTGGGAGTCAGGCAGCGCGGCCGGGAGACTGTAAAAAATTGTATTTCAAACCGATGACGTCCAAATGGCGGTGATCGTTTTCGTGAAATTCGTGGAATTCGTGGTCGGTTTTATTGGCCACGAATTCCACGAATTGACACGAATTAAAATTCTCTGGGGAGTTCACGCAGCGTGAACCGACTCCCCCTTCTAATTGCACCCGCTCGGGCGTAGAGCAGCCTGAAGGCTGAACTCCAGGCTTCGCACAACTGGGTTCGTGGCAACGACGGGCAGGATTCTGCCGAGAAAAAGGGGCCGCGGGTGCTCCAGCCTGACGCTCTTTGGAGGATCTGCGCTCATGAGCTCAGGACAGGGCTCGGTTCTGCGACGGAGGTCGTGCCGGCGCCGGGCTTGGGTATTTGCGGCTCGCGGGGAGCAAAGTCGCGCAGGAAGGCACCCGCAGCTCGGGCGTAGCGTTTGGGATCCTGGACGAGCAGGTCTCCGTGACCCGATCCCGGGAAGATGACCAAGCGCTTGGGCTCGGGAATGCACCCATAAAGGTACTCGATCTCGACCATACGGAGCACGGCTTCCGAATCCCCCGCCATGACCAGAATCGGGCACCGTGCCTTTTCCAGCGCCTTGGCAGGATCGAGGTCTTCGGCCCGGAGTTGAATGAGCTGTTCGACTATCAGCTCCACAGGCCAGGCCAGAATAGGGGTGAGCGATTTTCCGACACGCGTTTCCAGACGGTTGGCGAAGGCATTCCGGATGTTGTCATAGCAGGACTCCAGAATCATCCAATCGGGATCGACGTCGCCGTGTCCTACCGCGTAGGCCGCCGCGGCCGCTCCCATGGAAATCCCGTCGATACCGATTCGCATGCGCTGTTCGGGCCGCAACGAACGAATGAAATCAAACGCCGCTTTCACATCCTTGCGCTCGTTGTAACCGTACGAAATAATTGCGGGATCGCTGCTTCCGTGGCCGCGAAAGTGGAGGAGAAGGACATTGAAACCGCGGCGGGAAAAGAAGCGCGCTCGATTCTGCACGGCGGACCGGTCCGAGCGATAGCCATGGAGGAGGACAACCCAGTCTTCGGGAGATGCCTTGCGGCTCAGCAGCACCCAGGCGTGCAGCCGCAATCCGTCGGAGCTCAAGAGCGTCAAGGGCTGCATCTTGCCGTACCGCATTCCAGGAACGCAGTCGTAATCACGGCGCTTTCCTGGGCGCACCAGGATCCAGCCCGCAACCAGTCCGCCGCCAAAGTACGCCAGCGCGGCGAATCCTGCCGACCACAAGGCTATCTTGCCTATCTTCTTCAGTCTCATCCCGTTCATACAGGCAATTTTAGATTAAGGGCCCTCTTCTATCTATATCGGATAATGTTCGAACAATGCCCGGGCTTTCTGCAAAGCAGTCGGCAGTAGCAGTAGGCAGTTTCTGCCCACTGCCTACTGCCTGCTCTTTTTTTCGAGGAGATCTCTGAGGCGCCGCACTTCTTCGCGCAGACTCTGTTCACGGGAATGGATGGAGTAGAGGTAGAGCGCCAGGATGATCCAGATGGCAACGTAAGCGGCAAACAGGTAATTCATGGGGTTGATCTTTTCCATAATCCGGGCGCTCCTTTTAGGAAACCATGTCCGCACGCCGCTGCAGCCACTCCACCTCCTGCCGCGACGCTTCGAGGAAGAAACGCCGGCGCAGGAGATAGATGAACAAGATCTGAAAAACTGCCCAGCACGTATAGAAAGCCGGGCGCATGGACGGCGACAATCCTCCGGTCTCCAGCATGGGTGCTGGATGGATGTCCCGCCACCAGCGAATCGAAAACCACACAATAGGCGCGTCCACAAAGGCGACGATCCCGAATACCGCTGAGACGAGCGCGCGGCGGTCCGGGTCGAGAACATAGTTGCGGACCAGGAGGTAAGCGACGTAGAGCATCCAGAGGACGAGCGAGGAGGTGAGGCGCGGCGACCAGGTCCACCAGACGAACCACACGGGCTTGGCCCAGATGGGTCCGGTAACCAGGACGATGCTCAAGAACATCACTCCGAGCTCGGCAGACGAGAGCGCCACGTGGTCCCACCATCGGTTCCTGCGGACCAGGTACATCACCGAGGCGGCAAAGTTGACGGCAAAGGCTGTCAACCCGGTAATTCCCGAGGAAACGTGAAAGTAAAAGATCCTCTGAAGGTCCCCCATGGTCTTTTCGCGCGGCGCCTGCAGGAAAGCCATGTAGAGCGCCAGAATCATACCCGCGAACAGAAGCGCGCCCAGGAACTCATCCAACCGGGCTTGCCCTCTCTGGTCCATAGGGTCAGTCCTCCAGCACATATTCAAACAGCAGATACGCCAGGGTCGCAAAGACTATGGTGAAGACAGTCATAATCGTCAGCGGGAGCTTCAGCTGCCGGTAGTCGACGGTGTTGAGAATGATGGCGGTGGCTTCCACGGCGTTCACGAGAATCGGCAAAACAACCGGAAACAGGATCAAAGGGAGCAGCACTTCCCTCATTTTGGTGTTTGCTGCAATCGCCGAGAGCAGAGCCCCGACGGCCGTAAATCCCAGAGTGCCTACCAAGCATACCAGAACCACGTAAGGTATCTCGCGCCAGACGGTGAGATTGAAAAAAATCAGGGAGAAGACAAAGATCACGGCTTCCGTAAGGAGCATGAACACGCAGGCGGCGATCATCTTTCCGAGATAGATGATCCCGCGATCCACCGGGACCATGAGCAGCCCTTGAAGGCAGCTGTTTTCTTTCTCCGCCGCGAACATGCGATTCAGGCCGAGCGTGCCCGAAAAGGCAAACGATACCCAGAGCACGCCGGGGACCGCCGCCCGTATCGACTCGCGAATTGCCTCCAGAGCGAAATTGAAGATCACCAGGACCACGATCCCGAAGAAGATCATGGCATTCAGAGAGTCCTTGGTGCGCAGCTCGATGAGCAGATCCTTCCGAAAAATCGTCCACACCTTAGCCGGCATCGCTTCGCTCTTTCACCAGCGCCCGGTATCTCTGTTGAAATTCGGCGAGACTCACAGACCGCCGGGCCACGTCCATGGCCACGCCCCCGCTCTCAATGACCAGAATCCGATCGGCCAGCTCGTAACCGAGCACGGCATCATGAATGGCCATCACGCACGTCTTCCCGCGCCCATGGGCGCGAGACAGGTAATCTTTGAGAAACTCCGTTCCTGTCTGGTCGAGCCCCGTGAATGGCTCGTCCAGCAGCAGGATCGAAGGATCATGCAGGAACGCCCGCGCAATGGCCAATCGCTGCTGCATCCCGCGCGAATAATTCCGCACCGGCTCTTTTTCCCGTCCCGCCAGTCCTACCAGTTGGATCCTCTTATCGAGCTCGGCCTCGTCCAAGGCAAGGTCGAAAAGATTTGCATAGAAACGCAGATTCTCGACGGCGGTCAGGTCGCCGTAGAGAGCGGTGTTGTGGGAGAGATAACCCATGCCTCCACGAGCTTCTTGCGGCGACCGTGGGCCCGATAAATGAATCCTGACATCGCCGGAAGAGGGCCGGGTAAGACCGGCCAGGATTCGGAGCAGCGTCGTTTTTCCCGCGCCGTTCCGGCCGAAGAGCGAGACAAACTCGCCTTCCCTTACCGTAACGCTGAGGTCCCGCAGCGCCGAGAATCTCCCGAAGTATTTGGCGACCCCCTGCACCTCAATCATGGTTTTCAGTCCGGAGAATTAACCGCAAAGGCGCGAAGATCACAAAGTCCACTTCGCGTCCTTTGCGTCTTCGCGGTGAAAACGCTGGCCTATTTCTTCCCTAAAAGAAGGGAGATGCGCCGGAGCTGGCTCTTGGCGTGCGCGCGCAAGCGATGATACTCTCCTCGCTCCATCTCTTTGTTCTCGTACTTCTGATCCAGCGATGCCACAAATTGCAGAAGTTGCTCGTGTTTCTGCCTCAGTTCCCGCGTCCGGGAATCCTTGGGCTGCTTGGCCGGAATGTTATTGTAGGCATACCAGAGAACAACGATGAATACCATGAGGAGCAACGGGCCGACTATTGGCGTGTAGCGCCCCACAGACGTGGGCATAGGCCGGATGCGCGGTTCGGCAGAACCTTCCGATGACTCGCCCGCTGCCGTTGGCGTGCCACCGGCAAAAGTAACGGCCATCTCGCTCCCTGCCTTGAGAGGCCCGCCGGTATAGACCGCAAAATTCTTGGCCACATCCACTTGAATCCGCTTCAGGCCTTCACCTGTGACGGCTACGTCCTGCGGGATAACACCGATCTGAAAGAAATCCACATCCTGATAGAAATTCTTGCGGTACGTGTAGGTTCTATCGTGATAAGGCAGAACATAATCCAGCTCAAAAGTGGTCGTACCGGGACGGAGCGCGTACAAGCTGTAGTAACTCTGGCCATCCGCGCTCTCGAGCGGTGTCTGCGTGAGCGGCATGGGGGCTCCGGGGCCTTGCGCCGACAATCGTGGTGGTTCTGCGATGCCAGCGGGCTTGGTAAAGCGAAAACTTCCCCGGTTGCTGGCAAACGTCTTCTTTGGTTTTGTCTCATTGACGAAGGAATAGGTCTCCACGGCGCGCAGGTGATCCCCATCCAGCTGGAATCCCAGGCGAACGCCCTCCACCCGGATATCCTTCATCGATGTGGTGGCCTCGAAAACCTCCACCTCCACGGATGCCTTTCCCGAGGCGTCCAGGCTAAAGCGCGAATGATAGTTCACGGACTGGTAGTTCGCCCGGATCATCAGGGGGGGTCCGGTAGGAAGGCCCTCGATCCGGAATCGCCCCGAGGGGTCGGTCACGGCACTCTTGAGAACTGTCATTCCACCGCCCAATCCGATGACGTCGAGATCGACGCCCGCCGCGGCTATCCTGGCATCGGTGCCGTTAACCACCCTGCCTTCCACAACGCCGGATCCCTGCGCCCACAAAGCCGGAACAGCACAACGCATCAAGACTATCAAAAGGAAAACGGGCCGGCGCATGGAAAGGAGCGCAGGTTTGACGACTGAGTTGATCGGATTCATGTGGAAGATAATCTTACCGGGATCAAGCAAGCCGCTGGCCGCAGTCGGCGCAGAATTTCTTGCCGGGGACGGTGGCGGACCCACAGGAAGGGCAGCTGGCAAAACCGGGCGCAGACTGCGACGGGGGAGCAGAGGAGAGCTTTCCCCGGCGCACCGAGATTTCTTTCTCGATCTGCTCGTCGACGTTCTTTTCGGCGCCCAACTGATCCAGTTTTTGCAGAACCAGGGCTGCCTCCGCCTTATAACCGGCTCCCAGGCGGCCGTAATCGGCATCGGACAGCCTGCCCATCTTGTATTCGAACTCGAGGTCCTTGATGTTGCTGTAGATAACGGCCTTGCGGTTGAGCAGCCGGTCGAGCTCCGTTTCGGCGAGAAGCTCCACGTCCAGGTTCCCTTTGGGTTCCCTGAAGAGCGGCGTCAGGACGTATAATCCAACCAGCGCCACAAGCAGAGTGCATGCAGCAGCCACTAACATCAGCTCTCCTCTTCGAAGTCCTTGAGCTCTCTTTCGACCCGGGGATCGACAATGACGGGAGCGCTCGCTTCCGCTGCCGCGGCCGGACGCGCCATCCGGACGACGATCCAGGAAACAACGATCAGGCCCAGGGCAAACATGACGATGGGCATGATCCAGGCGGTAAGATCAAAGCCCTTCAGGGTCGGGGCGGCCAACACCTGCTTGCCTATCCTGGCCACGAAGCCGTCCACAATCTTCTCCACGGTCATTCCCGCCTGCAGTTTTTCCCGTATCTCCGCGCGCATCGGCGTGGCGGAGTGGCAGTTCTGCATGCCGCACACGGTGAGCTGTTCGCGGCATCCCCCACACTGGCAGACGAGTTGCGCCGCCGCTTCCCTGTATTGCTTTTCAAGGTCCGCAGTCTCCGGCGCGCTTGACAGGGGAGTACCCAGAACAATCACGATGTAAAGGAGTATTCGAGCTCTCAGTTTCATCCGCATTCCACGGGACACGGACCCGGGGGCGAACGTCGGGGCGGCCCTGTGTGGCCGCCCGAATGAGGCTGATCGGCCGGCCAACAGTCTTAAGACCATCCTCTTTGAGGGCAATTAGAAGTAAGAGTCAAATTTTTTGGCGCTACCGTCCGGTGACCGTTTTTCGTGGTGGCGGTTTTTAGTTTACTGGCCACGAATTCCACGAATTAACACGAATTGAATTCTTCACAGCTTCTGAGGTAGTTCACGGCAGCGTGAATTGAACCCACTTCCAATTGCATCCCCTATTTGATTCTCAGGGTTTCCCCGATCCCTGCAGCCTCGCTGAAACTCAGTTGGGGTGTGACAAAGGCGCCTTTGCGGTCCGGCAGCAGAGTCACTAGAGTCCCGAAAACCATGATCGCAGCGCCGAACCACACCCAGAACACGAGCGGATTCACGAAGGCATGGATTTCATAACCTTTTCCGCCGTTTGCCACACCGGAGAACACCACGTAGAGATCTTCCTTCGGCGTGCTGTACAGTTCCACCTCTGTAGTGGTCTGCTGGTCCCCGGCCTTGTAGAGCCGTTTTTCAGGGGTCATCGTGCGAATTAACTTCCCATCCTTGTAGGCTTCCAGCTTTACTTCGGCCAACTGATAGTTCGGCGTGTCTGCCTCCCTGTAATCGACCATGCGGAGCATGTAACGCCCGATATGCATCGACTCTCCCTTGCTGAGCTTCTGCTGGACTTCCTTGTTGAAGGCGTTGCCCGTCAGGCCCACGAAAATTACTACGATGGCAACGTGGACGATGTACCCTCCGTAGCGTCGCTTGTTTTTCAAGGTGAGGTTGACTATGGCGGAAAGGAAGCTCTCGCCCGTATTCTTTGCGCGGACGCTCGCTCCCTTGTAGAACTCCCGGACGACCGTAATCAGGACGAAGACGCAAAGCGTGAATGAGACCACCGCATAGAAATCGCGCATTCCGGCAATCATCAGCGCTGCGCAAAAGGGCACGGAAAAGATAACCGGCCAGAAGAAAGCCTTCTTCAAGCTTTCCACCGACGTCTTACGCCAGGCAAACAGCGGGCCGACACCCGTAAGGAAGAGCAGAAACAGGCCGATGGGAATGTTCACGTTATTGAAGAAGGGCGGGCCCACCGTCATTTTCTGTCCCTGAACCCATTCCGAAAGGACCGGGAACATAGTTCCCCAGAACACCGCAAAACAGGCGACGAGCAGGACCAGGTTGTTAAACAGGAATGCGCTCTCGCGCGACAGCACGGAATCCAGCGGCCGCTCGCTCTTGAGATACGGGAGCCGGTCAATGATGAGATACATGCTCACAAAAAAGACCGCGGACATGTAGTAAAGGAAGAACGGCCCTAACGAAGAGTCGGCGAAGGCGTGAACGGAATTGATAACTCCGCTACGCGTTATGAATGTTCCAAAGACCCCGAGAAGATAGGTAATCATGATCAAGAAAACGTTCCAAACCTTCAACATCCCCTTCCGTTCCTGCACGATTACCGAATGCAGGAAGGCAGTCCCGGTAAGCCAGGGCATCAGGGAAGCATTCTCGACCGGATCCCATCCCCAGTAGCCTCCCCAACCCATCTCGACGTAAGCCCACTTGCCCCCCAGGATCAGGCCGGCCCCGAGAAACATCCAGGGGACCAGCGTCCAGCGGCGGATCGTGCGGATCCAGGAATCTCCGAGCTGCTTTGTTACAAGTGCGGCAAAGGCGAACGCGAAGGGAACCACAAACCCGATAAAACCGAGGTACAGGATCGGTGGATGGATGACCATCGCCCAGTATTGCAGCAGCGGATTTAACCCGCGCCCGTCCTGCGGAATGAATTTCTGCAGGGTGCCGTCCGCGTTCGCCTGCACAAGCTGATTAAACGGATTGGACAGAAACAGATTCAGACAGAGAAAGAAGGACAGGTTGACCATCAGGACCGCCACCACGTACGGCATCATGTCCCGGTAGCGGAAGCGGTTCTGGTAAATCACAATCCCGCTGAAGATGGACGTCACGAAGACCCACAGGAGCAGGGAGCCGTCATGGGCACCCCAGAGTGCGGCAATCTTGTAGTAAACGGGCAGGGCCCGGTTGGAAGCGCTGGCCACGTGCGATACCGAAAAATCGCTGGTCACAAGCAGATAGACCAGGCTCGACAAGGCCAGAGCAATACTGCCGCAAGCAGCAAGAGCCGCCCGTTCCGCGCTGCGCACAATGCGATGCTGCTTCTGGACTGCGCCGAGCACCGACGCCAAGAGCGCATACAGACCCAAACAGAACGCCAGAAGCAGGCAGAAGTTACCGAATTCGCTCATAAGCAACCTTTGACCGAGGGTTCATGAATGTGTGGGCTTAGCGGAGTCACTGGATGAAGGGCTCGCCCCTCGAACTCCCTGGGAACGGTCTTAAGGGCGCGGATGAGCGCGGACCAACGCGGATTTGGTTCCGCGTGCAGCCATGCTGATCCACGTCGGCGCCTTCTCAATGTGAGAGACATGTCGTCAGTTGCGAGGTTGTGAGAATCTAAGATTTCCCTTTGCTTTCGTATTCAGCCTCGTACTTCGAGGCGCACTTTGCCTCGATATGTTTCGCCTGGAAGACTCCATCCAGCGTGATAGTACCCTCCACTACAGCTTTTGACCCATCTTTGAAGGTATCGGGGAGCACTTCCTTGCCTATGTATTGAACTTTCAGAGTCTGACCTTGGTGGCCGATAACAAACTCCAGGGGCGACTTGGCGCGGTCGATGGACCCCTCGACCACGTCTCCGGCCACTTTGAGGGTTTTGCCCTGCGCACGTCCTTGCATAGCCCGGAACTCGTCCACTGTGATGTAATAAGCTTTGCTCTCCTGGAAGCCAACAAATCCCAACCATGCGAGCGCAGCCACAATCACCAGGCTCCCCACTACAAACTTCACCCTTGGGTTGCTCATGACGTACCTCCATGCTTACGGCGCGGTCTCAGAGGCATTTAGTATACCACCCGGGACCAGTCTTCGAGGTACTAACTTTCAGGCGCAATCAGATATGGGAGTCAATTCATGCCTTTAACTCGCTCAGAAGCTGTGGAGACCCCAATTCGTGTTAATTCGTGGAATTCGTGGCCTGTAAAACCCGCCACGAATTCCACGAATCTCGCGAAAACGATCACTGCGGATTGACGATTGAAACTTTGACAGAAATCGTCAATCGTCAACCCTCATGCTTCTAGTAGCCGCGAGCCTTGTCTACGACTCTCACGTGATGGGCTCGACGTGTCCTGTGCTGCTTTGCAACCCGCTCTGTAACCACGAAGAATTGCTCATTTTTGCAGCTACAGACCAACCGTTTCTCTCGCTCGCTTTTTAAACTCTCTAAGTACTGTCTCTCCAGCTCCTCCCAACTAGGCAGTTCCAGCACATTCATATTTCATCACCTCCGTTTCTTTGGTCGTACAGTTCATAGTTAACCCGTAGCCCACTTTTACCCCCAGATCCATGCGCTTCCCCGCGCCATTGACGATTGAAGCTTTAACAGAAATCGTCAATCGTCAACCCTCATGCTTCTAGTAGCCGCGAGCCTTGTCCACTACGTTCAGCAGAGGCAGCCCGTGCGAGTAACGGCGGACGTTTTCCGCGACGAGAGCCATGAGCCGGACCTGGCGGATAGGTGCGTTCCCCGAATTGTGCGGAGTGAGGACCAGGTTCGGGCAGTTCCACAGGACGTGGTCCGGAGGGAGAGGTTCCGGCGTTGTCACATCCAGGCCTGCGCCCTGGATCCAGCCTTCTTTGAGCGCCCTGGCAAGGGCTTCCTGGTCCACCAGGCCGCCGCGCGACACGTTGATGAAATAGGACGACCGCTTCATGTTGCGAAAGACCGACTCGTTGAACATGTGGCGCGTCTCTTTCGTTAGCGGGGCGGCACTCATCAGCACGTCTGCCTGAGGCACCATCTCCATCAACCAGCCGGGCTCCCGCAGCTCCGCGACAAACTCCGGCTTTGGCAGCGGCTTGGGATCCACTGCCAGGACCTTCATGCTGAATCCGTAGTGCGCCCGGCGGGCAGTCTCCGTGCCGATCCCGCCCAGGCCCACAATCCCCAGAGTTTTCTGATACAGATCCGCCAGCGGAACATCGCTTCTCGCCCATCGTCGCTCCTTGAAGGCGGGGATCGAGATCTGCGCCAGGCCGCGCGCAAGGCTGAGCATCAGACCAAGCGCAGATTCCGCGATGACGGGCGCAAAGACTCGCTGCATATTCGTAAGGACACACGGGTGCTCCATCAGCTCCTGTGGAAGCGATTCCACGCCGGCAGCCCAGGTCTGCACCCATTTCAGTTTTCTCGCATTCAGCATGGTCTCGCGGTCCACGACGCCGAGGATGGCTTCGGCCTCTGCAGCGTTGTCCTTGAGTCCGGATCGGTCCCGCAGCAAAACCAGATCGATATTCTTGCCCGCGCTGCGAATCTGGTCCGCCTCTTCCGGCGCGAGCTTTTCCGCGCACACAATTTTGATGCGGCCGCCGGCCGGCTTCGGCTCGACGATGGGAAAACTATGGAATACCACTGCATCGGATGACTCGACGGCCTCGGCAGAGCTCGCCAACGTCGCGACAGCTCCGCCGGCCGCGATTCCCGATATGAAATCGCGTCGCGATAAGGTTTCTTTCGACATGGTTGAACTCTCCTGGGGATTTTTCACAGCGTCTCAGTTACTCGGGACGCTCAGCTTCACCACGGAGACACGGAGGGCAACGGGACCTACGAACGTAGAGTGACGAATGACGAATTATGTTCACTCGTCTTACGCGTCATTCGTCACTCCCCGTGAATCTCGGTGGCCTCCGTGCCTCTGTGGTGAAAAGGACGCCCGGCTCCTTCTTACACAGCTCCGTAATTGACGGGTTGCTGATCTTCAGCATTTACAATCGACAAGGACCATTCTACATTCGACCGTCACTTGTCAATCGCAAATGGTCCGTTGAAATGAGCCTGCCAATACTCTCGCTTTGGGCCCTGATTGCCGCTATCGTCGCCAGCTGCGCTACCGAAATCAACGTAGGCATCCTCTCGCTGGCCCTGGCTTTGTTCATCGGCGTCTACTACGGCGGAATGAAGCTCAGCGAAGTCGCGGCGGGGTTTCCCACCCAATTGTTCTTCACCCTGGTCGCGGTCACGCTCCTGTTTGGGCAGGCAAGGCTTAACGGCACGCTGGACAAAGTCGCCCATCGGGCCGTGCGCGGTTGCAGAGGAAACCTCGGGCTCGTTCCCATCATGTTCTTTCTTCTCGCACTGGTTCTCGGATCCATCGGCCCCGGCAACATCGCCTCGGCCGCACTGGTCGCCCCCATGGCAATGGCCGTAGCCGGCCGGACCGGCATCTCCGCCTTCTTGATGGCGCTCATGGTAGGAAACGGCGCCAATGCGAGCTCTCTCTCGCCTGTGGCGCCGACCGGCATCATTGCAAACGGAATCATGGCCCGTATCGGGCTCGCAGGAATGGAATGGCAAAACTATTTCAACGTTTGCCTGGCGCACGCTTCAGTGGGCTTTGCGGGTTATTTTCTGTTCGGAGGCTGGAGACTCTTCCGCCGGACTTACCACGAGCAGGACGCTTTCGCGGACCTGCCCGCGAAGGCTGATTCGTCCCATAACGCATCCGGCGCAAGCGAGGGGCTGGAGCCGCGACACTGGCTGACATTAGGTGTGATTGGAGCCTTGATCGCGGGAGTGATTTTTTTCAATCTGAATGTGGGAATGGGGGCGCTGGCCGGGGCAGTGTTGCTGACTGTGTTGAGGGTGGCGAACGAAGCTCATGCTATCCGCGCGATGCCCTGGAGCACGATCCTGATGGTCACAGGGGTGACCGTGTTGATCGCCCTTCTGGAAAAAACCGGCGGCATGGATCTGTTCACCACGCTCCTGGCCCGCTTTTCCACCCAGAGGTCGGTCACGGGCGTGACGGCTTTTCTCACGGGATCGATCTCGGTTTATAGTAGTACTTCGGGTGTGGTGCTGCCGGCTTTTCTGCCCACCGTGCCCGGGCTCATTCAGAAACTGGGAGGCGGGAATCCCATGGCGATCGCTTCGTCGATCAACGTAGGTTCCCATCTGGTCGACGTCTCACCGCTCTCGACCATAGGCGCGCTCTGTATCGCCGCTGCCCCCGCTGGAGAAGATACTCGCTCGCTCTTCAGGAAGATGCTGGCCTGGGGTCTTTCCATGGCGGTCGTAGCCGCCGCCGGATGTTATCTTGTTTTCTCTTGAAACAGTCGTCAGTGGGCATGGGTAGTAACACGAAACAATGGCTAGGTACACTTGGTGGACACGAAGCTCACAAATCGGTCAAGTTTTGCATCATGGCCGGGACGGCCTTGCCACGAAGCTATCGTGGCACGGGCGTCTCGCCCGTGAATGACGGGCTCACTCGTTATCGATAGTACGGTAGCCACAACAGAATTGATATCGGCATCACTGCCGGCTGCCCACTGCACACCGCCGACTGCATTCTTCCACTGCCCAGGAGCGCGATGCGAATTGATCCCGGCAAATGCGTGGCATGCGGCAAATTGCATTGCCATTTGCCTCATGGGCGCCATCTATGTCGATCCCTGCGGCACGACTGAAGTCGTGCCCTCCCACAAAATGGCCAATCTCGAGATTGTAGATTGAATCCGCAATAAAGGAGCTTCGGAATGAAAAAGAGAAAATTGCTAGGCGTCGGTATTTCTTTGTCCCTTCCCTTGCTTCTCCTCTTACCAGCGCAGAGCGAACGGAACGGTTCTCCGCTCAGTGCCGCAAATGCGCCTGCTGTTGTTATTGACGGCGCCCAGATCTGGGATGGCACGGGGCGGCCGCCGATCCGGGACGCCATTCTGGTGATCCGAGGCGCCCGTGTTGAGGCCTTGGGGCCCCGCGGATCGGTGCAGGCGCCCCAAGATGCGGTAACCATTCCCGCAAAGGGAAAGACCATCATTCCGGGGCTGATCAATACACACGGGCACGTCGGGATGACGAAGGGCCTCAAATCCGCGCGTGAGAACTACACCAGGGACAACGTCGTCTCCCAGCTGAAGCAGTACGCCCGCTACGGTGTCACAACGATAATGAGTCTGGGAACCGACTTTGAGCCTATGTCTGAGATTCGCGGAGCCGCAAGGCCGGAGGAGCCGGTGCGCGCGACGGTTTTCACTGCCGGGCGCGGCTTTACCGGAAAGAACGGTTACCCGGCCGTCCTGCCTGGAAATGCCGGGGTCCCGCGCGAGGTGGACACCATCGAAGAAGTCCAGAGCCAAGTCCAGGAGCTGGCCCGGCAGAAGGTTGACATGGTGAAGATCTGGGTGGATGACCATTGGGGCCACTATTCCAAAATACGGCCCGAATTGTACCGGGCCATCATTGCGGAAGCGCATAAACACAACCTGAGAGTGATGGCCCACCTCTTCTATCTGGAAGACGCCAAGGAACTGGTGAAAGCCGGGCTGGACGGCATGGCCCACAGCGTGCGCGACCGCGAAGTTGACGGCGAGTTGATTCAAGCTCTGAAGGCGAGGAAAACCTTCGCCGTACCCACTCTGGTACGGGAGGAATCCACGTTTATCTATGCAGAACCGCCTGCGTTCCTGGACGATCCCTTTTTCAGCCGCTGGGCTGATCCCCTCGTGGTACGCCAATTGAAGGACCCGGCGTACGGAGCCCGGATCAAATCGGATCCCGACTTTTCACGATATCCGGGCCAGTTGAAGACCGGTCAGAAGAACCTGAAGAAGCTGTGGGATGCGGGAGTCACGATTGCCTTGGGCTCCGACTCCGGCCCGCCCGCCCGTTTTCAGGGATTCTTCGAGCATCGGGAGCTGGAGCTCATGGTGCAGGCAGGACTGACTCCCGCGCAGGCATTGCTGGCGGCAACTTCGAATGCCGCCGAGGCTCTGAAAATCTCCCGAGACTTCGGGACTCTCGAGAAAGGCAAACGCGCCGATCTCATCCTCCTCGACGCCGATCCGCTGCAAGACATCCGGAATACCCGAAAAATCCACAAGATCTGGATCGGAGGCCGTGAAGTGGATTGACGAATGACAGGTTTGGAGTTCAGCCTTCAGGCTGTCCTTAGGGCTCGCGCAGAAATAACTTCACATTTTGCTGCTGGCCCCCAGGCCCGCTGACGAGGCGCGAGTGACGAGCTATACCCGGGGCGGTATGTGAGGAGCGGGCGACAAAGCCAGCGGGCCTGAGGGCCGCAGCCCGAAGGGGCGCGGCGGCGAAGGGCGCGTATCGGCTTTGTTGCCGCGCCTCGCATCTGCCCACCCGGCGCTCGCGCCAAAATGTGAATTTATTTCTGCGCGAGCCCTTACAGCCGGTTCTCCGAGCAGACTAAAGCCTGAACTCCAAACCTGAAGTTCGAACGCCTACTACTAACCGCCCACTGTGATCCCGAGCTGCTGTTCCATGTACTGCTTGCTGATACGGGCACTTTCCTTGGGAGGCCGGAAAGGAGAGGAATCGAGCTCCACGGTCAGCCAGCCCTTCCACTGAATGCCGTCGAGATGCGCCTTCAATCCCGGAAAGTCCACGCCTCCTTTCCCGAGTTCAAAGAATGGCGGGTTTTTCATTACGTCTGGACGCTCCATGCGCTGTTTCGCGCCTCCCCGATGCTCCGGTTTTGTGTCTTTCAGATGGAATTCGATAATCCTGTGGCCAAGCTCGCGAGCCAGTGTAACCGGATCGATCCCCGCGAGAGTGATCTGTCCCGTGTCCAGCACAAAGGCGACGTGCTCTGCCGGAGTGTGTCCCATGATGTGGTCAATCTCGCGGCGGTTTTCAAACTGGCTCCACATGTGCGCATGCACGCCGAGCTTGAGCCCCTCCGCGCTGACTCGCCGTCCCAGCTCCGTCAAAACTCTCGCCATGTGCTCCAGGTCTTCGTCCGTCGTGCCGGCAGGACGGCGCGGGCCCAGGTTGATTTTCAGGTGCGTGCAGCCGAACTTCTTTATGAAACCTACCAGGCGCATGTGATCCTCGAGCAGCTTTTCATGCTGTGCGGGATCTTCAAAGTGCATCTCCAGAGGGCCGCCGTTGGAGATGGTCACAAATCGCACACCGATCTCGTCGATCTTCTTCCGCAACTCTTCCGGCCTGTCAAAGTACCCGGTAAAGTAATGAACGAAGGATTCGACATGACGAAAGCCCGCCTCCCGCGCCTCGCGGAACGACAGGAAGACGTCGTCTTCCCATCCGCCCCGCGTGTTCGTGGTTATGCCGACCCGATAGCGCGTCTCCCCGGCTGTTACACTGAAGGGCAGCAGCGCGGACGAAAGCAGGAAGTCCCTTCGGGTAAGGCTCATCTTCGACCTCCTAAACGGGACGCAACCTAAACGTTTTGCCTTACAATACCACGGACCGCGCACTTCGATCAGTGGTCGTTTCTCGCAAAGGAATTTTCGTCTGCGTAAACTGCACAAAATGAAACCACCGATGAACACGGAGCAGCCCAGCCACAAGCAAAGAAATCCACCGCGAAGACGCGAAGAACGCGAAGTTTTCGAAATCGCTTTCTTCGCGTTCTTCGCGGTGAAAATATCCTTGACCGCCGGACAAGGATTTGCACGTTAGTAGTACAGATGAACACGGATCTGTGTTCATCGGTGGTCTTTCGTTCACGCTTTTGGTTGCGGCCGAATGGCTACGCCGTGTTGATCCGTCGCCGTGTCCCATAGCGCGTCCTAAAAAAATACGCTACCGTATCCGTGAAGGGCACTGTTTGGTAGCGAGGGGGGCAGCGGACATCCGATGCCGGATTTCGGATTTGGCAAACTTCAATCCGCAATCCGGAATCAGCAATCTGCAATCGAAGGGCGCCTGAAGATCCGGCTCAGGCCTCGGCGCAGGGCCCCGAACAGTTTGACCACGACGTAAATGGAAAGGGAGACAAGCAGGGAGACGAGGACAAGGGTAATGAGCGGATGCACCGCTGACATCCAGGCCAGGAATATCGCCAGGCCGTCCTCACCCAGGCTGAGGATCCAGTTGCTCACCGGCTCGGGGCTGGCGTTGACCGCGATACGCGTCGAAGCCTTGCTCCCATGGGACGTCAGAGCGACGCTGCCCGCCAGGAGAGCAGCGGCTAAGCGCCACTCTTCGGAGACGCTGCCAACCGCACTATACGCAAGCAGAGCCGCGGCGGGCGGCCGGATAAAGGTATGTATCGCATCCCAGACACTGTCTACGTAAGGAATCTTGTCCGCCACAAACTCGACAAGGTAGAGAGTCAAGGCAATCCCCACCACCCAGGGATTCGCCAGGATCTCGATGGAGTGTGGAAGCTGGACGACCCCATTCCGGTGAAGAAGGCCCAGCGTGGCTACGGTCGCATAGAGATTGAGGCCGGACGCGAACGAGGCCCCCAGGATAAAGGCAAGGCTGTGTAAGGAGGTCATGGGCATTCCTCTGACAAGGTGTTATACGCATCCTGGCACTGAAAGTTCAATGCTGTGGGGTTCAGGCTGCACCAGGGCAGGCTCGTTGGGGTGCCGGCCCGTGAGTCTCCGCTATTATTGGCTGGGCGGTTCGCCCCTGCGGGCGGACCAGTTTTTTCACAGCTTCTGAATCATTACGAAGAACCAAAGGAGGGGCAGAAATGAGACGGCTGATTCTGGCGATTACGATTCTGGCGGTGGCCGGCCTTGGGCTATGGGAACCTTCCGCCAGGGCCCAGGAGGATTCGGCTAACCGGCCCGTTATTGCTGCCTATTATTACAAAATCAAATGGGGGTACCAGGACGAGTTTCTCGACTTGTTCAGGAGAAATCACTACCCGGTCTTGGAGGCACAGGTAAAAGGCGGCCGGTTGCTGAGAGTGGAAGCTTACACACCGCGCTTTCATGGGGACGGCCACAGCGACTGGAATTTTGTGACTATCCTGGTCTATAAAAACTGGCAAGCTTTCGGAGACAGTAGTCAGGAACTGGAAATCATCAAAAGGCTCTATCCCGACCAGGAGAAATACAAACGGGAAGAAAAGAGGCGTTTCGAGCTTCTGGACGCCCATTGGGATGTCCCATTGAACCCTGCGTCCATGAAATAGGGTTTGGAGTTCAGCCTTCAGGCTGCACTGTCCTTGAGCAGGCTAAAGCCTGAACTCCGAACAAGAAATGTCTGAGAAGCTGTGAAAAAATCCTATCCGCCCGTCCGCTCGCTCACGCTTCTGTGCGTCAAAAAAGCGTCATTGGCCACAGAGACGCAGAGCCACGGAGTATGCTCGCCACGAATTTCACGAAAATAACGGGGGCTGTTGGTGCCACCTTGCGTCATGCTTCACCAACGACATTCACCGTCTGCAATCGAAGAAAATTCGTGAAATTCGTGAAATTCGTGGCAAAGTGTTTCCGGCGTTGGTTCTTTTCTCCGGAGTTCCTCCCGAGGCTGAGCATTAGGCCACTCCCCCTAGCGCTTCCACTCCAGGGCTCGAACAATGCCATGGGCTTTGCCGATAAAGAATAAGCTATGGACGAAAAATCCAAGGAGCAGCAGCTGATGGAGCAGGTGCAATCGCTGCGCCATGAGGTCGAACAACTCAAATCGCTGGAGGGGAAGTATCGCAATATTTTCTTGAATGCGGTTGAGGGTATTTTTCAAAGCACTCCTTCCGGGAGATTTCTTGTGGCGAACCCGGCACTGGCGCGGATTCTCGGTTATGCGTCGCCGGAGGAGCTGATAGCGGAACGTACGGACATTGAAAAACAGCACTACGTCGAACCGCAACGCCGCCGGGAGTTTCAACAGTCCCTCGACGAGAACAGCATCATAAGAGAATTCGAATATCAGGTTTACCGCAAGGACGGAACCAGGATCTGGGTGTCCGAAACCTGTCGTGCCGTGCGCGATGCCAGCGGGGCCGTCCTGTACTACGAGGGTACGATCCAGGACATCACCCATCGACGGTCCACTGAGGAAGCATTGCAAGAGGCCAACGAGCAACTGGCTTCGTGGGTAAACGAGCTGCAGCAGCGAACCCGGGAGATGACACTGCTTAGCGAGATGGGCGATCTGCTCCAGGCCTGCCTGACCCTGCCGGAAGCCTATGTTGCGATCGGTCAGATCGCGCGGCAACTTTTCGCTCCGGAATCTGGCACGTTATCCGTCACGAAGACAGCGCAGAACTTGGTGGAAGTCGTCGCGGCCTGGGGTCCGGCTTTGGGGGGTGAGCCTGTCTTTACGCATGAGGGTTGTTGGGCGCTGCGGCGCGGCCGCGTGCACCATATCGAAGACTCGAGCGACGGCCTGCTTTGCAAGCACCTGTATAAACCGCCTCCTGCGGCTTACATTTGCGTCCCCATGATGGCTCAGGGAGAAGCTCTAGGCATACTGCATCTCGGCTATCAAGAGGTGGGGCGACTGACAGAATCCAAACAGCGCTTTGCGGTCGCGGTGGCGGAGCATGTCGCTCTGGCATTGTCCAATCTCAAACTTCATGAGACTCTCCGGAGCCAGTCTATTCGTGATCCGCTCACCGGGCTGTTCAACCGCCGCTTCATGGAAGAATCGCTGGTCCGCGAAGTACTAAGAGCGGCGCGCAACCAGGGCCCGCTGGGGGTCATTATGATCGATCTGGACGGGTTCAAGAGCTTTAACGATACTTTTGGTCATGACGCCGGCGACACCCTTTTGCGGGAATTCGGGTTCCTTTTGAGAAACACCATCCGGGCGGAAGACATCGCCTGCCGTTACGGAGGCGAAGAATTCACGCTCATACTGCCCGAAGCAACTTTGGAGGCGACCTTGGAGCGCGCCGAGCAGATTAGGGAGGAGATCAAACGGCTGAAAGTCCTCCACCGCGACCAGGATCTGGGTCAGGTTACCGTGTCCCTGGGCGTCGCGGTCTTTCCAAACCACGGTACCACGGGGGAGGCATTACTGCGGGCAGCAGACACGGCGCTTTACCGCGCCAAGATCGACGGTCGAGACCGCGTAGCGGTCAAAACCTAGGGAAGGGGCAAAGGGGTTATAAGCGTATAGGGGAAAGGACAAAAAACTTATAGTAAATGGTGCGTTGGCTGGAAGATTCGCCCTGGCCTTTCCCTTTGCCCCTTGACCCCTCAAGTTTCTCAGCGGCATCAGTCGGGTCCGTAGCGTTCCTCCAACTTCTTCAAAAACGGGTCGCGGTAATCGTAGGGCATCTTCTTCAGATACCCTAACTGGGTCTCGGGACTGATCCGCACGCGTCCGCTGGCGGGATCATACCGGTAGGGGACACGCGAAGGATCGCGCGCGACATCTTTGAGCAAACCTGAAGAAACGAGATCCTGAAGCATCGCCGGGCGCCTGCCGAACCGTTTCCGGAATTTCTCCACAAAGAATTCCAAGGTCCAGCAGTCCTCGTTTATTTGCATGGTGAGCAGATACTTCCGAGCGTTTTCCTTGACCTCGGCGCGCTCGGCCTCGTCGTACTGGCGCTGCCAGAGCATGCGCGCCGTCTCCACCGCTCCGCTCTTGGATAGCCCCATGGCCGCGAGCCCTTCCAGCCACTTTGGCGCTCCGGGTACCCGGCTCGCCTCGAGCCACACATCTCCCGCCTTCCTGTAGTCGCTAACGTACCAGAAGTAGATAAATCCCTTGTCAAACCGCAGATGCCATTCAAGGGGGAAGGCGCGTATCCCTCTGTCGATTATCCGGATTGCCTCTTGAGGCTGGCCCGCTCCCATCGGCTCCGGTTCGCCGAGGAATACTCCGCCAAAGCGGTAGGCATTCAGCAGGTGAGGATCCAGCGTGGTGGTAATGTCCAGCAGCGCCGCAAGGTTTCCGTAGAGCACGGGCCTGCGTTGCGCCTCCTCCCTCCGGCCATAGTATTGGATGGCTCGCATCCAATACACATCGGCCAGCAAACCATCGTAGCCGAGAGCGAGCCTCTTCACGGCTGTCGGAGAACCGAAATAAAGCAGGTCCAGCACCTTGGTTGATTTTCCGACCCTGTCGTCCAGACGGTCCTGCACGGGCTTGATCAGGGCTGCGCTTATGGCACACGCCAGGATAAGCTGGATTGCACCGATGGAGAGCGTTCCCTTCATTTGAAGTCACGGCGGGAGAAGATGAGAACGGCTATGCCGAGGAGGATTCCGGAATAGAGAATCCCATAGACCGTCACCCACCCTAGCGCTGCATAATTGATTGGCTCAAAATAGGCCGCAGCCTGAATCACATTCCGGCTGTCGATGACCTTGAAATTCGAAATGTTGGGGATCACGTAATAGAAAACACGGGTCAGCCATTTGAGCCCGGGGGTTTTTGCCAGATTGCCAAATTCCAGCAGATCGGCGTTGAAGTGGCCGGCAACCCAGAGGAAAAACGTAAACAGGGCCGAAAGCGCGGGAGTGGAAAAAGTGGAGAACACCAGAGCGAGCGCCGTTGTGACCATGAGCGACAGCAGCGTCAGGTAAATGGCCGGCAACAGATTCAGGTACGTGTAGCGTTCGATCCCGCCCTGATACAGCAGAGTAAGCATCAGCCCCGCCGCCATAATGGCAACATTTACCAGCAGGGTAAACAGCAGTCCGAGATACTTTCCTGTAATGAACTCCCACCGGTGAATAGGCTTGGCAAGGAGCGCATAGACGGTGCGCTTTTCCAGTTCCTTGTAAACCAGACTGATTCCGATGAAGATGGCGATCAGCGTCCCGAAGATGGAGATGGAGCCAAGCCCCAGATCTACGATGACCTTCGCCTCGTGACCCAGCGTCAACTGGCCGAGAGCAATGGAGCTCAGGATCATCAGCAAGGCAAATAGAATGAGGTTGTAGAGAATCTTGTCGCGGATGTTTTCACGGAAGGTGTTTCGCCCGATGGTAAGAATCTTCATTTTCTGGTCGTCACGACTTTTGCACCTCCTGGAAGAAATATTCTTCCAGCGAAGCGCGGATAGGATTTACGGAAACGAGCTCCGCCCCGCCCGACACGGCCTGGGAAACTATGGCCCCCGCCTGGCGTGAGGTCGCGGCCCGGATGTGCACGCGGTCACTCATAAGCGTTATCTCTTCGCACATGGGTCTCAACGCTTCCAGGACGGCAGGCTGCACGTGAGCCAGAATGATCTCGTGACCCTGGATCTTGACCTTGAGGATATCAAGCAGGGCGCCAAGCTCCAAAAGCTTTCCCCGGTTCATAATGGCCACGCGGTCACAAAGAGCTTCCACGTCGGGCAGGATGTGGGAGCTGAAGAAAACAGTCGCGCCCCGAGTCCTCAAAGACGAAATCACCAGGCGCACCTCCCTTCTGCCTAGCGGATCCAGCCCCGACATAGGTTCGTCCAAAAAGACCACTTCGGGGTCATTGATGAGGGCCTGAGCGATCCCGACCCGTTGCACCATCCCTTTGGAGAACTTACGCAACTGCAGCTTGCGAGCCTCTGCGAGCCCGACTGTTTCAAGCAATTCCAGTATCTTTTTCCGCAGAACAGGCTGCCGGATACCAAACAGAGTTCCGATGTAAGTCAGCAGTTCCTCCGGAGTGAGGTGGTCGTAGAAGTAAGGATTTTCCGGCAGGTAGCCGATGTTCCGGCGCATGGACACCGAGTCCACGGGCTGGCCCAGGATCCGGGCGGATCCCGCCGTCGGCCGAATCAGGTTCATCAACAGCTTGAGTGTTGTCGTTTTGCCGGCCCCATTCGGACCGAGGAACCCGAATATTTCACCCGCTTCAACTCTCAAGCTCAGACCGTCGAGAGCCCGGATGGGACGCTTGCGCCAGAAGCCCGCGTAGAAATCTTTGGTCAGGTGCTCAATCTCGATCGCGGCCATAAAGCTTAGATATGTTAACCCGAACTTATTCGCGAAAGGGAAAAACTTTGAGATCCCCAGATCCCCAATTCGTGGCCGGTTTTTCGTGCGAAATAAACCACCTCTCGATTACCCACAGAGACACGGAGACACCGAGAAAATCTTGGCTCTGTGGCTCCGTCTCTCTGTAGCTAAAGATTGGGTTTGAGAAAGGGAGCAACTTGGGAGTGCCAACGAATCAACGTTCGCGATTCCTTTGCGGACTTAGCGCCTTCGCGGTGAAACTGAGCCCGAATCAACCGCCAGGACGCGAAGAGCGCGGAGGGCTCGCCGAGACAGAACAAGACCAGTGTTGCCAAACGAGGGGAGGATTTGCGGGTTCAAATCGTCAATCGTCATTCGTCAATCTTCGTGAGGCGCTGTCGGATGACTTCGTAGAGGACGATTCCCGCGGCAACGCTTACGTTGTAAGAGCGCACTTTCCCGCGCACCGGGATGCCCGCCAGGAAGTCGCATTTCTCTCGCACCAGGCGATGCATGCCGGTCCCTTCGTTCCCGAAAACGAGGGCCGAAGGGACGGTAAAGTCGGCTTCCCACAAAGTTCTGCCAGACTCCGCATCCAGACCGGCAATCCAATACCCTTTTTCTTTTAGCATTCCCAGCAGCTGCGCGACGTTTGGGACACGCGCCAGCTTAACGTGCGACGCCGCGCCCGCACTGGCCTTGACTGCGGCCGCGTTGAGGGCGGCGCTCCTGCGCCTCGGAAGAAACACCCCATCGGCCCCGGCTACTTCCGCCGAACGAAGGATAGCTCCCAGGTTGTGCGGATCTTCGATGCCGTCCAGGATCATCAAGAGTCCAGGCGGAGTTGCCTGCTCGAGAATATCGTCGATTTCGAAGGTGGCCATTTCGGCCACATAGCAAAGAACTCCCTGGTGCCTCTGGCCTTCGGATTTTCGATCCAGCCACTCCCTGGCTTCGAATGAAAGAGCGATTCCTTTCGTTCGGGTCAGGTCGATGAGCTCCTGGATCCTCGGACTGCGCTGCCCGCGTCGAACGCAAACCCGTTCGACGCGGCAATCGACCGCCTTCAGCGCCTCCAGTGTGGGATTGATGCCGCAAAGGATAGCCATAGACTTCAGGGGCCAAGGGGCCAAGGGCAGGCTCGCAAGACCCAGCGAAAAAATTTCCAGATGACGTATTCAGGTCAAGAAGCTTTTAGCCGTTGACCCGTTTGCCCCCTTTGCCCCTCCGCCCCTTTGCCCCCTTTGCCTGCAGCAGCGCGACCGCCTGCGCCGAGATGCCTTCTCCACGACCCTCGGCGTTCATGCCTTCGGAGGTCTTCGCCTTGACGTTCACCTGTTCCACGGAAATGGAGAGGGCCTCGGCAACATTGCGCCGCATCGTTTCCCTGCAAGGCGCGAGCTTCGGCCGCTCGGCAAGCAGGGTGGCATCGACGTTTTGGATGCTCCACCCGGCCTCCTCAATCCTGCGGCGCACCTCGCACAGGAATTCCAGGCTCGAACGGTTTCGATTGGCGGCGGCGTCGTCCGGGAAGTGTTGCCCTATGTCTCCCAGGCCGGCCGCTCCGAGCAGGGCGTCGCAGACGGCGTGAGAGAGAACATCGGCGTCAGAGTGCCCCTCCAGCCCCTTCTCGAAAGGAATCTCGACCCCGCCAAGCACCAGTTTCCTTCCTATGACGAGGCGATGATAGTCCATTCCGTGCCCGATGCGCATCGGCCCGGTCCTTTCTCGGGATAGCCGGCCCGGGTTTTGATCCGAAACACCCGAAATCAGAATTTCCGCAACTCGCAGGTCCAGAGGATGCGTGATCTTGATGTTCGCGGGCGAACCTGGAACCACCCGGACTCGGTGGCCAGCCCATCGAACCACGGAGGATTCATCAGTGCCGGCGAAACCCGTTCTCGCAGCGCTCTCCAGCGCACGCCGGAGTATCCCGGCGGCAAATACCTGGGGTGTCTGAATGGCATACAACTGCTCGCGCGGAGGAGTCGCGATTACAAGGCCACGCCTCGAAACTCGCTGGATGGTCTCGGTCGCTGGGAGTCCGGCCACTGCGCCACCGTCTTGTGCGGCCGCCTCGATGACACGCCTCATGGTTTCAAGATCGCAGAGGGGACGGACCCCATCGTGTACCATGATCAGATCGGGCTCGGGGGATACTTGCGCGACACCACGGCGCACCGATTCCTGCCGGGTCGGCCCGCCGCGCGTGTATTTGACCGGGAATCTCCAGGAGCTGCCCAGCATCTCCTTTGCGCGCCTGATGTGGGAGGCGGGGAGAGCAATGACCACCTGGACGACATCGTCAAGGGAAGCGATGCGTTCGAGAGTACGAAGGAGTATGGGCTTGCCTGCCAGGCTGAGGAATTGCTTCGGAAGCCAACCCCCGATTCGAGCGCCCGCCCCTCCCGCCGCCAGGACAACCGCCACTTTGGGGTTGACGATGGACGATGGACGGTGGACGAATGGACGCCTTGGTTTCATGGGGCGACGCGATGAAAGCCTTAATCGTCAGTCGTCAATCGCCAATCGTCAATCGAATTTAACGGCCTTTGACTTTCTCGCGGTCTTCCTCGTAGACGGGGCGGTCGCTCCGCTCGTTCTTTTCATACGGGCGGCGCTCCGGGCGCTGGGGGAAGTTGTTCTCTGTCTCCTCAGGGAAGCGCCCAAAGATCATCTTGCCCGCAGTGGTCTGAAGCACGGATGTGACCTGAGTTGCGATGGTTTTGCCGATCATCCTACGCGCGTTGTCCACCACCACCATGGTGCCATCATCCAGATAGGCCACACCTTGGTTGTACTCTTTCCCCTCCTTAAGGATGAAAACCTTCATCGTCTCCCCAGGAAGGACCACGGGCTTGAGTGCGTTGGCCAGCTCATTGATATTGAGCACGTCGACTCCACGGAGCTGTGACACTTTATTGAGGTTGAAGTCGTTGGTGACGATTTTCGCCCCGAGCTCCTTTGCCAGCTCGATCAGCTTCAGATCGACTTCCTTCACGTCGGGGTAATCCTTCTCCACAATTTGAACCGAGACGCCGGGAACCTGTTTGACCTTGTCCAGGATATCCAGACCGCGCCGGCCCCGGTTTCGCTTGATGGAATCCGCGCTGTCGGCGATTTGCTGCAACTCGCGCAGCACGAAATGGGGAACGGCCAGCGTTCCTTCCAGGAAACCTGTTTTGCATATATCCGCCACTCGACCGTCAATGATGACGCTGGTGTCGAGGACCTTGTACGATTTCTTCAAGCTCCGATCGCTGAAAATCCCGCCCAAGGCCGAGAGGTCGAGATACTCTGCTTTGTTGGCCCCCAAGACCAGCCCCACATAGGTCATCAATATCAAAACCATGACCTGGGCGAAGGTGCCTGTAGCCGGATCGAGCGTCATCCGTCCAATGACGACACTGATCAGGCTCGCGCCCACGATGCCGAGAATGGAACCAATGGCGGCACCGATGAGGGCCTTCAGGGAACACCGGCGAACGCGGATCTCCACGAGAACGATCAGCAGTCCGAGGGCACTGCTAAGGATCAGCGTAGAGGAAGGGCTGAGGTGAAAAGGCCTGACGAGGTAGCCGCTGATTATAGTAGCGGCGAATAGAACCATACGAATAATCCAGAGGTCCATGGATGAGCTCCTTCGAGGTAGGAAACATTGTTGTATCAACAGAATAGGATGATTGCGGCGCCGGAGCGAGTAGGAGTGCCGGCGTGAAACGCGTTTCCGGCGGCACCGGTGTTATCAGGAGTGCCCGTAAGAGTATCCAGACCCGCTTCTCCACAGAGTCCATAACTCCAAGCCGTGTATTACTGCGTTCGCGCCTGATGGAATGGGCCAAGGCCACCAAACTTGTCAGTTCGAAGACCTATAGGCACATTTCGGAACAATCTATCATATTCTTCACATCTTTTTTGAAAAAAATCCCATACCACCGTCCCCTTGCTCACGCGCCCACGGCGGAAGGCAGAAGGCGGAAGGCAGAAGGCGTGAGTGTTACGAACCGAGGCACTCAGGGTTCGAAGATTAAATCCGAAAGGTCCGAGATTGCTTTTACTGGAAGCAACTCCACTTCTTGCACCTGGTCCACCAAGGGGAGATTACCGCTCGGCAATATGCATTTCCGGAAGCCCAGGGCTATGGCTTCACGTATCCTGGGATACACCTGGCTCACCGGTCGAACTTCCCCCGATAGTCCCAACTCTCCAAAAAGAACTGCGTCTCGGACCAGGGGACGATTCCGGAAGCTGCTGAGAACGGCAGAGACGATACCGAGGTCCGCCGCCGGTTCATGGATTTCCAGACCTCCGGCAGCGTTGACATAAATGTCGCAGCCCATCAGATGAAACCCCAGGCGCTTCTCGAGCATTGCGACCAGCAGCGAGATCCGGTTGTAATCCATTCCCGAGGAGACGCGTCTTGCCGTGCTGTACTGGCTGTCGCTCACCAAAGCCTGCACTTCTATGAGAAGGGGCCGCGTCCCCTCCAGTGCGCAGATGACAGCGCTTCCCGGATGCGAGACTTCTCTTTCGCGCAGAAACAGGGCCGAAGGATTCTGGACGGGGAGCAACCCACGCGCGGTCATTTCAAAGACACCGAGCTCGTTAGCGGCGCCGAAGCGGTTCTTCACTGCGCGGACGATGCGGTGGTTGTGGTGCCGCTCTCCCTCGAAATAGAGGACGGCGTCAACGATGTGCTCAAGGGCCTTCGGACCTGCGATGGAGCCGTCCTTTGTCACGTGGCCTATGAGGAAAACCGGAACGTGTTCTGATTTCGCGAGATGGAGTAGCTGCGCCGCTACCTGGCGCACCTGGCTTATGCTTCCGGGCGCCGAATCGAGCGCCTCGGAGAATGCCGTCTGCACAGAATCCACCACCAAGAGCGCAGGACGTAGCTCCTTCACTGCATCGATTATCTTTTCGAGGTTCGACTCGGCCAGAAGATAAATCTCCTCCTCGATCCCCGGCCCCTGACTGCTGGCGCCCAGGAGCCGCTCCGCCCGCATTTTGATCTGCTGCGCCGACTCCTCACCGGAAACGTAAAGAACGCGTCGGCCTCGCTCCTGGAGCAACTGAGATATCTGTAAGAGGAGAGTGGATTTTCCCACCCCGGGCTCGCCTCCCACGAGCACCAACGATCCAGGGACGATCCCCCCTCCCAGCACCCTATCGAACTCGGGATTCGAGGTTGCAATACGTGGTGCGTCCGCCGAGGAGATTTCGCTCATGCGAACGGGGCCGGCATTACCGTCCGTCGCACGCGATCTCTTCGTGGAGGACGCGACCCGCCTCTCTTCCACAAAAGAGTTCCAGCTGCCGCAATCCGGGCAGCGGCCCAGCCACTTGGCGGCCGCGTATCCGCACGCCTGGCATTCGAACTCGGATTGCTGCCTGGACATGAGCCTGCTCCCTGGCAGAAACCAGAAGGCAGAAGGCAGTAAGCACGTGCCTTCCGCCTTCTGCTTTCCGCCTTCTGCTTTCCGCCTTCCGCTTTCCGCCTTCCGCCTTCTGCTGTATCGCCGCGACCTTTAAGCTGTTGAGGTTCCCAGTGCGGGATAGACTCGGGGAACGCGAGGGCTGATACCGCAGAGGATTTCGTACGCGCTGGTGTTGAGCCAACACGCCCAGGCCGAAGCGTCCACCCGGCAGTGAGTGCTTGAACCCAAAAGAATTACTTCCTCGCCCTCCTGGATTTCGGAAAAATCCGTCACGTCTATGACGATCATATCCATATTGACGGACCCGATAACGGGAACCAGGCGATCGCGTACGATAGCCCATCCTTTGCCCGTAAGCGAGCGCCGATAACCGTCCGCGTATCCGACGGGGAGGGTAGCCGCCCGGGTTGTTCTCTCCGCGGCGAACAGCCTGTTGTAGCCAACCGATGCTCCTGGCGGGACCGTGCGGATCTGGCCGATCCGTGATTTAAGGGACAGCACCGGCCGCAGAGATTCCGGGCAGCGCTCGGGATCAGGGAAATAGCCATAAAGGGCAATTCCGGGGCGGGCGCTCATGGAGCGAAGCCCGGGATGATAGAGAAGCCCGGCGCTGTTTGCCAGGTGCAGTTCCCCGGGATCCAGGCCACGATCGCGAACGAGTCCGACGGCCTGATGAAATCTCCTCGTCTGCTCCAGCGTGAAGGACGCGTCCTCTTCCTCAGCGCTCGCCAGGTGGGAGAACGTCCCGCGCAGGCGCAAGCTGTCGCTTGCCAGGAGTGCGTCCAGGACAGCCTCCATATCGTTCCAGGGAACTCCCAGACGGTTCATTCCCGTGTCGATTTTCAGATGGACCGGCACGCGCTCCCCGGCAGCACGCGCAGCCTCGGCCAGACGTCGAATCGACGAAACGGAGTAGACTGCGGGCATCAGCCGGTATCGCAGGGCTTCCTTCTCCTGGCCAGGCCAGCACCCTTCCAGCACCAGGATCTCCTGTCCGACGCCCGCCTCACGGGAACAGAGCCGTGACCGTAAGCATTGGCCTTGATGACCGGAATGACCCGAGGAGTTCCGATTGCGGATTGTGGATTGGGGATTGCGGATTTCGGATTGGGGCCTGAGGCGGTTCCTTCAATCGCCAATCCACCATCCGCAATCTGCAAAGCGCAATCAAGTAAGCCGCAGAGGGTTCGGTAGTTGTGGAGGAGGGCGCCGAGATCGATCTCTGCCCAGGTCGGGCGCCCGGGATCAGGAGGCCGCATTGCCGGGCTAGGGCTCCTGCCAGAGGTTGGCAAATTTGGTGAACTGCTGGATGAAGGCGAGCTCGAGTTTTCCAGTGGGACCGTTGCGCTGCTTGCCGATGATGATCTCGGCCACCCCGCTGTTCTCCTGGGTAGGATTCACTTCGTCTTCCCGGTAGATAAACAGCACGAGATCTGCGTCCTGCTCGATGGAGCCCGATTCGCGCAGATCGGAAAGCTGCGGTCGGCGGTCACCCTTGCGCGACTCGACGGCCCTGTTTAGCTGAGAGATGGCCAACACCGGCACGTTGAGATCCTTTGCCAGAGCCTTCAGCCCGCGAGATATCTGGGAAATCTCCTGAGTCCGATTCTCGTAACGCGGGCCGGTGCCGGACATGAGCTGCAGGTAGTCGACGATCAGCAGATCGAGGCCGTGCTCGGCCCGCAGCCGGCGGGCTTTGGAGCGCATCTCGACAATGGAAATACCGGGCGTGTCATCGATGAACATCTTTGTCTGGGAGACCGCGCCGGCCGCGCGGCCCAGCTTGCTCCATTCTTCCTTGTTGATAAAGCCGGTGCTTACGCGGTGCGAATCCACCTCTGCCTCGGAGCAGAGCAGTCGCTTTACCAGCGACTCTCTGCTCATTTCGAGGCTGAAAATTCCCACGGTCTGATGTTTTTTCAGCGCCACATGCTCGGCGATATTCAAGCAGATGCTGGTTTTGCCGAGACCCGGACGGGCCGCCACGATGATCAGGTCGCAACGATGCAACCCTGCCGTCATTTTGTCCAGTTCCGTGAATCCGGTCTCGATTCCCGTCACGGGGGTCCTGCGATTGGCGACTTCCTCGATTTGCTTATAGACGTCGCTGACGAGAGGTTCAATCGGCAGGAAGCCCGTTCGGAACTGCTGCCCGGCGAGCTCGAAGATCACCTTCTCGGCGCTCTCGAGGATCTCCTGAGGCGATTCTTCATTCTGGTAGCTGCGCGCGGTGATTTCATTGGAGATCTGAATCAATCGGCGGAGCGTCGCCTTTTCTTTGACTATCTGCGCGTAATACTCCACGTTGGCGGCCCGCGGGAGGCCGTCGGTGAGACTGGCCAGATAGGCGGGACCGCCAGTGCTCTCGACCAGATTGGAGCGGCGCAGTTCGTCCATCAAGGTGATCAGGTCGATCGCCTTGCCTGCGCTCGTCAGGGTGATCATCTTCTCGTAGATCTTTCGATGGCTGTCGAGATAGAAATCCTCCTTGCGCAAGATCTCCTGCACCGGGAACAGCGCTTTGTCGTCGAGCAGGATGGCGCCGAGGATCCACCGCTCCGCGTCCAGATTGTTCGGCAGTGTTTTTTCCAGGCTCAAGTCGGTGGCCATTTCAGACTGGATTTACCACGAAGAGAGCAACGCACCAACAATTTTCTCGAACTTTATACTGCACAAAATGAAACCACCGATGAACACAGATAAACACAGAGCAGCTGCGCCGCAACCAAAAAAATCTCACCGCGAAGACACGAAGAATCGCAAAGGATTTCTTCGCGTCTTCGTGGTGAACAGGATGCGTGTGCTCCCAGGAGAACGCACAAAAATGCTTTGCCAGATCGCAGGCTGCATTGCGCCGGAGCAGGCTAAAGCCTGAACTCCAGAACCTCGCACCAAGACAAACGGCGGACGAGGGAAAATGGTCAATGAAAAATGAGCAATGACCGATGAAAAATGATCGCCAGAGGAAAAAATGTGGTGGGTTAGGCGCGCGGCCTTTGCACGCAAAAAATCGTCAAATTCTTGATTGCGGCTGGGCTAGGCCTCGGGTTCCGGTTCGACGACGACCTTGATAGGCACGGTCACTTCGCGGTGCAGCCGGATGGGCACGTGGTATTCGCCCACGGACTTGATCGGCTCTTCCAGCTGAATCTTGCGCTTGTCGATATCGATCTTATGGGTGATCAGGTAGTCCGCGATATCAATGGCGGTGACGGAACCGTAAAGGGTGCCGCCTTCACCAGCCTTTTTCCGGACCGTGACCACCAGCGATGCGAGGTCTCTGGCCACGAGGCTGGCGGCCTGCTTGTCGCGCTGGTCCCGCCGGGCGCCCACCGTGCGCTCGATCTCGCTGATCTTCAAATTACCCGGGGTGGCCTCCAGGGCGATCTTACGCGGGATGAGATAATTGCGTCCGTATCCCGGGGCTACCTTTACTATCTCTCCCGCTTTGCCAAGTTTCTCAACATCCTGCTTCAATATGACCTTCATCGTGAAACCTCGCCGGTAATGAGAGCCTCAATCAGCCACAAATGGAAGTATCGCCAGATGCCTGGCTCTTTTGATCGCTTCCGCGAGCTGCCGCTGGTGAACGGCGCACACCCCGCTGATTCTGCGAGGCAGGATCTTCCCCCGCTCCGGGTTGAAGTGGGAAAGAAGCCTCCCGTCTTTGAAATCGATATAGGTAATCTTTTCGGCGCAAAACTTGCACACTCTCTTGCGCCGGACCGAGAATCGTCTCGTTGCAGTACCCATGGTCAGTCAACACCCTTTCTGTATGAGCGAGCCGATACTTGAGTGACGAATCCACGAACGTAAGAAAATCAGAATTGATTCTTAGCTCTTCTGATAAAAGCCTTATGCATTCGTCAATCGACTACATGGGGGCGGATTCCGCATTCACGCCGCCTTGCTGGCCTGCGGACCGCGCCCTCGCCTTTCGGTTGCGGGCGGCCTTCAACTTTTCCGACCGCTTTAGATCTTCATCGATCCGGACGGAGAGAAAACGCATGACGAAATCCGTGACTCTGAAGCGCCGCTCCAGTTCTGCGATCGCCGCCCCATCCCCCTCGATCGTCATGAAAACATAGTAGGCGTCCCGGAATCTCTTGATCTTGTATGCGAGTGATTTCTTTCCCCAGTTATCTACCTTGATCACCTTGCCGTTCCTGCTTTGTACTACGGTCTGCATCTGGGAAACGAAAGCCTCCAGCTCCTCGTTGCTCAGAGTTGGCGCCGTGATGAATCCTACTTCGTAAGTTCTCACCAGTCGTGCCTCCTTAAATCCTTACGTCACCTTCTGAGAATACGTCCCCTGACGTTCTGATGTTCAGCAGGCGCAAATGCGCGAGGATTCAAACCCGCGTGTGCCCGCGTTTATCCGCATGCTTAAAACAGCCTTTCCAGCGATTTCAAGAGTGAAGCCTCTCTTTACTGCGTGCCCGCGTTAAACAAAGACATGGCGCTTGAGACGCCGTCGGATAGAATCGCCGTTACGGCGTCTCGAGCCTTCTGGATCGTTTCTTTCAATGCTGCCTCCTGCTCTCCAGGAAATTCTGAGAGAACAAAATCGGCTTTGTCCTCAGGCAGGCTCTCCTCCGCAATTCCAATGCGAACGCGAACAAATTCGGCGCTACCCAGCGCCCGAATAATGGATTCCAACCCATGGTGGCCGCCCGGCGATCCTCGTTCCCGCACGCGTACCCTGCCGAAGGGCAGGTTCAGGTCATCGAGGATGACTACCAGGCTTTCCAGGCGAAGACCGTGCTTTTCCAGCAGGGCATTCACTGCTTGCCCGCTCAGGTTCATAAAGGTCAGCGGTTTTGCGAGAAGCACGCGCTGTCCGGCGATCTCGCAAATGCCTGTCAGGGACCGGCACTCCTGCACCCAACGTATCATCCCGCTCGCGCGCGCCAGGGCGTCCAGGACCATGAATCCGGCATTGTGGCGCGTTCTGGCATATCTCTCGCCCGGGTTTCCGAGACCCACGATGATTCTAGCCGGCGGTGCGAGGCCCATGGGTCGCTTGTTCGACGGCGCCCGCGAGCGCTATTTCGATTCGGGTTTCGGAGACTTGCCGCCCGGTTTGGCTTCCTCCGCGGCCTCGCCTTCTTCAGCCACCTTGCCTTTCTTGATCACCTCGGGTTCCGCGGTCTCGGCCGGCGCTTCGACAGGCGCCTCTTCCTTGATCGGAGGAACTATGGTAACGATGACCACTTCCGGATCCGTCAAGATCCTGACGTTTGAAACGCTCTGAATATCCTTGACCCGGATGTAGTCATTGATCTTCAGGGCGCTGACATCGACTTTGATCGACTCGGGGATATCCGCAGGCAAGCACTCCACCTGGATCGAGCGTGTCACCAGGTCCATGATGCCGCCGTCGAGCTTCACACCCTGGGCCTCACCCACGATCTCGATGTTTACGGTGAGCTCGAGCAGCTTGTCCATCGCGATTTCGAAGAAATCTGCGTGAATCAGATTCCCCACGACCGGGTCTGTTTGGTAGTCCTTGACCATCGCGTTGGCGTGCTCTTTCCCGTCCACGCTGACAGTGAAGATGGTGTTGTGACCGCTTTCGGAATAGAGAATGTTCCTAATGCTTTTCGGATCGACAGCGACCGAAAGAGGTTCCTTGCCCGGCCCGTAGATCACGGCAGGGATCTTGCCCGAGCGTCTGAGCTGCCGATTGAAATTCTTACCGGCTGCGGTCCGGCGCTGCGCTTGCACGACAATCTGATCCGCCATAAAACCCAACTCCTTCCCCCAAGATTCTTACACTGCAATCTAAGAATTTGCCTCTCAGATTTTGGAAGGGAGGGCACGACTTCAGTCGTGCCGATCCGCTCCGGAGCGGAGGAACTTAGCCAGGGGTGAGCGCTTTTTGCGAACCCCTGGAACCCCTGCCCAGGTGATCAACGCGCCCCGGAGGGGGCGCGGGGAGATCCCTGCCGGGTTACGTCTTATTGTTCCTCTTCTACCCCGGGGGTTCGCTTTGCTCACCCCCGGCTGAGATCCTTTCGCCCCGCTGGAACGGAATACGTTACCCCATGAAATCATGTACTAAAGCAGATAATTTCATCGCGCATGACTGAAGCCGTGCCCTCCCGCCACAAGAGTACTGCAAGGGGCGCAGCCCCTGGACCAGAGTCCTATACAAAAAGATTACTGACGCTGGTCTCTTCGTGAATGCTCCGAATGGCCTTCGCAAGCAGATCTCCCACACTCAGAAACGTAAAATTGGGCAGGGCCCTTGACTCGTCCGTAGGTACGGTGTTCGTGAGGATGATTTCGTCGAGAGGCACCTTCCGCAGTCTCTCTATGGCGGGGCCGCTCAGAACAGCGTGCGTGGCACAAGCGAAGATCCGCTTGGCCTTCTTCTTTCGGAGGGCGAGCGCAGTGTTCACCAGAGTCCCTGCCGTGTCAATCATGTCGTCACAGATGACCACATTCCGCCCCCCTACCTGGCCGATCACATGCATTACCTCTGCTTCATTGGCGGTCACGCGGCGCTTGTCTCCCACTGCGAGATCTGCATTCAGCCTTTTAGCAAACGCGCGGGCGCGCTCCACGCCCCCGGCATCAGGTGAAACGATGGTAAGGTCCGGAATCTTGAGTTTCCTCAAATAGTCCACCAGCACGGGCGAAGCGAAAAGGTGATCTACGGGAATGTTGAAAAAGCCCTGGATCTGCGTGGCATGAAGATCCATCGTGAGGATCCGGCTTGTGCCGGCTGCTGTGAGGATATCGGCCACAAGCTTGGAGGAAATAGGAACACGCGGCTTGTCCTTTCGATCCTGCCGCGCATATCCGTAGTACGGAATTACGGCCGTTATCCGCGCGGCTGAGGCCCGCTTGAACGCATCGATCATGATGAGCAGTTCCATCAAGTTGTTGTTCACGGGCGGGCACGTGGGTTGTATCACGAAGACATCTGTTCCCCTGACGTTCTCCAGTATCTGAAAATACAGCTCTCCGTCGCTGAAAGTTGTCGTCACCGCATTCCCCAGCGGGATTTCCAGGCGCTGGCAGATCTCCTCTGCCAGAGGACGGTTCGCGTGACCGGAGAAGACTTTCAGTTCGCTGCTCAACGCCCCGTACCCTCTTCTCATCTCGCAGACTCTCTCCTTGGAAGCGATGCGAAATGGCTGGGGCGGGAGGATTCGAACCTCCGAATGCAGGTTCCAAAGACCTGTGTCTTACCGCTTGACGACGCCCCAACAATTGCGGATTTCGGATTGCGGATTGCGGATTGGCAGACTCGCGATCGTGTATCTGCAAGCCCCACGCGCTTTTCAATCCCAAATCCCAAAACCGCAATCTGAAATCTTTTCCTTGAATCCGCAATCCGAAAAACCGCAATCCGAAATCGGAAATCCGGCGGCTACCCAAACATACGTTGGAAATATTCAGCACGAGATAGGGTCTTCGCCGGAAACACCCGCCAGGTTTCCCGTACCGACCCTCGGGAAGCTGCGAGTGCTGACTCCTCATCGTTGAAGAATCCGAAGACGGATGATCCGCTGCCCGACAGCAACGTCGCTACCGCGCCCCTCTCCTCGAGCAAGATTTTCGCTTGCCGGATAGCCGGATAGGCAGGGAGGATTGAAGTCTCGAAGTCATTGAAAATCCCGGTCAGGCAGCCCGCACCTTCCTGCGTCCGCTCGCAGAAACTGGCAATTTTATTGGCGCTGCCAGGAGAAGTCAATGTTAAACTCAGAGATCCGTAGGCTGCGGCGGTAGAGACAGGGATACCGGGGTAAACGACAACCAGAAAGACTGGTGGCAGTTCGGGGAGGGGATAGATCTCCTCTCCCCTGCCCGTTCCCAGAGCGGTTCCGCCACAGAGGAAAAAGGGCGCGTCGGACCCCAGTTCACACGCCAGATTTTGCAATTCCGCGGCGGGAACCCGCAAGTTCCAGAAACGGGCGAGGCCCAGCAGCGTTGCTGCGGCATTGCTGCTGCCCCCGCCAAGCCCGGATCCCAAGGGTATGCGCTTGCGAAGAACAATCTCCGCGCCCTCTGCTGCCGAGACTCTTTTTGCCAGGGCCCTGGCAGCTCTCCAAACCAGGTTATCTTCATTCCTCAAAAGTTCCGCGCCGTGGCACTCGAGGCGAAGCTCCCGGCATGGCCAGAACTCCAGCTCGTCGCAGAGGTCGATGCTCTGCAAGACAGTACGAATCTCGTGGAAGCCATCGGGACGGCGTCCCAGGACCGACAGGGCTAGATTGACCTTGGCAAAAGAGCGAACGTGAAGGGGGCGCGGATTCACTCGGCTAATCCGTTCAGTTTCGGGAGGAACCTCAGGGAAAGAACTGGCGCCAGAAAGACTCGCCATGAATTACACGAGACTCAAAGGGGCAAAGGGATCAAGACGTAGAGATCAACGGGCCCAAAACCAGCGTTTCCCTTCCTTTGCCCCTCTGGCCCTTGACCCCTTTATCTGGCAAGCGAAGCGAGCCAAGTTCATTCGTACTACTAACCCGAAAATCCTTTGCTTTTTGCAAAGGATTTTTGTGCGTTCTCCTGGGAGCGCACGCATCCTGCGTGCCGGGAGTTAGAAGCCCTGAGCACGCTGGAAGCGTGCGCTCCCAGGGGCCAACCCCGGGTCTCTGCGGTGAAATAGCTTTTGGTTGCGGCTGGGCTGCACCGTGAAATTCGTAGCCAGCTTTTCCCCGCGGCTTTATGCGTCTGGCCAACGAGCGTTTAATGCGGGCTGTGTGCGATTTTTTCACAGCTGCTGACGGATGACTCACTCGGGGCGCTTCTGTTTGCGCGAGGTTTCTTTGAGCTTCTCCATTTTCTCCCGGACCTTCTGGATCTCCTCGGCTTCGGTTCCGCTGGTCAGGGACCTGTTCCAGTATTCCTCTGCCTTCCGGTAGTCTCCGCTCTTGAAATAGAGATCTCCGAGATGATCGTGGATGGTGGGATCGTTCTTTACGATGGAAACGGCTTTGAGCAGATAAGTCTCTGCTTGCTTCAGGTCATTGAGCTTGAAGAATGCCCATCCCAGACTGTCCAGATATGCGCCGTTGTTGGGCTCCAGCGCGAGGGCTTTTTCCACATACTCAACGGCTTCCTGCAGACGGACGCCGCGATCCGCCAGCATGTAGCCCATGTAGTTCAGAGCACTGGCATTGTCGGGGTTCGTTTTCAGGATCTCCTTGAAGAGGGATTCCGCTCGATCGAAATCTTTCTGCCTTTCGTACAGGGAAGCGAGCTGAAACTTGATTCTCTCGGTGTCTCCCTCTCGAAGCGACTCCAACGTCTGGGCGCGGCGCAGCACTTTTTCGGCATCGGAGAAACGCTTACCTTGCAGATAGATCTGGCTGAGATTCATGTAGATATCCAGATTCGAAGCATCCAGCTGAAGCAGCTTGTGAAGAATCTCGGCGCCCTGGTTGTGCTTTCCGGCGTCCCCGAGAGTCCGGGCATAAACCAACCCGATCTGGATATCTTTGGGGTTCCTTTCAAAGTGCTCTTTGGCCAGGGCAAGGGCCTTCTCCGTCTGGTGATTGACGCGGTAGGCATTGATCAGCAGGAAAAGGTGGCGGGAGTTCTCCGGGTCCTCTTTTACCAGGACCTCATAGATGGCTACAGCCTTTTCATTCTCGCCCATGTCCTGGTATGCCGAAGCCAGGTGCTGCTGGAACAGCGCCCGGTTGTTTCTTTGCTCGTCAGAATACTTCCCGGTAGGGCTCTTGGTCTGCTCCAGCAGGCGGGAGAATATCTCCGCGGCCTCCGCCGGATCGCCGCCCTGCTCGTAGCAGGCGCCAAGATAGAACTCTGCCTCCGGGTCGCTGGGGTTTTGTTCGAGCACCGCCTTGAAGCTCTCAATTGCCTTGGGAATCTGTCTCGCTCCCAGCCGGGCCCGGCCCAATTGGGTGAGGGCGGCCGTGTCCGAAGGTGCGGCCTGAACCATCGGCTCCAGAATCCGGATGGCATCCTCAAACTGGCCGGCATCCACCAGAGAAGATCCCAACTGGCGCTGAACCGTGGGATTGTCTCCCGTAAGCTTTAGAATCTTCTTATAAATAGGTATGGCTTCCTTGTCCCTGTTCGTCTGGGAGTACAAAGACGCCAGCATCATCATGCTCTTGACCGACTCGGGCTGTATCTCGATGGCCTTGAGGATGTACTCGACCGCCTTTTCCTTGTCCGCTTTCTTCTGATAATACTCCGCCATGGCAACATACCCGGCATCGCTGTCGGGACGGAGAGATTGGAACTTTTCGTAGGCTTGAAGCGCCTTTTCGGTTTCTCCCAGCTCGAGATAGGCGCGACCAAGCGCGTAGTATGCGCGCTCGTCCTCCGGCGCCACTTCTCGCATTGTCTCGAGCTCCTTGACTGCTTTCTGCAGGGATTCCTTCCCGCCTACACGCTCGCGCGAATTGTCGTAGATGTAAGCAAGGAGCCAGTAGCCCTCCGGGTCTTTGGGATCTAAACGGATCGCTTCGCGGCATTCCTCGATCGCCTCCCGAAAGTTCCGGGCCTTCACCAAGAGACCCGCGAGCTCCACTCGGACGGAAGCGCTCTTGTCATTGGCATCGGCCGCCTTGCGCATCTCGGAGATCGCCTGCGTAATGTCCCCTTTCTCCTCAAACCACTTGGCCAGCGAATAATGATAGTAACTGGAAGCCCGGTCCTGGGGGACTTTGGCGCGTAACTCCTTGTCTATGTCGATGGGCTTCCTGGTTCTTTCCTGGGCATTGGCAGGCCAGAATGAACCTGTGACGCAGACAAGCCAAAGAACAAAAATGTCGCACTGCCTGGGCGTGGTAAAAACTTTCATAACTTCTTCTGGATCCTCGGTTGATACAAATTCAAAAGCGCAATTATCTCATACGCCTTCAGAAGCTGTCAAACTTCGCGCCGCTCCGGGGCGTGCTCGGCCGCTCGGACGGGGTGCAATTACAAGTGCGAGTCACTGAGCACACAATTTCATAAATAAACGAAATACGCCGGCGTATTTTCCCAGATAGGGCCCGGCGCCCTGGAAGGGAGTACGGGACGGCACGACTTCAGTCGTGCCGTCACGGAGCGTGTTGAGAAAGGGCTTTAGCCCCTGAGGTGCCTTTCTGAACATACCTTAAAACCGAGAGATATCCCTGAGAGGCTAAAGCCTCTTTGAAGGTGCGTCTATCCTGCGGCACGACTGAAGTCGTGCCCTCCCGTTCCCAGTGATTTTCATTCGCAGTGGTGAGCCGCGGGATCATGGAACTCTGTGGCTCCGTGCCTTTGTGGCTAAAGATCAAGAATTTTGAAATTTTTCTTCGCTCATTTGGAACCTGGGCCGTTAGAGGGGGTGAAGCGGAAGGGATCAGCCCTTTCGAGACAATCCACGGAATTGCGTATAGAGGAGAGAGAAAAATGACATTGAGAAAGAAAAACCTGGCATGGGTCGTTCTTTTGGCCCTTGGCCTGTCGCTAACTCCGGCAGTGACACTCGCCCAGAAAGCAAAGCCGCCGTCCACGGAAAAAGTCAACCTCAATAATGCCACAGAGGACCAGCTGCAGACACTTCCCGGCGTCGGCCCGGCGATGGCGAAGAAGATCATCGAATACCGAAGCAAGAATGGGAAGTTCTCCAAGATTGAGGACATCTTGAACGTGAAGGGTATCGGGGAAAAGAAATTCCAGAGGATGAAAGACCGCCTCGTCGTCTAGTGCGGCCTGGACGATAAGGGGTTTTCGTCCTCGAACAGGGCCGGAGGCGAGGTGATGGAGCTCGCCGCCGGCCCACCACCTGATGTGACTAATAATAGTGAGCGAGCCTCATACCGCCCAAGCCATTCGCTGCGCACGGCCCGTTTGGAGTTCAGGCTTTAGCCTGCCCCGGTCAGTGCAGCCTGAAGGCTGAACTCCAAACCTGCGCCCGCCATGACGCAAACTTTGACCAGTTTGTGAACTTGGTGGCCACCTAGTGGACCTAGTAATGGCGGGCAACGACGTACCGCGCAGTCATTCACGGGCGAGACGCCCGTGCCACGATAGCTTCGTGGCATGGCCGTCCCGGCCAGGCTGCGAACTTGACCGATTTCTGAACTTTGTGTCCGCCAAGTGGACCTAATGGCGCATGACCCAATCCTCAGGGTCTCGGGCAAAGTCACCAATTTCTTGGAAAATGACAAATGACCAATGACAGATGACAAATCTTCCGGGGGCAATCCGATCGCGATCCGGTCGATTTGTCATTTGTCATCGGTCATTTGTCATTTGCGAATCCGGGGTCAGACAAAGATGATGCGCGGGTGGACGCGTACCCAGTGAGCAGGTTGGGCCACAGGAGAAACAAAAGTCTGTAGTCTTTGGCCTAATCCGATGATCTCTCCGGACGGATCCAGGAGTCGATACTCGTCGGCTTCCCACGCGCTTGTGAGCAAGTTCAAGTCCATCCCATGGACCACCTTCGTTTTGTCCGCCTCCGTTATTACAACCGCGGGGATCTCGGTCAGAAGCGCCCGCATGGGAATGATGCGGCTCAGAAAGAACTCGCGTGAATGGAATTCCGCCCCCTCAGAGAGGGGCAAGGCCGAATCGATCGGGAATTCGCCGCTGCGCGTGCGACGGAGCCGGATGAGATGCGCTCCGCAACCATAGTCCCGCCCCATGTCGTGCGCCAGGCTGCGGGCATAGGTCCCTGCGGCGCATACCAGTTCAAATTCGACCTCACTTCCTTCGACGCGGATCAGCGTGAGCGCCTTGATGTGGACCTCCTTGGTTCCGGCCTGCACCTTGATGCCTTTGCGGGCGTAACTGTACATGGGGCGGCCTCGTATCTTCTTGGCCGAGTAAGCGGGGACCGTCTGCTTCACCAGACCCAAGTATTTCTGGAAGACCTCCTCGAGGCGGCGGCTATCCAGGACTGGATGGGTATCTTCAGAGAGGGGATCTCCGTCTATGTCAAACGTGGTCGTGGCAAAGCCGAACCGGATGACGCCGCGATAAACCTTGTCCGTGGAAAGAAAATAATTGGTCAGGCGTGTGGCGCGTCCCAGCGTCAGCGGGAGGACGCCCGTAGCAAACGGATCCAGCGTTCCCGTGTGTCCCACCTTCTTTATTCGCGTAACATTGCGGATTTTGGCGACAACATCGTGGGAAGTCCACCCGGGGGGCTTGTCTATAACCAAAACACCATTCACAGCTTTTCCGTCGATCGCTTCCGCCTCCGCCGGGTCGACGCGGTCAAAGGCGGCCTGAGAGTGCGATGGGTCGCGTTAGCTGGAAAGAATTTTCGTCGGCGCAAATTACGCGCAATATGAAACCACAGATGAACACCGATCTGTACTACTAACCCGAAAATCCTTTGCAATCCGGCAAGGATTTTCCCAACATTCTTGGGCTCTTCTTTGGAGTGCGCAAGCTTGCTTGCGCCTTGACGGACTCGGAACAAACTCCACATCGAAGAAAAGCGGCAGCAGGCTGCCGCACTCCAAAGAGCACAGTGGACCATAGTTCTGGTTGCGGCTGCGCGGCTCTGTGTTCATCTGTGGTTTTGTTGATACCTACTAGTCAGGAATCCTCTTGGATTTCGTCGAGCAACCGGTCGATTCGTTCGCCATACTCCAGGGACGAATCTGTTCGGAAGACAATCTCGGGCAAGAATTTCATCCGGATGCGTTGGCCTAACTCGCGGCGAATCCATCCCGCAGCATGGTTAAGCGCGTCCAAGGTTTTCTTCTTCTGTTGGTCGGTCCCCATCGCCGACACGTAAATTCTCGCGTGACGCAGATCCGGGCTCATTTCCACGCCCGTGACGGTGACAAAGCCGATCCTTCGATCTTTGATGTTTCGGGTGAGCATGGCGCTCACTTCGTGCTGGATCTGGAACGCCAGCCTCTGTGGTCTACGATTGGGCCGCATAGGCGCAACCAAAAGTATGAACGAAACCACAGATGAACACAGATCCGTGTTTATCTGTTTTTATCCGTACCATCAAGCCGAAAATCCTTCGCGAGCCGGCAAAGGATTTTCCTCAGCGTTCCTCCGCGGACGTGAGAGAAATGTAGCGTCGGCTTCCAGCCGGCAAAAGGTCCTGTTGACGCAAAAGGACTCATCCAGGCCCACATGCCCCGCAGCGCGGGACGCTACGATTTTTCCTCCCGTTCTCCGTCTCTGCGCTGAGATCCGTTTTGGTTGCGGCTATGCGGATCTGTGTTCATCTGTGGTTTCACTTTGTACTGCTCTAAGGATCTAGAAACGACACCTGGCAGTCTACCAGCAGGTCCTGCAGAATCTTCTCGGCCTCCCGCACGAATTGCTGCGCCGCCTGTTCCAAAACAGCATTGTTCGGGCCGACCGTTACGGCTGCCAGTTTTGCCCGCTGCCAGAGATCCTGGTAATCGACTTCAGCAATCGAAAAGTTCGAACGCGCACGCAGGCGATCCTGCGCCTTGCGCAGAACCATGCGCTTTTCTTTCAGGGATTGCGCGTAGGGGAGATAGATTTCGAGAGTGCAATACGCAATGGGCATCGTCCAGCCGCCTGTCCGGTGCGGCTCGGATCAGAGTTAGAGCGAGGTGGGCTGGACCTTTTCAACTGTGTAGGCTTCGATGATGTCGCCCACCTTCACGTCCGAAAAGTGTTCCAGACCAATGCCGCATTCGAAGCCCGATTTAACCTCTGCGACGTCGTCCTTGAAACGTCGCAAGGAAATGATTTTTCCCTCGTGTATTACAATACTGTCCCTCAGCAACCGAACATCCGAGTTCCTTCGAACGATGCCATCCAGAATGTAGGACCCTGCTACCAGCCCGAATTTGGGCACCCGGAAGGTTTCACGAACCTCGGCCCGGCCCAGGTACTTCTCGCGGGTAGTGTACTCGAGCATTCCGATCATGGCATTCTTGATATCATTCGCCACGTTGTAAATCACCGTGTACAGACGAATCTCGACGCCCTCGGCATCCGCCAGTTCCTGAGCCTTGCGCTCAGGCCGCACACTAAACCCGATAATGATGGCATTGGAGGCAGACGCCAGGAGCGCATCGGTCTCGGTGATGGCGCCGGCCGCGCTGTGCAGAATCCGGACCTTTACTTTTTCCGTGCTCAGCTTGTTAAGCACATCGCTGAGGACTTCCACCGAGCCCTGCACGTCAGCCTTGAGAATTATGGGCAGCTCCTTGACAGTCCCCTGTCTCATCTGCTCGTAGAGGGCCTCCAGAGAAACGCGAGCCGTGGTGCGCAGCGCTTTCTCGCGCAATTTCGCCTGGCGCAGCTCCGCTACCTGACGCGCCTTGCCGGCATCTTCGAAAACCTGGAAGGAATCGCCTGCCTGCGGCAGATCCTGAAGCCCCTGAATTTCCACAGGCATAGAAGGCCCGGCGGATTCGATGCTCCTCCCGCGATCATCTATAAGAGCGCGCACGCGGCCATGCACCGCGCCAGCCACAAACACATCCCCTACACGCAAGCTGCCATTCTGGATCAAGACTGTTACCACCCTGCCCCGGCCGATGTCTACTTGTGCCTCGAGGACGACTCCTGAGGCAAGCCGTCTCGGGTTTGCCTTTAACTCCTTGAGGTCGGCCACTAGCAGAATCATTTCGAGAAGGAGGTCCAGATTGGTCTTTTGTTTGGCCGACACCGGGACCGTGACAACGTCGCCACCCCAATCCTCGGCCAGGAGACCGTGTTCCGAGAGGGCCTGTTTGACTCTTTCTGGTTGCGCGCCGGGTTTGTCGATCTTGTTGATGGCCACGACGATCGGAACGTTGGCCGCTTTGGCATGATGAATGGCTTCCACCGTCTGAGGCATTACACCGTCATCTGCAGCCACTACGAGCACTACAATGTCGGTGACCTGGGCCCCCCGCGCGCGCATGAGCGTGAAGGCTTCGTGCCCCGGTGTATCCAGAAAGACAATGTTCCTCCCCTTTATGTCCACGTGATAGGCGCCGATGTGCTGCGTGATCCCACCAGCCTCCGTAGCCGTCACATTGGTCTCGCGTATGGCATCCAGCAGGGAGGTCTTGCCGTGGTCGACATGACCCATAATGGTGACGACCGGTGGTCGCGTGACGCGGTCAGTCGGATTGTCGGCGACTTCCTGCCTGGCCTCTGCTTCCTGTTCGAAGCTGATAACTTCCGCCCTGAACCCGAACTCCGCGCAGACGTCCTTTGCAACTTCCAGGTCCAGCGTCTGGTTTATGGAAGCCAGAATCCCCTTGGCTATAAGCTTCTGGATAATGTATTTGGACTTGATCTCCATCTTTTCCGCCAGCTCTTTCAGCGTTACGCCCTCGGTAATGGCGATCGGCCTGTAGTCTTCCGGGGAGGCTGGCGGCCTTGGCAACTCCACAACTCTAGCCACACGCTCGGGAGCTTCCGCCCTTCCAGGTTTCTTCTTTTTGACGAACCTGACCGGAGCCGCCGGGCGCGCGACCGGAGTCTTCTCCTGAAGTCCTTTGAGGATTCTGTCCGTGATCTCGGGAGTGACCACTTTTTCCGTGCTCGTGCGCATCAGAATCTTGGTCTTCGCCTTTGGGACCACGATTTTCTTGGAGACGGTCCCAGGATGCGCCACAGGCTCTTCGAGACGGAGAACCGGCTCCGGTGGGGCAACCGGCTCAGTGACCAGAGGCGTGGCCGGTCCGGCCTCCACGGCAGGCTTTGTCTCTGACGGCTCGGGTTCCGGCGCCGATGGCGCTGATTCCGGGGGCGGTGGCACCTCAACCGGTGCACCAATGCCCGATAGGACCCTCTGCGCAGCTTCGAGATTTGTAAGCTCTGCCGGTTTCTGGGCGGCGACGGGAGCAACCACCTCCACAAGTTCCGCTGTTTCCCGATCATAATGCTTGCGCCCTTTGCGGGGAGCAAGAGAAAGCCTAGGGTGAGTTTCTTCTTCGTGTTTAACTTCCGGAGCTTTCTCCGGCTTTTTGACTCCCTTCTTGGCTTTGGGCGCCTCCGGCGCCTCCGCAGGCGTTACGGCTTTCTTTGCTGCAATCTTTTTGCCCTGCTTCGCGGTTTCTTCGTGCGCTTCCTTCTTCTTCTCGGCCTCTGCTTGCCGCGCTTCGTCCGTTTCCCTCTGATTGAGGATCTTCTTGCGTATGGTGTCGGCGAACGTCGCGTCGATTGTCGCGGATGGCGAAAAGACGTAAAGGCCCAACCGTTTCAGTTCAGACAGAACTACCTGATTCTGCACTGAACATTCCGACGCCAGCTCGGCCACAGTAATCTTGTCCATTTAGACTACAACCCTCTCCTTAACACGTGATGTCTATCGCCGGGAATAACGGGAGATTCTAATGCATCCCGACACCAGAATGCAACCACACGCGCTTTTTTTGGACGAAACCCCTCGGTTAAAGCGGTAGCTTACAAGTAAGGATTCGAACGTCCTGTTAGACCACGGAGGCGCGAAGGACATGGAGTCACATACGGTTCTCCGCGCACTCCGTGTCTCTCACGAAAATTCCAACTCCCTTGCAATCCGTGGGCGCGCCCGCAGCTCGGGCGGCCACACAGGGCCGCCTGTACAATTGGGCAGGCACCCCTTGCGGCCATTTTCATTCGCCAGTGGCGAGCCGGAGGATCGTGGAAACTTTTCATGGAAACTTTGTGGTGAGTACCCCCTTTGGCTGAGCGAATACCTCCTGCCTTTTGTATCCCGTGTGCTGCTACTGCGAGTCTTCCTGCTTTGAGTCAGGCGCAGTTGCGTCAGATTCCCCGCCCGCGGCCGATGCCTCGGCAGCCACTTCTTCTTCACTCGTCCCCGCGGGCTGATCCGGCGGATGCTCATCCTTGTGCAGCGGTTCGCCGGAGATCGCTTCCTTGGTCTCCCGGGATTTTTCCTCGAAGGAAGGCGCCTTGATGGCGGCGGGAAGATCAATGCCTTCCGGAACTTCTATCTCAACTTCCTCAAAGAGGTCCCGGGCGGCTTCCATGATCTTGGCGGCGGTCTTTTCGCCGATTCCCGGGATCTCCTTGAGTTTCTCTTCGCCCATCTCCAGGATGCGCTCGACATTCTCTATGCCGGCCTCCCGCAGCTTCTCGACCAGGCGTTCGCTAACACCCTCCAATTCGCCGAGCGACGTCGACGAGGATGTCAGAGATTCCATGACACTGAGAACTTCCTGCTTCTTCTGTTCCTCGCTCTTCACATCGATCTGCCAGCCGATCAGCTTCGATGCCAGCCGCACGTTCTGCCCCTTCTTGCCGATAGCCAGGGACTGCTGCTTCTCTTCTACGATGACCTCCATCCGCCTCTCCGCCGGGTCAATAATGAGAACTTTGGAGATCTTGGCGGGATTGAGCGCATTGGCCGCGTATTGAGCCGCGTCGTCCGACCACTGGACAATGTCAATTTTTTCCCCTCTGAGCTCGCGGATGATGGAATTGATGCGAGACCCCTTCATTCCGACGCAGGCTCCGACCGGGTCTACGTCCCTGTCCGTGGAAGCCACAGCCACTTTTGCCCGGTCGCCGGGTTCGTGCACCGCGTTCTTGACAACGATGGTTCCGTCGTAGATCTCCGGAATCTCCATCTCGAACAGACGCACAAGAAGCTGCGGATCCGTGCGAGAAAGGATTACCTGCGGCCCTTTGGCGACCGGCAGCACCTTGACAATGACGGCCCGAATGCGCTCCCCCTGTTTGTAGGTTTCCGCCCTGGACTGCTCCCGAAGAGGGAGCAGGGACTCCGTCTTGCCGATATCCACAATGATATCAGGTCCCTCGAAGCGCTTGACAATACCGTTGACCAATTCGCCGATCTTCTGCGAGTACTCGTTATAAATGTTCTGCCGCTCCGCTTCGCGCACCTTCTGTAAGATGACCTGTTTTGCGGTCTGGGCGGCGATGCGGCCCAACACGTCGGTCGGTTTCGGCAGTTCGACCGTGTCGTCCAAAGCGAGGCTCTCATCTATTTGCCTGGCCTCCTCAACGGAGATCTCCAAACTGGGATTCTCGACATTCTCCACAACGCGCTTTACCGCAAAGATCTCCACCAATCCGGTTTCAGGGTCGAACCGGGCGCTGATCTCTTCGTTGGTCTTGTAGTACTTCCTGGACGCAGCGATCATGGCATCTTCGAGCGCGGCGATAATCACTTTGGGGTCGATATTCTTTTCCTTGCTGATCTGTTCAATGGTTTGAGTAATGATATTGGACATATGCTCAAGACCTCTCTGGCGCCCAGGGCCGGCAATGTCTCTATTCAATTCTCAAATACGAGGTTCGCCTTCTCGATATCCGCCACTCCGATCTCGATCTTTCTGCCGGCACCGATCTCGAGGCCGACGCGGCCCTCGAAAACCCCCAGGAGCTTGCCTTTGAAGTTTCGCTGACCCTCCAGGGGAACCCGGGTTCGGACTCGGGCAGTCTTCCCGGCGAAGCGCTCAAAATCCTTTTCCTTCACCAGGGGCCGATCCAGACCCGGCGATGAAACTTCCAGAATATAGCTGAACGGGATCCAGTCTTCGACATCCAAAACGACCGAGAACCGCCTGCTGAAGCGTTCACAGTCGCCCAGAGAAATCCCTCCGGGTTGGTCGACGAAAGTCCTGACGATGGAACGACCGCTGCCAACCTTGATCTCCACGAGGATAACCTCCATCCCCATCGCAGCCGCAACTTTTTCTGCGAGCGCTGTAATCCTGGTCCGCAGGGAGTCGATATCCACCCCATCTGGCCGGGCCATTCCGGACCCCCAAAATAAAAAAGTGGGCAACGCGCGCCCACTTTTTGCAACGCTAGCGAAAAAACTTATACACGAATCCGGGACAAAGATCAAGCTCTGCTTCGGGTTGCTTCGGAGATCAAGATTTAGCTTGCAGCCTGAAGGCTGAACTCCAAACACTATTTCTTGGACGTCGTCGGGGTCGGAGGATTCTCCTGAGGGGTAGGAGCTTCGAGGAAATCGGACTCGCCCTTGCCGAGCTTCCCCAACACTTCCTTGTCGGCAACCTTGACAAAAGACTCTCCCTTTACCTGGGCATAGACACCGTCCTTTGTTTCCTTTCCAAAGGCGCAGTCAACCTTCACGGTAGCGCCTTGTTTGAGAACGACGCGAATGGCCGGCGCATCGAATCCATAGGTGGCAGGCGGTCCGGGCTTGTCCACGAACTCCTTCACCGGCTTTTCCAGCGCCTCCAGGATCCCGCTGACGCCATCCCATTTCGTCTTCTTCTTGGCATCGCCCAGGACCCAATCTCCGCTGTCCGTGGCTTTCGTGAACGTAAAGCTGCCTTTGGAGTTCTTCAGAACGACACCGTCTATATCCCACCGCTGGAAACTCGCCAGAGTCTTGTCTCTCAGATCCGAAGGAGACTTGAGCAGTTTGTCGACAAACTCCTTTTCCACAAAGAACAGCTCCCGGCGTGATTCATCACGGGCAATGTAGAGCTCAGTGCTTGTGCTGCCGGGCTTGTTTTCCTTTTTTTTCGCTTTTTCTTCCTTCGGTTTCTGCTCGCCCTTTTTTACCAATTTCGTTTTTTCCAGCCCCACCACGAGATGTTTGATCCCCTTGTCTTTCCCGACAGTGAGCTTCACGTCAAGGAGGGGCTTCTCGAAACCAAGGGTCCCGTAGCTCTCCGGACCGTCGTCAACGAATTCCTTCAGCCGTGTATTGGAAAGGGATCCCAAAATGCCGTTCACAGCCGAAGAATCCGCGCCCATCTTCTCTTTGCCCTGAATCCACCAGTGGTCATTCTCTTTAACCAGCTGGACGCTTCCTTTCTCGCTCTGCAGATCCAACGACTGGACGTCGAACTGGTCGAAGCTCAAAATGGAATGGTTGCGCAGGTCTTCGAGTTTCTTCTTGAAGCCGGAAGTGGTATAGCTGGGCACCAGGAAGACTTCATTCTTCCCCTCGAGCGCCGCATATGTTGAGTTTCCCGTCGGGTTATTCCGGCCGAATCGGACCTTGTACTCTTTTCCGTCTTTGGTCTTGAATTGAAGACTAATCTCGGCAGGCTGGAGCCCGAATTGCGACAGGTCCGCCGCGTTGGCCTCGACAACGCTTTCCCGGCTGATGTCCGCAGCAGAGCTCGCCAGTCTGTTGAACTCTTCCGAGTCTGCTTCCAGCTCGCGTGGAAAAGCTATCTTCCATTGCTTCTCCCCGGTACGCACTCCGGTCACCCTTTGATCGGGATACAGCAGCTCGATTTGCTGAATCGCACTGCTCTCAACCTTCCACAGCTGCTTCTCCTCTTGTTTGGCTTTCTCCCGCTTTTCCCCTCCCTTGATTTCATAGAAGTATAAGAAACCGCCAAAGGACGCGCAGAGTAACAGGAGGACCAGTGTGCCCTTGAATCGCATCTGTCATCTCCTGCGACGGGTCCAAACGGTAATGCCCGCGATCAGTACGGACCCGGGCAGCACGATGACCGTCAAATACAGCAACATCCTCTGCTGGCTCTGAGAGAGCAAGACTCTCCGGTCTTCCGGAGACTTGGGCCGGATGGAGATCAGATCCTCCTCCTGAGCCAGCCAGCTGACCATGTTGAGGAAAAGGTTGCCGTTCCCCTGCTGGAGATAGCCGTTCGCGGCAAAATCCGAATCCCCGACAACGACCATCCGCGCCTTGACCGCCGGCTCCTTTTCCGTGGCCGGCTTCACTTCCTTTGTAACGGCGACCGCCAAGGACAGAGGGCCCTTGAGATCCTTTTTTTCATCAAAGGAGGCTTCGGCGCCGCGCAAGTCCGTCTCTCCCCAGCTGTTGGCATTGCTCTTGAAAAGGGACTCCACCGTGATTCCGCTCACGGTCTCCTTGGAAGGCCCCACAGATCGGGCGAGCGGGAAGAACGTCATGGCCTTGAACCGATCGGTGATCTTGTGAGATTCATAGCGGAGGACCAGGGGAATCTGAGGCCCTGCTCCCATAAGGCGGCCGGCGCCGCTCACATCAAGCACTACGTCGTTGTCAACCTGGACCCCCCAGCTTTTTAGAAAGCCCTCCAGGCCCGGCGCCGGGGCCGGGTCGACCATTAGCAGGAACCCTCCCCCGCGGTTCAGGAAACCGTTCACGAACTGCATTTCCTGCTCGAACGGAGCTGTTGTGGGCCCGGCCATGACTGCAACCTTGGCGTCATCCGGGACCTTGGCCTGACTGGCCAGGTTTGTTGTTTCCACGCGGAAGCCCTGGCTCTCCAGGCCCTTCTTTGCTTCGGAACATCCCTTTCTCTCGGTATCTTCCGGAGACTTCTCACCGTGTCCCTCGATGAAGTACACCTTTTTCATTTCGGTCCGCAGCACTTTTATGATGGCGTTCGTGAGATCCTCCTCGCGCACCTCCTCGGATCGCTTTTCTATCTTTTCCCTGCGATCGCCCGCAACCAGGACCACGGTTCCGAATTTCATTTGTGTGCCGGTAAACGGATTCGAAAAAGTACCGTATGTCGACACGTCAAACTGCTTGGCCAGAGCCGGCTGCCGGTCAGGGTCGATAAACTCATAGCGGACATGCCCGCTGCGCGTCTGGTATTCCACCAGAAGCTCCTTGAGGGGAGGATAATCCCCGCCGGGGAAAAACGCTTTGATGTCGAGAGTCTTGTTGAGCTTTTGCAGGATCTGCGTCGTCTGCGGCGCCAGCGTGAATCTGCCCGTAGAGGTCAGATCCAGGCGCCTGGGATGCCGCTTCCCAATGAAGTTCACCCCTGAAACCAGGGCCACGACCAGCACAACAGAGACCACGTAGTTGGTCGCGTATTTTGTCGATCTTTTGCCGAGACTCGCCAGGATCTGTTGATAGTTCGCAACCAACCCGACCAGAATGAACACGCCCCCTGCAATGGCCAATCCCAAAGACCACTTGTCCCACAGGTTGGTCACCGAGTAGTAGATCGCTGCCGCAACCAGAAGCAGCAGACCCAGAGTGTCGAACTTCTGAAGAAGTCGTTTCATCAGCTTCTCCACCGCATGGATTCCAGCGAACGGTAGGTCAGGAAGAGACCCACGAAAGCAAAGCTCAGGTAGAAGATTACGTGAGTCGTGTCTATTACACCTTTGATGAAATCATCCAGATGCCCGATGACCGAAAGATAGCTCAGAACATCCTTGGCCGCACCCGAAGCCCCGGAGGAAAAAGAGTCGATCAACCAGAGCACCAGACTGACCCCGAAAGTGATCACCCCTGAAACTATCTGGTTCTCGGTGAGGGTAGAGATGAAAAGCCCTGCCGCCAGCAACCCTTCCCCGTACAACAAAAGACCCAGGTAAGCCCCCAGGATCGGCTTCCAGTCCGGCTGTCCGTACTTAAAGAGCGCCGAAATTGTGACCCACGTGCCGGCTAACATGATCAGGAGGAACGTGGTACTGGCCAGGAACTTCCCCATCATGGCATGAAGATGGCCAACCGGAGTTGTGAGCAGCAGTTCCATGGTGCCCCGCTTCTTTTCCTCGGCAAACAGGCCCATGGTCAACATCGGAATCATGAAAAGCAGCACGACGCTCATGGTACCGAAAAAACCCCGGGTCACGATCCCGGGCACGTCCACAGGTTGAGACCCTGGACCGAATTGGCTCTGCATCATCGTGGACTGGATTACATTTGTGAGAATAGCGTAAAAGAACAGTCCTGACAGCAAGAGCCAGAGCGTCAACACAACGTACGCAATGGGCGAGACAAAATACGCTTTCATCTCACGCTGCCATATCGCCAGTACATTTTGCATAGCGCGTCGCTCGAGGGGTGTGCGAAGTTCCCTTCTCAAACTTCTTCTTTGGTTACGAGATTGATGAAGACATCCTCCAGGCTCATGGAAACACCGCGCAATTCCAGGAGTCCCCATCCTTGTGTGACAACTGCGTTCGCGATGTCACGCCTCAGATCGGTGTTCAGTTTGCATTCCACGGTAAAACCCGCCGGCTGCGCGTCGCTCCCGGCTTCGGCTTGAACGCTCATGACTCCGGGGATGCTCGCAAGCTTTTGGCGCACCGCCTCCCTGGGACCCTCAATAAGCAGGGCTATTCTCTCGGCGCCCTTCTGCTGGTTCGCAAGCCCCTGCGGTGTGTCGATTGCGATCAGCCGCCCGTCGTTAATAATTACCACACGATTACAGGTCATGCTGACCTCAGGGAGGATGTGGGTCGAGAGAATCACCGTATGCGTCCCTGCCAGGTTCTTGATCAACGACCTGACTTCAAATATCTGTTTCGGGTCCAGCCCTATAGTAGGCTCATCCAGGATAAGCACTTCGGGATTGTTGAGCAGGGACTGGGCCAGACCAACGCGTTGCTTGTAGCCTTTGGACAGCTTGCCGATGATCCGGTCCCGCACATCCGTGATACTGCACCTATCCATTGCATCTTCGACCTGTGTCTTTCGCTGCGCAGAAGGTGTTCCTTTTATCTTCGCGACAAAATGGAGGTAGGACTGCACGGTCATTTCCGGATAGAGCGGCGGATTTTCGGGCAAGTAACCGATCCGCTTTCGAACCTCCAGGCTGTTTTCAAAGACGTCGAAACCAGCCACTCTGGCGGTCCCGTCTGTGGCCGGCATATAACAGGTGAGAATGCGCATCGTCGTCGTCTTCCCCGCTCCGTTGGGACCAAGGAAACCCAGGATTTCTCCTTTTTCCACTCGGAAGGAGATGTCGTCGACCGCCTTTCGGCCATTGTAAGCTTTGGTCAAATGCTCGACTTCGATCACGCCAGGCACCTCCGAAGAAACTTAGGGAAAAGCGGATTCTATTGAATGGCCCGTGAAGAGTCAAGGGAGCCTCCAGTCCGCGGTGCAATTAGAAGTGGGAGTCAAAGTTCTCCACGCTCGAGGCACCTTTTGGAGTGCGGCGACTTGTCGCCGCTATGGCCTGGGCGTCAGAACGAAAGCGGCGACAAGTCGCCGCACTCCATATTTGTCCGTCTTCTGCGCACATCCGGCGGCAGAAACTGAATCGAGGTCCGAAGGGCCCGCACTCCGACTCTACCGTATCTTCGGCGTCTCGTGGTTACTCAAATGGAGTTATGATGGGCAGGCTCCGCTTGCGTGAGCTGTCGTGCTTCTTTTCTGAAGAGCGAAAAATGCTTAGGCAACCCTTTTTTGTGCCTGCAATCCTGATTCTGTTACTGGCTATTCCACTTATTCTCGGCCTGATCCCGCGAAATCGCGCCTATGGGGTACGCGCCTCCAAGACCCTGACAGAGGATCGTGTTTGGTATCGCGCAAATAGATACGGTGGCTGGGCCCTTCTTCTTTCAAGTGCTATCTATCTGGCGGTGGCAAGTGCGCTTCCGAGCGCGGTATCGGGTCGCAATGATTTTGGGCGGTGGTTACTCCATCTGTGTGCTTTCGTATTCCCGCTAGTCATAAGCCTCCTGCGGATTCGAAGCTATGTGAAAAGGTTATAGAAACCGCAGCAACGTTGCCGGTCATTCTGCCTTCGAGGGTGCAATTAAGAAGTGGGAGTCAATTCACGCTGCCGTGAGTTCCTCAGAAGCTGTGGAGAATTCAATTCGTGTTAATTCGTGGAATTCGTGGCCAATAAAAGCGACCACGAATTCCACGAATTTCACGAAAACGATGACTGCCATTTGGATATCATCGGTTTGCATTACAATTTTTCAAAGTCTCTCAGGCCGCGCTGGTGTCTCCTGCTTTTAATTGCACCCTGCCTTCGACAGCTTACACAGGCACTGCATTTTCTTTGATGTAGGTGTCCAACATCGGCTCTTTCGGACCGATGTAGTGGAAGGGTTCGGCAAACTGGAGCCCGTATTTTCTGCCCAGGTCCGCATCTTCCTTCAACACGATATGCTTTATGTACTGGCGATTGGCGGTTTCATCGTCATTCCCCAGGATCGGGAGCCTCAGTTTTTTCGATGCCAGCTGTGCCCGCAGGCGCGCCCCTTCTTCGCCGGCCGGCCCCTGAGCGACGTTGGCCCGATTCACTTCAACTTTTTGATCGATCACCGCGCTTATGTCGACGACGCGGTTGACGAGCTGCGGTCCTCGCGCGAAATAGTACTTTTCCTTCACGGCGTGGGGCTCCAGTCCGGCTTCGAAGTGCTCGGGCAAGTCCCAACGCCCGCCCGCCATCCAGCACGCCGCTTCCACGCACTGCGCGCTGACGTAGTGGTCCGGGTTTTCCTCGTAGTGGCCCCAGGGGTCGTAGCAGATTACGGTGTCGACCTTCATCAGCCGGAAAATAAAGATAAGCCTGTGGCGCAGTTCGCCGGGAGAGACTGCGTCAAACTCATGATTGCGGTAATGGAGATCGAATATCTTCTTCAACCCCAGACGGCGTGCAACCTCAAAGTTGTCCTTTTCGTTGTTGAGGACAACCTCGCCCATCGTGGCGCCGCGGCCCGCCATTTCGTCGTTGCTGGTTCGAATCAGAATGCCGCTGTAGCCTTCTTTGATCAATTTCAGGACGGTCCCGCCCGCAAAAAGAGGAAGGTCGTCCGAATGGGGCTGGATGGCTGCCAGAACCTTCCCCTTGTGGGGTTGCGCCGGCTCTTCGCGTTCGATAAAGACGCTGGCGTCCTGAGCGATCTCGCGAAGCGGGATCTGAGGCGCCGCGGCGCCGCGGCCCAGCCATATACCTCCGGCGATCGTTTGGCCTATGAATCTCCGTCTATCCATAAAGTTGTCTCCTTCCCGAATCAGATCGTCTATCGGCGTGTGTCGCCGTCCATCGGCGGTACCCCATCCTTCGTAACACTGAACTTTGAATTCGTGCTTTTTCTAACTCTTCGTGATTCTTTCGCGCCTTCGCGTCTTCGTGGTGGATTCGGTCCAGGCTTTACCACGACGACGCGAAGACGCAAAGAATCGCCAAGCTTTTGGTTGCGGCTGGGCTGCTGCTGTGTCCTCCGTGGTGAAAGAAGGTGTAGGATTGCGCAAAGGAGTGAGCTAATGCGCCACATTATTCTCTGTAGTCTGATCGCTGTGCTCAGCTTAACCCTGTGCCGGGCCGGAGAAATCGTTCTGCCTTCGAGCGCCCTCGAGCGCGACGCTCCGGTCACGGCGTACTATCGCACGAATTCCCGCGCTACAGGAAAAGGATCGCTTTCGATCCGGTGGAGTGACGCGCACGGCCGCGTCGTGGAAGACCGGCAAATCCCTGTTGAGCTCCTCGATGAAACCGACGTGGAGTTCCTGCTCGACCTGAGGCGCGCGGCCGCAATGAAGAATGATCTCCTCGTTCGGTTCTCCTTCGACGGCGTCGATCAGAAAGGGAACCGGGACAAGCGTGAAGAAGAGGCGCACGTATCTTTCGTCGCCCGGCCGCCGGACCGCTCGTGGTGGGATTACGCGATCATCATGTGGCAGCAACACAGCTCTCAGATGTTCGCCCAGCTCAAGAAGCTGGGGATCAATGCAGGCGAGTACAGCGGCAGGAGCAAGGCGCCGCCGGAGTTCCTGCTCGACAACGATCTGCGCTGGTACGCGGAAAACATCGCTACGGATTTTTATTCCGAGTATCACCGCTGGTATCCCGACCGCCCCGTGAACTGGGCATTTCTCAAGGCCAAAGAGCTCTACAAGAAGGACCCCGCCGGGAAAGAAGCCTTCAAGCGCCATCCGAGCTTTTCCGATCCCATATGGCTCAAGAAGATTCACGACCGGCTGGTGGAGTCCGCTCGCGCGCACTCCCCCTACCGCCCCGTCTTTTACAGTCTGGGAGACGAGACCGGAATTGCCGATCTGGCCGCTTTCTGGGATTTCGATTTTTCCGACCACTCGCTGGCCGGGATGCGCGTCTGGCTCAAGGAGCGCTACGGAACGTTGAGCGCCCTGAATCGCCAGTGGGGAACCGATTTCAGCCGGTGGGATTTCGTTATCCCCATGACCACGAACGAAGCCATGAAGCGCGCGGACGAGAATTTCTCCTCTTGGGCGGACCACAAGGAATGGATGGATATTTCCTACGCTCGCGCTCTGAAGACGGGTGCGGATGCGATACGCTCCGTCGATCCGGACGCCTGCGTGGGAATCGGCGGCGCGCAGACGCCTGGCTGGGGAGGATACGACTACGCGCGCGTGACACAGGCCCTTACGGCGATCGAGCCGTACGACATCGGGAACAACATCGAGATCATTCGCTCCCTGAACCCGGGCATGGCAGTAGTGACGACTTCCTTTGCGAGTGGGCCGTGGGAAAAGCATCGAGTCTGGTATGAGCTGCTGCACGGAAATCGAGGGCTGATTCTTTGGGACGACAAAGCCGAGTATGTCACCCAAGAGGGAGTCGCCGGCCGGCGCGGCCAGGAGGCCGAACCGTATTACAACGAAATCCGCAACGGCATAGGCGCGCTTCTCATCAACAGCCAGCGGCTGGCCGACCCCATTGCCATCCATTATTCCCAGCCGAGCATGCGGACCGAATGGATGCTGGCGCAGAAACCCAAAGGAGAAGCGTGGGTCCAGCGCACTTCCAGTTCCGAATACAAAGACAGCAATTTTTTGCGCCTGCGAGAGTCGTGGTGCCGCCTCATTGAAGATCAGGGTCTGCAGTACAAATTCGTTTCCTACGACCAGGTCGAGCACGGAGAATTGCTGCGCGGGGGCTACCGGGTCCTGATCCTGCCGCGCTCCAGCTCGCTTTCGGAGGAGGAAGGCGGCGCCATACGGGAGTTTGTGCG
>QHZE01000437.1:55965-68557 GCA_003225335.1 Acidobacteriota bacterium
CTCAATTACCATCAGTTGCGCTTGACGGAAAAGGAAGGCGAGCTCTACCGGCTTGTGGGCGGGCTTTTGAGTGCGAGCGGCGTCCGCCCGCAGTTCACGGTCCGGGATGAGTCGGACCGGCCGGTGGTAGGTGTCGAAACCCACTTGTTCCGGAACGGAGGCGTGACCATTCTCGGATTGCTGTCCAATCCGCAGTTACGGGTTGACGAGCTCGGTCCTCCCGAGTTCAAGTCAAACCAGCGCTTCGAAAAACCCCGCATGCTGAAGCTCGGATTTCCGGTGGAGCTGCACGTGTGCGACGCCCGCGCCGCAAAGTTCCTGGGCAGGAAGAAGGAGTTAACAGTCCGGCTGGAACCTTACGAACCTGTGATCCTCGCGCTCTCGCCGTTGCCAGTGCCGGCATTACGCGTTGTCGCTCCGGAGCGTCTCAAGCGCGGAGAGACTGGACAATTGGGGCTGAGCCTGGAGGAAGAATCTCCGGCCGGCAGCCACATCTTTCACGTGGAAGTCGTGGACCCTTCGGGCAAGGTTGTGCCGCACTACTCGGGGAACGTCCTCGCCCCGAACGGCCGCTGTGACAAGCTCCTTCCGCTGGCGGTCAACGACGCTCCCGGCAGGTGGGTGATCCGGGTGAAAGACGTGCTGAGCGGACAGACACAGACAACCGCCGTCGAGGTATTTTGACCGGTTCCCGAATCCCGGGGGCAATCCGATCCTGTTTATTTGTCATTTGTCATCGGTCATTTGTCATTTCGAGTCCTGGGAGCGCCCGGAGGGCTCGGAGCTCTGCCCTCTGGGCGTTCGGCCGGCTTCTTGCGGATGATAAACGACACGAAGAAAAAATCCTTTTCAGATTTGGTTGGTGCGGGTCAGAATGGCCGCGGCTAAACTGATTTCGTTTTCGTTTTTCTTCGCGTCCTTCGCGCCTTCGCGGTGAAAGCTGTTAATCGACCGAGCGACTTGGTCTCGATGCAGCCCGTTGCACGCGACTGTAGATCAGCGGATAACGAACAGCTTCGAGATGCCCCACCGCAGGTATCCCAACGGCCCCAGGACTGTGCCCCGCGCGGCATACAGAGTTACCGTGGCGAGAGCTACCCTTGACCGTAGATGCTTGAGTTGTCCCTCGAGCGAATCGATCTCCCCTTGGAGACGTGCCAGCTCGCGCTCGATTTCAAGAACCTCCTTGAGATCTTTCGTCTCCTGGAAGTGCTTCTTGAGGCGATCTCGCGCGAGGATCAGGTTGTTTAGCCGCGCCTCGAGGTCTACAGCCCTTTCCGTGACATCTTCCGAGGAAACGCTGCGGTCCTTGACCTTGCCAAGCCTGCTTAGCTGTTCGAGAGCCTGGTCGAGACGCGCGACCGGGATTCGAAGGGTGAGGCGTAAGCCGCGGTCCTTGCTCACTTCGGACTCTTCGGTGTAACCTCCGAGGTCTGAGGCGATCTTAGTTGCGGCAATGCCAACGGCTTCCGGATCCTCTGCTTTCAGGCGTATCGATGCTCGTTTGATCAGGACTCGATCGGCGTCGGCCGGAATCGCGCGCGATCCTGAGTCGGGACGCCCAGGGACAACTACAGGAACCGCCTTCTTCGCGCAGCCCGGGAGGAGCAGGAGGACGAAAATCAGGATCAGCCGTTGGGTCATATTCCGGTGACACCGCGGAGACGCAAAACCAGTCTCGCTTTTTGGATTGAATCCCGCGCGTGGTGGCGCGCGCTTCTGCGTTGTAGCTCTTACGTCACTCCACTGGCTGTTCCGGAGTTCAAGTACAGGTGGAGTTTACCCTATTGAAGAGACCGCAGTTGTAAAATTTGCGGAAATATCCTGGTCGGCCCCTATCGACGAAACGTCCGCCCGTCGAAGGGAATAAGGCCGCGATCGGGAGGCATTTTTCTGGAACTTTTTCCAGGCTCGTGGCGATAGAATGCGCCCGAGCCGTGACATTGAAACCGAGGCGAGAAACGCACGGGAGAAGAAAAGTGAAAGCCAATAGATCACGGGAGTGGAGGGAGGCAGAATGGGATTACGACCAGATACAGGTTAATCGCCTTATCCCTGGCTCGTGGGGCGCACTGACACAGGAAGAGTTCATTCGGGAGCTGAAGGGTATCGTCAGGCGCTGTCCACAGTTCTATCCGGCCGTTCTGGAGTTTGCTCTTTACCAGGCTTCAACGAAGGGGGGCAAGGCGTCGGAGCGAATGATCGAAAAGGGCTTCCGGCTCCTGGTCGAGCTGGCAGCGCCCAAGGACCTCGATGAGCAAGTCGACGCGGTCGTTGAGAACCTGGAAGGATTATGGCGATACGACATCAGCAGAAGTCTCCTGGAGTTCCTGGCAGATCGCCGTCCTCTAAGTGCAGTGTGCCACGACTCTCTTGCGCACGCAGCCGCACGGCTTGGAGATTTGAAGTCAGCCCAACATCACATAGGGGAAGCCTTGCGCATTGAGCCTGTCAACAAATGCTTCTGGTCCAACAAGGGCCTGTACCACCTGATGGCGGGAGAACTGGAGCAGGCGGCCGACGCGCTGCAGAGGGCGAGGCGGCTCAAGCCGGACGACCCGGTGATCAAGGGAAACCTCGGCATCCACGCCTACCTCAGCAAAAAAGGCGGCACCTACTTCGACTATCTTCTCCGTCCTCTGGATCGAAAGCAGATCGACCGGTGGGCGGACCAGGAAAAATGGGATCAGGTCGACAGCCTGTGCGCAGATTACAACGGTTGTCGCGTGGAGGCATTCGCTCAATCCGTCTTGCTGGGAGCGGCGAAACAACGGTCGGGGCTCCCGCGTCTTCTCAGGGTTCTCAGGTCCTTTTTCGATTTCGTCGAGGGGATTGATTCGAGCGGGCTCTTCCTGAATGAAGATATGGGCCGGGTGGACAAGTACTTCAAGCCGATCATGCACAAGTTCATTTTCAAGTACGGCGATGTGGATCACGAAACGATCGAGGACGTCTACAACTGTCTGATCGCCTATTACGGCTTCCTCGCAGACCGCGGGGTTGTGGCCCCCGCGGAGTTCCGGGAGTTCAGAAAATCAATCCTGGGAATGAAAGGCGAGATCATCGGAAAGATGGAGCGGTACAACGCCATAAGACACGATCCGAAGGTCGACGACGAGCGGAAGGAGGCCCTGAGGGAGGAGCTCTTTGAACGTGACCACGCCTGGCCGCATATTTAGCGTTCGCAGCGGCGTCGCCACCGTTGACGCCGGTTCTGTGAAACCAGCACAGCCGCAACCAAAAACTTGTCGATTTGTTTGCGTCTTCGCGTCTTCGCGGTAAAGGCCGGGCCCAATCCACCACGAAGACGCGAAGAATCACGAAGAGGAGAAATCAATCGAAATCTCGTCGCAGAGTTGATACTTGGCGCGTCCTCCGGCCGGGTCTACAATATAATCACATAACCACGATTGGAGCGCTTATGTCACGCTTGAAGGTTCCTTCAATCATAACCCTAACGAGCATTCTCCTGGTGCTGCTTGTTCCGTCCTGGAGTATCGCCCAGCGAGGCTCTCGCGGTGGAGGAATGGGGTTTCGCGGCGGTTTTGGCGGATTTCGCGGGGGCGCTGGATTTCGCGGCGGCTTTGCGACCCATGGCGGTTTCCGCGGAACTTTCGTATCGGTAGGTCGAGGACCGTTCTTCCACCGGCCTTTCTTTCCAGGTAACCGATTTGTTTTTGCCGGGCATCGGTCCTTCTATGGTTATCCGAGGTTCGGCTTCGGGCTCTCTTTCGGTTATGGCTATTATCCGGCCTACGGTTATTTTCCACCGGGCTACGCATACTACTACCAGCCGGTTTACGTGCCGCCAATAGTCGAGCCTGCGGTTCCGTATGCAGAAGACTCACGCGGTTATGAACGGGAGGCCGACCGGGCTTCCGCAAGGGATCGCTATTGGCTGATCTCACTGAAGGATCACACCATCCTGGTTGCTGCGGACTATTGGTTGGAGGACTCGACGCTGCACTATGTCACCCGCGAAGGGGCCAAGTCTTCCGTAGAGTTGTCCAACGTCGATCTGGAGTTCACCAAAGAGCTCAACGGCGAGCGCGGTCTGGAATTCCAACTCCCGCGCCCCGCGAGCGAGTACCGTCCTCAGCGCCGCGATTCGCACGGCAGGCCGTACTAACGAGGATTCTCATCCGCATAAACTGCACAAAAATGCAACCACAGATGAACACGGATGAACACAGATCCGTGTTCATCTGTGCTTCCATACTTTTCGTTGCGGCTGGGGCGCGCCAGGCTTGCGGTTGCGCGATCGGAGACCAGTTCAGTTTTCAGGGAAGAGCGCGTTTGCGTCGCGATAGGGGATGGCGTGCTCGAGCATGGCGCCAAATTCGCCGGACTGGCGCGCTTCGCGGGCGATGCGCTGCAGCAGGCCCATCGTTGCGCGCATCGGCCCCGAACCGAAGCTGACCCGCGCGACGCCGGCTTGCTTCAATTGCAAAATCGAAGAAGCGCCTGCCGTTGCCAGGATGTTGACCGGCGCGTGAAGCGCCGCGACAAACCGGGTGATCGCCGGTAGGTCCATCACGCCCGGGATAAACAGGCAGTCAGCGCCGGCCTGCCGGTACTGAAGGAGCCTTTCCACCGCGCGGTCGAACCGCGTTTCTTCGGGGCCAACCGCGCGGAGAAAAATGTCTGTGCGCGCGTTGATGACGAAAGAAATACCCGCAGCCGCGGCCGTCGCCCGGATCGCGCGGATCTTTTCCACCTGCAGCTCCGCATCCGTGAGAGGTTTGGCGGGGTCGCGGGTTCCGTCTTCCAGGTTGATCCCCACCACTCCGGCGTCGAGCAGCCGCCGGCAGTTCGCTGCCGCGTGCTCGGGCGTCTCTGCGAAGCCGGATTCGAAATCCACGCTCACCGGCGCCTGCACCACTCGCGTGATGCGGCGAACCATCCACAGTAAATCGTCCAAGGGAATTCGCTCTCCATCACGGTAACCCAGCGCGTTGGCCAGTCCCGCGCTCGATGTGGCCAGCGCGGGGAATCCCTCGGCTTCGACGACGCGCGCGCTCGCCGCGTCCCACACATTCGGCAGGATGAGAATCTGTGGCCCGCGATGCAACTCGAGAAACTGCTGCGCCCGTTCCTTTTGATCCGGCATATTTGTTCCCTTTCTTCGCTTTCGAAGTTCAATACCTGAGCAGGATCACGTCAACTTCCGCCAGGTGAACGCGGAGCTTAACCCGCCCTGCGTCGGCGCGAAATTTGAGCCGGCCTCTCAGGACCGACTCCACCTGCCGCACAGGCTTGTCCACGGCCACCGATAGTTCGACCTCCTGCTCTTTGCCGCTCCAGTTGAGGAGTGTCGCGACTGCGCCGGTCTCGGAGTAAAGGACCGGGGCTTCGACCTTCGTCACGTTTACCGTCGCCGGCAAAGCGACAGCGGCGTCGTGCACGGGCCGGACGATCATCTGGCGCCACGCGTCGTTTCCGTTCTTCACGTACGAGAATCCCGGAAAGATCGCGAAGTGGATGATGCGGCCCTGGCCGAGCGCTTTCTCGGTTACTGCCGCTGCGCCGTGGCTGAAATGAGCCACCGGCCTGGCGTCCGCAAGCGTCAGTTCCTCCAACGGGCCCATGGCCGTAAGGTCGCCGGCGTCCGTTATGGCGGCAACAGCACCGGCATGGTCCTCATCGACGAGCGGGCGCAGCGGCGCTTTGACCGCGATGCCGCTGGCCTGGGCGAGCATCTGCGCAGGCTGGTGGTAACGATCGAATAGCCCCGTCCCCGCCACGGTCACCAGTGTACCGCCGTCCGAAACCCAACGCAGGACGCCCTCGACGCATTCGGCCGGCAGGTCCGGTGCGCTGATGTAGAGAACGCGGCAATCCTTGAGGGAATCCGGACTGCTCAGCGCCTCCTCGTCGACAAAGCGCACCGGAACGCCGGAGTGCAGCAGGGCGACGTGCAGCGTGAACACCTCCGACAGATAGTGCATGCGGCCAAAGAACACGCGCGAGTTTGTCGCGTCGGGCAGGCCCTGCGCGATTTGCTGGTCCTCAAGGTCCCAGAGCTGTGCGCTCTGCGGGGTGAGGATCGCCACCTGCGGCCGCCGCGGTTTGCCGGGATAGAGCAAGTCCTCCGCGCGCGCGACCATTCGCATCGCGGTAGACAACGGCTTGAAGACGGCGGGGTTCTCCGAATAGCAGTTGCCGGGAAAATTGTATTCAGGGCCGAAGGTGAAAAACTTGATCGTCTTGGCGCCGTTGCCGACGAGGCTCAGGACCTTCTGCGGCATGCCCATCGGCGTTTGCCCCGAGACACGAGGAATGACCAGCGCCCCGAAGCCAACGCCTCCCAGCTCTGCCGCCGAGCGCAGCCGTGCGGCATAGAACGACCAGTGGCCGGCGTCGGCGTCGCCGAACCAGTCCTCGGTCGCGATGCACGTCGTGCCGCGCTCGCGGCCGAACTCGAGCCAGTCGTGCTGGCCCATGGCGGCGTTGGGATCGTTTTTGTCCCGGTTGTTCCCGACCGGCCCGGGCTGGTAAAACGCGCCGAAGAAGTTGTTGAAGTTCACAATGACCGGCACGCCCGGACGGATCGCCTGCTCGTACGCCTCGGCAACCTCCGCGAAGAACCGCGACGACGCCCACGGCACGAAGCGGTTGGACCAGTAGAACAGCCGACGCGACGGCAGGCCGGTGTACTGCTTCCGGCCGATCAGTTTGATCTCGTCCCACGACGCGTTGCCAAGGTCCGGCGGGGTCAGCCCGCGATCCCTGAGATAAGCGTGGAACGCCGCGAGAGCAGCGGTGTCGTTGTTGAATTGCCGGTAAGTCGCCGGGTAGTACCATCCCGGCTCGTCGCTGGTGAACCAGAAGGCGATCTGCTCCTTCGTCCACCCCGCCGCCAGCGTGGGGGCGATCTGTTCCTCGACGAACTTGACGAACTGCTCGTGCCGGTCGGAGGCGAAGTTGAACGCGTAACCCGGCGGGTTGTAGACCGCGCCCCACACGCGCGTGAACCCGAGCCGCTGCGCTGCGCCGGCCAGCGGCGGCGGGACGTTGTGGATCGCGTTGAATCCCATCCCCGCCAACCGCCCGATTCCTTCGCGCCAGCCGACGAGGTCCTGGTCGCCGCCGATGAACCGCTCGCCGACAACGATCTTCTTAGGCCTTTGTTCCGCGGGGATCCGGGCCTCTTTCATCGCCGGCCCATATACGCGCCTGTCGTGGCCGGCAAACGTGTCCACGTGAGCGATCCCTCCGCCAGTGGCAGGAGAATCTTTCCACAGGATGAAGCCGAGTTGAGGTCCGTAGAGCTCGGCCTCGGACTTACTCGTCTCCCGGCTTCCTTCGATCGCGCACTCGACCTTGAGTTTCATGGACGGAAAAACCTTCGCCGGCAACCTCTGGGACCGGATGGAACAAACTGTAACAGGCGCGCCGCCAACGGCAAAGGGCAGCGGCAGCCACTCGCTCCAATCGGATCCCTTGAACCGAACCGGATGCGTGCCGTCCTTCGACCCGAACAGGAACGCCTCGTCGATCTGTGCCGGCTTTCCGTCCATCGAAACGACCTTGACCCGCGCCCTGGCCGCCGGCGCGGCATCCGCGCGCCCCGCGTCGAAAATCGCCAGCGCGGCGGCAGCAATCAGACAAGCCCTTGTAAGGTCACCGGACAACACTGAGTATTTTTTATTTATGGGGGGTGGACGGTTAGCTCCTCATACACCGCCCAGTCATTCACAGGCAAGACAGATCTTCGTGGCATGGCCGTCTCGGCCATGACCCAGGTCAGCTTAGATCCCCAGTCCATACGGGCTTTTCAATTTTCGTTTTTCCGCTGGACTATGCTGCGCCTTTTTCTTTTGTTCCCTTTTGCCTTTATCTTTACTTCCCTTATCACCCATATCTGTTTCTCCGTGCTTGACTATGACTTGCGCCGGACTGTGTGGCGCCCAAAACCTTCTTCAAGGTTAGCAGATGAGATCGTTGCGCGTCACCGCCAAACGCGTCCAATGGTCTGCCAGTCCTGGCTATCACATTGGTAATTCGGCGGGCACCCCTACGGCCATTTTCATTCGCGTGGACGAGCCGCAGGATCATGGAAACTCCATGATGAAACTGGCGGCTAAGGGCTCGCGCAGAAATAAATTCACATTTTGGCGCGAGCGCCGGGCGGGCAGATGCGAGGCGCCGCGACGAAGGCGATGTCGGACATCGTCGAGGAGCGGCAACAAAGCAGATGCCTGCCCGCCGCCGCGCCCCTGCGGGCTGCGGCCCGCAGGCCCGCTGGCTTTGTTGCTCGCTCCTCACATACCGCCCCGGGTATAGCTCGTCGCTCGCGCCTCGCCAGCGGGCCTGGAGCAAAATGCGAAGTTATTTCTGCGCGAGCCCTAAGGCGGGGAGGAGCGGAGCCAGCGGACGATCGCCTGGTACGCCGGGTCCTCGGTGCCGTTCCAGCGAGTTCCACCGACGTGCGTCAGGCCGGTCGGCGAAGCGGCGTCCTGTTCCCCCTGCCCGCTTGGGCTGAGCGGCTTCCGAAGGACGAGACTCCTTTCGGGCTCATATACATCCACTACCTTCAAGATCGAGTGGTAGTTGTTCTCCAACTGCTGTTCGGAAAGCCGGCCTCCGGCGGCCGGGGGTTCCGTCAGGCGGAAGATGCGGTGCGTGGCATGACAATGCGCGCAGGCCCGTCCATCCCGGGCAGATTCCTGGTAAAAATACGAATTGACGATGCGCTTGAAGATCTCGAAATCGGGCACGATCGGTTTTGCAAGGTTGGCCGTCCCGCGGACCAGTGCGGGGTCCAAACCGGCCTGCCGCAACGCCTCGCCGGCTCTCTTCCGCATGGTCTCGTCGGGTTCGCCCTCTTCCAACGCCTTGACTCGTCCCGCCAATCGGGAATCGCGCGCGATCAGGTTCCTTTGCTGCACCAGATCGAGCGCGGCCTTGCGCACCTTTGCATCGGAATCGACGAGCAATTGTAAGAGGAGATCGAAGAATTCGGGGAAGTGACCTATTTCTTCATTCACCCTGGCCAGTTCCAGTGCGGCACGACGCAGCTCGGGACGGCTGTCGATGAGAGAGGCCCGAGCTGCGGGGATTATCGCCGGGTTGTTGCGCAGCGCCGGCTGTCGTGTAAACAGCTCGACAATGATCTGGCGAACCCTTCCATTATCGGATGACGCAGCGGTGACAAGTCTGCGCACAACCTCCGGTTTCTCGAGCAGCCCGGGGCGTTTTTCGAGAAGCGTCAGACAGTCCAACAGCGCCGGGGGCGGCGGCGCGGTTTGACTGCGGCGGCTTTGCTCCAGCGCCTGCCTGCTCAAAAGAGAATTTCTCCGTTCGAGCTCCCGGTAGGCTTCCGACTGCTCGTTCTCGCCCGGCAATGAGCGCGGCCAGGTCTTTGTGAGGGCGCTCAGCGCTTCCGCATCACCAAAGGCCGCGCTTGCCAGGAGCGGGAGAGCGGACGAATCGCTGTTCGGATCGTTTGCCCGGCGGCGAACAAAGTCAGCCAGTTCCCTGTCCTCAAGCAGAGAAGAATTCTGGCGCAGCATCTTTATGGCCGCGGCCTGTATCTCGGCTGTCGGATGGGCACGAAGTCTTCGGGCAAGCTCCGAAGCTTCGATTCCCGCGAGCGAGACTTTATCCGCTACCTGCGCAGCCGCGTCGCGTACCTTTGCCTCGGAATGCGTCAACGCATCGAGGTAAAGAGGAACCAACTGCTGAGCCTCTTTGCCTTTGAACACATCGAAGAAAGCCCCTAAAAGGAGACCATAGCGAAGCTCCTCCGGGGAATCCCTTCGCGAGAGCACGGCCCGGAAAGCCTCTCCGAGGCCCTCGATCTCCTTCCCGCTCTCGAAATCGAAGGCGCGGTCATTTCCCGGGCCAAAGGCCGCCGTCGTATAACCGCGCCAGAAAGGCGTCCCGTCAAATCCCAGCAAGACGCCGATACGCTGAAGGGGAGGGCCGTCCTTCAAGGCCGCCAGAATCGGCTTGAGCAGAATCTCCCGTTCCTGCCGGCGTCTCTCGGCGCGCAATGCCGTCTGTTGTTCCGGCTTCAAATAATCAATCCATCTGCCGTATCCGGTTCCGGGGCTGCCCAGGTTTTCATCGAGCAGATTGTACAGGCCCTGGGAGAGATAGAAGCGCTGGAGCGGATGTTCTCCGGGATCCGCGAGCCGGTCGATGAAGCTCTGGAAGATCCGCCGCCGGATCTCCCGGTCCGGGCTGCGATACCACCACTGCGCCAGGGTATCCACCGCCTGGTGCCGCGTGAGCACATCGGGATCCGACAACAAAGGGAAGAAAGCCTCCAGCAAATCCCGTCGCTCGTCCATGCCGTAAAACTGGTAGGCGAAAATCCGCGCAGCACCCCGCCGCGTCGTGGAGCTCGGGGAGCTCAGCGCAGCGCGGACGGCCTCGACGCCGATGCCGCGGTTCCCCAGCTGCCGCAGCGCCCAGGCGGCGCTCTGCCAGACCATTTTCTCGGGGTCCTGGAAACGGGCGATCAGCTTTGGAACGCAAGCCTCATTGCCGATTCGTCCGAGGCATTGGGCAGCCAACGCGCGGACGAAGCTGTTCTCGTGATCGAGCAGCGGAGCGATGCGCGCTACGAGCTCCGAGGGTTGTTTCTCCGGCGCCTCCCAGAGATTGTCCAGGTCGTCCAGGAGGCCGGCGATGGACTTGGTGCGCGGCAGGCGCGCGGGCGCGGCGTCACGGTTGCCGAGACCTCGCGTCTGCTGAGGGCCGCGAGGGTACAGCGTCGCAAGGGCCATGACGGCGTAGCGCGTCTCGCGCATCGGCGTGACAAAATTCTCGATAGTCTCCGTCTGAAACCATCCGCCGAACTCCTGCTGCCGCGACAGGAGCCAGCGCGCGCCCAGCTCGAGGCGGGCCCGCTGCCCTTGCGTCACGCCGGCAGCCAGGAGAGTGTGGATAGTCTGGCCGGTGAGATACTCGACGCTCTCGCTGGATTGGGTCAGCCTGCTGCCGCCGCTGGGTTTTTCGTCGTTGCCGGGCCAGCCTCCATCCGGGTTCTGCCGGGCGAGGAAGTACCGGACACCCTCCGCGATCTCGTCCGCGTTCCGCCGGCGGTCGATCAACGCCAACGCGTGCAGGCGATGCAGGCGGTCCTGAGTCCCCTCGATCCGCCTCGACGAATCGGGGCTGGAGAGAATGCCTGCGATATGATCGGCCGAGGTCTGCAGCGACCGGTCTCCGGTGCGCCGTGCCATTTCGGACAGCACGCGCCAGTCGCGCCAGGCAAATCCGAACTTGCTGTCGATAGGCGAGACGCCATTGTTTTCGTCGTCGGGAAGGGTGTCGCGGTGGTCCCATGCGGCCTGCAGGAAGCCCGTAAAGCGGCCCAGGAAGGGCGTGGGCCGGCCTGTCACCCAGTTTTCATAGTCGGAAACGAGGCCGCCCTGTTTGCCAAAAAACTGCAGCTCGATGCCGACGAATCGGACCCAGTTGACCCCCGGGTTGCCATAGAGCGGCGTCGGGGCGTTGTAGACCCGTTGCATCAAGTAGTGAAACTGGCTTTTGGCGCGTATCGGATATCCTTGCTTGAACGCGGTCAGGTTGCTCTCCAGCGTGAAGACAGTGGGATGGCAGGCGGTGCAGCGCTGCGCTTCATCATGCAACATGACGGAGCGCCGGTGCCGGGAACCGAGGCGCGGCACCTGCGCAAACCACGCATCGCCGATCCCGAGAGCATAGTGCATCGCCGTTTCCACTGCCTGTTGGGGATTTGTGTAAGGCGGCACGGGATAAAGTGTCGTGCGCAGCAGATAGAAAGGGTGGTTCGCGAGCACGGCCAGATAATAGCGGCCCTTTGACAGCACGCGCGTGATGAACTTCGAATAACGCACCTTCTGGCCGTCATGCAGGACTTCCATGGGATCCCGGCCCCGGGCATAGGGCTCGATGGAACCGGTTGCAGGGTTGTGGCGGTAGAAAAGGAGCTGGAGCGGGATGTCGCGATCCGGCAGGTCCAGCTCGAAATAGACGAGCTTCGGCTCCGTCTCATCGAAATCGATGCGGAACCAGTCCCAGCCGATCTTGTATTCCTGCTCGTTGTCCAGGTATTCGATGTCGTCGCCGCCGCCGTAAACCGTCCGACCCAGCACTAGAGGGTTTGCTTCCTGCCAGGAGTCGTTGGGCTCCGCCTCGAAGGCAACCTGTTCCGCGCCGGACGATTCGACCCGGCGCAACTCGAGCCGGAGCGGGACAGGGGGCCCTTCAGGGTGTGCGCGTGAGGGCTCCCATTGCGCGACGACGGCGCCTGGCGCCCGCGGTCGAAAGGTTATGAAGTAGCTGGGGTCGCCCGCATGGAGCGCCTTCCCCAGGCGCAAGCTTCCGGGACCCTCGAGCCGGATTTCACAACGGTCGTCCGGACGCAGCGAGGCCGTGTCCAGAGAAGCCGAGAAGGTATAGAGCGCAGCGGGATCGAGGACGTCTGTCCGCCACTTGGCGACGCTGCCCCGGGGAAGCGCGCCGGCCCAGACGCGGTTAGCCGGCAGCCTGCTTTCCTTCTCGCCGCGCTCCCGCGAGATTGGAATCGCACCGAGAAGCCACACCGTCGCGAGCCCCACCGCGGCGCTGATTGAAGCCAGGGGTAAAGGAGAGGGAC
>QHZE01000227.1 GCA_003225335.1 Acidobacteriota bacterium
AGATCCGCCGAGAGTGCAGAGAGAGCTTTGGCAATATGACCAATGACCAATGAAAAATGACAAATCGCAGTCCGTAGGCCGGATTTCTGACTTCTATTTGTCATTGCTTATTTGCCATTTGCCATTTGTCATTTGACAGAGAATCCTTTCCAGCTTGCGAAGGATTTTCACGTTAGCCTGACGGGACCTTGAGTTCAGGGGGCCGCACGCCGGAATCGGTTTTTTCAGGCTCCTTCTGTCAGGCTGAAGCCTGAACTCCATGCGCTGCGTCCGAAATCACGCGGCGGGGACTCCGATTTGAAATCTCAAATTGCAAATTTGAAATTTCAAATGCTGTCTGAATCGGAGAGGGAAAGGAATGGCACGAATGGGCGCGCGGGCGCTGATGATCCTCGGCACGGCATCGCACGTGGGTAAATCGCTGTTGACGGCGGCGATCGGCCGCATTTTGGCCGACGAGGGCAAACGGGTAGCCCCCTTCAAGGCCCAAAACATGTCGCTGAACTCTGCCGCCACCCCAGATGGCCTGGAGATCGGCCGCGCGCAGGCTTTGCAAGCCGAGGCCTGCCGTGTTTCTGCCAGAGCCGAGATGAATCCAATCCTCATCAAGCCTTCGTCCGATACCGGCGCGCAGATCGTAGTGCTCGGCCGCGTTTGGGGACAGGTGTCGGCCGCCGATTACCATCAGCGGCGTGTGGAAGAGCTCTTCCCCATCGTTCTCGACAGCTACCGGAAGCTGGCCGGAGAGTATGACACGATTTTGATCGAAGGCGCGGGCTCTCCGGCCGAGATCAACCTCAAAGAGCACGATATCGTAAACATGCGGATGGCTCAGGCGGCGAACGCTGCGTGCCTGCTGGTAGGCGACATCGATCGCGGCGGCGTGTTCGCTTCTCTGTTGGGAACAATGGAACTGCTCGAGCCTTCCGAGCGATCTCTCGTTCGCGGGTTTGTGGTGAATAAATTCCGAGGCGATCCGAGCCTGCTTCGCCCGGGCATCGCCATGATCGAAGATCGCATTTCGCTTCGCTGCGCCGGAGTTGTTCCCTTTCTGCATGATCCCGGCCTGGATGAGGAGGACGGCGTCGCGCTTGAAGACCGGCGCACCGTGGCGCGGACATGGCGGGGTCTCGCGACTCAGGATGGTCCCGATCGCCCCCTGCGCATCGGCGTTGTGGCATTCCCGCACCTGGCTAACTTTACGGACTTCGACGCGCTGGCGATGGAGCCTTCCGTGGCATTGGCCTTTGTGGAGCGGGCGGAGGATGCGGCTTCTGCCGATCTCGTGATCCTTCCCGGCAGCAAGCAGACCCTCGACGATCTCGACTGGCTCCGAAACAGGGGTTTCGATAGGGCTATCGCCGAGCTGCGCGGGAGGCGCGCCGGCATCATCGGCATCTGCGGGGGAATGCAGATGCTGGGACGGGTTATTGAGGACCAGGCCGGCGCCGAAAATAATGGCGAACCCCGCTCCGCTCTTGGGCTCGGACTGCTTCCGATCGCAACGGCGCTCCACACGTCGAAGGTCACCCGCCAGGTCAGCGGCGTATTACAGATGCCCGGAATCTTCGGAGGGCTGATGACCGAACGATCGTTCCAGGGGTACGAGATTCATCTTGGCGAAACCATCTATCAGGACCGCGCCCATCCGTTGTCGGAGATCACACGGTTGGGCGAAAGCGCCTCCCTGCGCGATGGCGTTATCAGCTCCGACGGTTTCGTGTTCGGCACCTATGTGCATGGTCTCTTCGATAATGACCGCTTTCGCCATGCGTTTCTGAGAGTGGCGAGGGAGGGCTGCGGCCTGGCAGCGCCCGGGCAAACGGCATTTGTCACCACAGAGAGGGAGCGGCGGATCGATCGCCTTGCCGGTCACGTGCGGAGCTCGCTCGACATGGAATTGATCGAGAGCTGGCTCCGCACTTCCATCCCGGTCGCGCCGCCATGATTGCACCTCAGCCCGAGTGCGTCCAAACTGCTGGCCATTAACTCTCTCAGAAGCTGTGGAGAATTTAATTCGTGTTAATTCGTGGAATTCGCGGCCAGTAAAGGCGCCACGATTTCCCCGAATTTCACGAAAACGATCACTGCGATTTGGATGTCATCGGTTTGAAATACAATTTTTCACAGTCTCCCGATGAAGCATGATGGATAACCTGGAATTGTTTCAAGCCACACTTGACGGTATCCAGCCTGTTGATCCCCGGTGGATCGAGCGCGCCGAAGAACGGCAGGGGCGCCTCACCAAGCCGCCCGGGAGCCTCGGACGTCTCGAAGAGATCGCAAACCGGCTCGCGGCGATTCAGCAGACGCTCTCCATATCCGCCGAACGCCCCAGAATCATACTGTTTGCCGCGGACCATGGCGTGTGCGCCGAAGGCGTGAACCCGTATCCACAGGCGGTCACCGGGCAGATGGTTTCAAACATTCTCAGGGGCGGCGCCGCCATCAATGCATTGGCGCGCGCCGGCGGCACGGAGTTGCGGATCGTGGATGCAGGGGTGGCATGCGACATACGCGATTCCGAAGGCCTCATCCGCCGCCGGATAGCGCGCGGCACAAAGAACTTCTGCAAGGAACCCGCGATGTCGCGCGATCATGCAATTGCCGCCGCGTGCGTCGGGATCGAGATGGCAAACGGCGCCGCGACAGATGGCTGCCAACTGCTCGGCATCGGGGAAATGGGCATTGGCAACACCACGGCCGCCAGCGCTATGACGGCGATGCTCACCGGGCTTCAACCCGCGCGAGTGGTCGGACACGGAACCGGCGCCGACGAATGCTGCATGCAGCGTAAGATTTTCTCCGTCGAACGCGCGCTCTCCCTTCACCAGCCCAACATCAAAGATCCAATCGATATCCTGGCTACGGTCGGAGGGTTTGAGATCGCCGCAATGTCAGGAGTATGCCTCGGGGGCGCTGCCAACCGCTGCGCGGTCGTGGTCGATGGCTTTATTGCAACAGCCGCTGCTGCGGTGGCGGTTCGCCTCAACGATTCCGTCCGGGATTATCTGATCGCGGCCCACTGTTCGACGGAGCCGGGACAAGGCCCTCTTCTCGATTGCATCGGCCATCGGCCATTGCTGGACCTCGGGATGCGGCTTGGCGAAGGGACTGGCGGGGCCCTTGCGATTCCGATCATCCGGGCCGCCGCTGAAGCGTTCCGGCACATGGCAACATTCGAGTCCGCCGGGGTTTCCAGAGCCAAATGAACACAGATCCGTCCCCAACGATTTTCGGTCAAATGAACAATGACAAATAGAAGTCAGAAGTCAGGAGAACGAACTGCCATTTGTCATTTTCTTTCTCTGCGCTCTCTGCGTCTCTGCGGTGAGGTTCGGAGTTCAGGCTTTAGCCTGCTTGGGTGCAGCCTGAAGGCTGAACTCCAAACTTGGCACAAATGAGTTCGTGGGCTCCTGTTTTTCGGTTGTGGCTGGTTCGATCCGTGTTCATCTGTGTTCATCGGTGGTTTCGTTCATACTCTTCGTTGCGGCTATGGGGCGCTGCGATCAGACAGATGCTCGCGGCAGTATCGTTTCTCACGCGCGTCCCGGTCACGTCCGGCCTTTCGGTTTCCGCCAAAGACATTGGCCAATCCGCGCGCTGGTTTCCGTTGGTGGGAGCGCTGATCGGCTGCATGTACGTGATTGTGCTGCGGGTGTTCTCGCCGGTGTTTCCGGCTCTGGTCGTCGCCGTGCTCGTCCTCGTTGCGGAAGCTTTGCTGACAGGAGCGCTGCACCTCGACGGGTTGGCCGACATGGCGGATGGCTTCGGAGGAGGGCGCAATCGAGAGGATGTGCTGCGCATAATGCGAGACCATGCGATCGGGGCCTACGGAGCGATGTCGCTCATTCTGCTGGGTGTGTTGAAGATCGCATCGATTGCCGCTCTCATCGACCGGCATCGCGCGGATCCTTACCTGGTCGTCGCGCCGGTGCTCGGCCGTTGGTCCGGCGTTTTCCTGAGCAACCTGTTGCCGTACGCGCGCCGCTCAGAGCAGGAGGGGATGCCTTCCGGTGGTGCAGTCTGCGATTTTGTGGGCCGGACGGAGCTTTTCGTGGCAACAGTCACTGCCCTGCCATTGACAATTATTTTAGCGGGATGGCCAAGCCTCGCCTCATGGGTCGTCTCCGTCTCCGTCAGTTTGCTGATGGCCCGGCTTTGCCGGAGCACAATCGGAGGTGTTACCGGCGATGCGCTCGGGGCCGGTACGGAGTTGTCCGAAGTCGGCGTGTTGCTCGTCGCGCTGGCAGCGAATTAAGTGTGCAGACGCAGCGCAAGGCGGGCACCGTGCAGCCTGAAGGCTTACTCCATACCTGCGCTCTCAGCCAGAGCATGGAACCTTAGAGCCGGGGAACCTTCGGGCCATTGTGCTTCCCCCCAAGGGTCCATATGATAGTGGCACTTAAAGGATACGCGCATTTATAGACGCGCATCGCAAAGGAGAATGAAGATGTCATTTTACAGATCACACTACTTGAGGGCGGCCGGAAGCGCGTCTGTAGCGCTGTTGCTGGCGTGCTTCGCAACTGCCCAGACGGGGCCCTATCGTCCGACCCTCAAGCCGAATTCACAGAAGTACCAGGACAACGGATTAAAGAACGCCACTGGCCGTTCGGGGGTTGCCTCGCTTACCGGTCGCGCGCTTCTCGGCAAGGACGGCAACACGTTTCTCGAGCTGACGACGGGGGACCTCGATAATCCGGCAGCGGCGCCCGGCAAGATTTCCAAGGTCCAGCTCAAGCTGCTCCGCAAAAACGGGACGACGGTTTACGCTAACTACAACAACCTCGAAGTGGGAGGTTACTTCACCCGGAACCTTGGCGGTCTGTTCCTTGGGCAGCCGCTCCAGGTGCAGGCCAGCGTGCGGGGAATCGATCCCACCCGCACCGATGTCGTCACCATTAACGAAAAGGTCAAGCTGCTGCCGGACCTGGTGGCCGAGAGCCTCAGGGCCCCGGACGCAGCTCATGTGAACACCCCCGTCAACCTGGAAGCCGTAGTCCGCGAGACCAACAGGGATATGGGCGCACGGGCCGACTGCGTCCTGTACGTGGACGGCGCCGAGTGGGACCGGAGCAGTGGCATCTGGGTCGATGCCGACGACTCCGTGTCCTGCGCCTTTACGGCAACGTTCGACACGGCCGGAACCAAACGGGTCGAAGTCAGAGTCGCCAACGTCAAGCCGGGAGATTACAACCCAAACAACAACAGCGCTTTCGCTACCATCGGCGTGACCTCCGAGCAGGTCAAGCTCAGCTACTGGGCCAACGCCAGCGACTACACCTCTCGCTACACCGATCGGTACGACTCCTTTTACGGATCCACCTACGGCACCTATTCCGAGACGAACGACTGGGGTGTGGCAAGGGACTTCAGCGAGGATGGGCAATCGACGTACTTCGAAGCATCCAGCCGCGAAGCTCTGACCTTTCCGATCAACGCCTCCTACGTGGAGACCAGCGACGGCGTCACCACGGGTACGCTCATCCTCGACAGCCTCGAGGCAGACTGGACCGCGCAATACGGGGATTACAGCCATGCGTGCGCCTGGAGGTATGATCCGACCACTAACATCTCGTTCAGCTTCTGCAGCGGGAGCGACGGATATGACGCGTATAGCAGCATCAACTATCAGCGCTTTGCCGGCAGAGCCGTTTACTTTTCCTCCAGCTACAGCGCTTACTGGAACAACTCCTGGGGATCCTACTATTTCTACGACGCGAGTGCGTCGGCCAGTGACAGCGGCACGTATACCGGCTTCGGCAACGGTGTGACGATCGTCGCGGAAGTGACGGAAGCCCTAACCGGCAGGTTCGCAAAAGCGG
>QHZE01000438.1 GCA_003225335.1 Acidobacteriota bacterium
ATGTCCTCAGCAGCTCAGGAAAGCAGCTCTGGAAGGTTACCGGCCAGTCACCGTTCTTTGGGGTCCCGGCAATGGGCCTGGTGGGAGACAAGGCCGTGGTGATTGCGGGGGATCGGTCCGGTTCGCTTCGGTGTTATGACGCGACAAACGGCAATCCTCTTTGGAGCTACTCTGTTTCCTCTTCACCTTCCTCCTCTTCACCGATCTCGACCTCCCCCATTCTATTCAAAGATCCCCAGAGCAACGCAATGCCATGGAGAGTCTTGGTCGGCTCTGAGAAAGGGGAGGTGCACCTCGTCAATGCTCAGGACGGCCAGATGATCTGGAGCCGGGCCATGACGGGCGGAATCGTAGGGGATTTTGCTGTCGGGGATCTCCGGAGTTCCGGCGCGTTGGACGCAGCTTTCTCCACATCCCATTCGGAAGTCATAGCCGTCAGCCTGTCGGATGGCAAGACGATCTGGACCAAGAAGTTCAAGGTTCCTCTTCAGGAGTCTTCCGAGGTCAAACGCGGCAAGCGGATCACACGCGAAACCCTGAGCGGCCAGCCTGTCCTGGTGGACGTCGACGGCGACTCAAAGCTCGACGTGATTCTGGAGACCCGCGGTCTCAACAGTTATGTCTATTGTTTGGGCGGGTCGGACGGCAGGATAATCTGGAACTACGGAACCAAAAACCTCCGCAGTAATCCGCGGTTGACCGAAAGCGTAACCATTGCCCCAGGCCGGGACGAGCTGGCCGGGGACCAGGTCATCTACTCGGATACGGTACCAGTCTACAGTAATCCCACGCCGCTTGTAGGAGACTTTGACGGGGATGGAAAGGCCGACCTTATCGTCAACGATCGAGACGAGGTCGGTCTCATCAATGTTCCTTTGCCTTCTGCGCTTGTCCCCGGATCGTGGGCCAAGTTCGCGAGCTCACCGTGCAACAACATGATTCTGTTTTCCGTTCCATGTGTCGGCGCCGCCCCCGCCCCCGGCATTCGCCTCAGTGCGGACCGCAACGAGATTGTCGAGGGACAGAGCGTGAAAATTTGCTGGACCAGCACCAACGCGGCAGGAGTTGAAATGGATCAAGGAGTAGGGGCCGTGGGGGTCGAAGACTGCCTCACGGTGACTCCGCCTCAGACAACGACCTGGACTGCGGTCGCTCGGGGCTGTGGCGGCGAGGCCAAAGATTCGGCATCGATTACCGTCAGCGTGAAGCCTCCGGCGCCGCCCCCAATTCCGCCACCGCCTCCGTCGCCTCCGTCCATGACCGATGCGGATCGCGAGGCCCTTACGCGGAGCTTGAACGATGTATTCTTCGAATACGACTATTACCGCCTCACGCCTGACGCTCAAAAAACTCTCGACCAAAACGTGAAGCAACTGGCGTCGTATTCCTCCCTTCGATTGGGTCTGGAGGCCACGTGCGATGAACGCGGGTCCCAGATATACAATCAATTTCTCGCGGTCGCCAGAGGTGAATCCGTGCGGGAATATCTCGTGGCTCACGGCGTTGATGTGTCGAAACTGGAGGTTCGCCCCCAAGGCGAAACCGTTAAATGGGACTCTCGCCGCGACGAAGAGGGATGGGCAAAAAATCGCCGAGTCCATTTCGTGATCCTGCCATGACGGCCGGAAATCCCTCCAGAAATCCTTCGTCTGTGAATGGTTGAGGTTTTCTTTTTCACCACGAAGACGCGGAGGCACGAAGAGACCCGGCATGAGCAGAAGGACGGGATTCGCCGGCTGTGAATGGTTTAGCCTTTCTTCGTGGCTTTGTGTCTTTGTGGTGAACCACAGTTCGAAGGAGCCGCACTAAACTCGCCAAGGCGCGAAAAGTACGCGACGCAACTTGTTTGGCCGCGGCTATGTTGCGCTGTGTAGAAGTATGAAACGAATCCGATTCGTCCGGATACACATGCGTTCGTGCCTGCACCTGACCATCGCCTGCAGCCTTTGGCTCTCGGCGCGGATTCAAGCATTTCCTCAAGAGAAGACCACGCGGCCCGAAGACACTCGTGCCGCGGTCAGCCGCCATTTGGACATGCCTGTCGCGATGGGCTCCTACCGCGACCGGGAGGAGTGGCTGCAGAGAAAAGAATCTCTGCGGAAGCAGATCCTGGTTGCCGCGGGTTTGTGGCCTCAGCCGCAGAAAACGCCTCTCAATTCCCAAATCTTTGACCGGCTGGATCGGGACGGGTATTCGATAGAGAAGGCCTACTTCGAGAGCTATCCCGGATTCTTCGTGACGGGAAACCTTTACCGGCCCATCGGAAAGACGGGTCCCTTTCCCGGTGTCCTCTCGCCGCACGGCCACTGGGCCTACGGCCGCCTGGAAAATTCCGAGTTGTGTTCCGTACCTGCGCGGTGTATCAACCTGGCAAAGCAGGGATACGTCGTGTTCAGCTACGACATGGTGGGGTACAACGACAGCCAGCAGGTAGACCATCGTTATCTCAAAGAACGCGAAGAGCTCTGGGGATTCGGCTCTCTGGGGCTTCACCTCTGGAACAGCATTCGGTGCGTGGATTTTCTGGAGTCCCTGCCCGAGGTCGACAAGGCACGTCTCGGGTGCACGGGAGCCAGCGGCGGCGGCACCCAGACCTTTCTTCTGACGGCCGTGGATGATCGGATCGCCGTCTCAGCGCCGGTGAACATGATTTCCGCTCATATGCAGGGCGGGGACGTGTGTGAAAACGCTCCCAACCTGCGCGTGGACACGAACAATATGGAGATCGGGGCCTTGATGGCGCCCCGGCCTATGATTCTCGTTTCGGCGACAGGAGATTGGACAAAAAACACTCTGGAGGTGGAATTCCCGGCCATTCGAAAAATCTACCGTCTGCTCGGCGCCGAGGACAAGATCGAAGCCGTGCGGGTGCAAGCCGCTCATAATTACAACAAGGAAAGCCGGCAGCATGTCTATCGATGGTTCGGAAAATGGCTACTGGGCTCGCCCGGCACTTCAGGGCTCACAGAAAAAGACGTAAACCTGGAATTCCCGTCCCAGGTGCTGGTGTTCCATCGCCGCCCGTTGCCGTCCCATGCGAAAACAGAAAGTCAGATCGTCGAGGACTTCGTCGCGGCCGCTCAGAGTACGATCGAAAAGCTAAAACCTCGCTCCGCGCAGGAAATGGACCGTTACCGGCAGGCCTTTGATCCCGCGCTTCGATACTCCCTGATGGCCGAATATCCCCAAGGGTCCAAGGTTGACGCTTTTGGCATACAGCCGGTCCACAAGCCGAGCTATCGTGTCGTTCGATTCTATCTAAGTCGCCTCGGCAAAGGGGACCGCGTGCCTGCCACACTGTGGCTCCCTGGCGGAAAAACTGAGGTGCGTCAGGCGGTGCTTCTGGTACATCCTCGGGGAGCCGCGGCTTTCGAGGACTCTGGCGCTCCGGGGAAGACCGTTCAGGCCCTCCTCAAGCAAGCGTGTTCCGTACTCTTGCCGGATGTTTTCAATATGGGGCGCGCCGTTTTCCAGCGGGGCGACGTCAAGAAATTCTTCACCACATACAACCGCACGGATGACGCCAATCGGACGCAGGATGTCCTGACAAGCCTCGCGTATCTCAGGGCGAAGGCCGGCAATCTGCCGATCAAGGTGGCAGGGTATGAAAAGGCCGGGCTCTGGTGTCTCCTGGCGCGGGCCCTGGCCGACGATGATGCATCCTTCTGCATCGACGAGAACCAGTTTGACACAAGCTCAGATGAGACGTTTCTCCAGCAGCTGAACATTCCCGGCATTCGCCGCGCCGGGGATTTTCGGACCGCGGGCATACTCAATTTGCGTGGTCCTCTCTGGATCCATAATTCAGCCAAAGGCTTTCCCGCAGACTGGATCTCCTCTGTTTACGAGGCCCTGGGAAAGAAAGACTCGCTGCGCATCCAGCCCGAGCGCGCCACCGAAAACCAGATTCAAGAATGGCTCCTGAAAGATTTGAAAGGGCGCTGAAATAGGTTTGGAGTCAGCCTTCAGGCTGCACCAGGCCCGCGCAGGCTAAAGCCTGAACTCCAGACCTAAAGTGCGGATGTAGCGAATCGCGCTCTGCAGCCGGGTATCGTCCCTCTCCTGTTCCTGGAATCCAGCTTACCTTCGCTGCTGCTTGGCCCGGAAGACTTCGGCGTAGACGCTTCGCAAGGGAGCTACACAGTAATGGCGAATCAGCTCCATGAAGCTGGTCGGGTCGGAGACGAGATCCTCGAGATGCTCGTCGCGCACGACAAAAGACAACCGGACGATGTCAGCCTTTCCTTCTCTCTGCTCCACGGTGATACTGTTGCGGAGTTCCTCGCTGAGTGAAAACACGTCGCAGTTGAGAACTTTTTTGTGTTTCTTAAAGCCTTCGATGGGCTTGTTCCGGTTAAGCTCGTAATGTACAGAGAGCCGCCGCACGAGCTCGCTGTAATTGAAATTAGGAACTTTGTTATTGATGCTGACTTCAAGGACGTGGCTGTCGGGGCCCTCTGCCAGCGCGAGCCCGTACGTGAAATCCAGGTCCCCCTTGTTGAACTTGATTCGATGGCCTGATTCGTCGTGAAAACGCTTCAGTTCTTCCGGTCTCTCCAGCTCCGGATTCTTCGCCTTCTTCTCCGGGGTGAGATAATAGTCGCTGACGCTGAGGTACCATTGATCCACGATCGCTTCCAGAGCAGCATCGATGGCCTTGGCAACCTTTGGGGAAAGTTTTCGCTTTGACATAGAGTTTTCAGCTTATCGGAGGGTGATACAGCAGTTGGATGAGGTTCCCGTCGGGATCGTGAAAATAAATAGAGCGCGCGTTATCGCGGTGGGTCTTGGGTTGCTGGACGAGCTTGATTCCTTGAGACTCCAGGTCACGAGCCCACTCGTCGACTTCCTCCGGCTGGGAAACGATAAAACCAAAGTGGTCCAATCCTGGCGTCAGCGCTGCAGTGGGCGCCTGATACGGGGTATCTATTTCGTGGAGCGCCAGATTGTCATTCCCGCTCGTCAGGTAGACATTCTTGGCATCAGGACGCCATTCTACCGTCATTTTCATCACGCGGGTATAGAAATCTAGCGACCGCTCGATGTCGCGCACCCGCAGTGCAATATGACGTACTCCGAGCATGCCGGCTCGGCCTCCTCAGCCGTTAATGATAACCCGATCCGCCCAATTTCAGCCACGTAGGAAAACGCCTCGTTATTCTTCGAGTCTTCGCGTCTTGGCGGTGCCTTTGGGCACAGCCTTTACCGCCAAGACGCGAAGACGCAAAGGAATCACCAATTTTCTCGTTGCGAGTGGGCTGCGCCGTGCATTTCCTGAGTTCCTCTGAATTACTTCCATCCACTCCGAACGGAGATATTGCGAAAACCCGCCTGTTCACGTTTCGTTTCGGGAGTAAAATACCCGAGTGCGCCTGACCAGGCTAGTCTATCTTACGCTAATCCTTGGCGTTTGTTTCCCTCCGGTGTATAGCCGGACCGCTGTGATCCACGGGCGGGTTGTGAACGAGTCCGGCAAGCCTGTTGCCCATGCGCGCGTCTCCGTAGTGTACGCGGACCACGCGGTCAAGAATTTCCGGGCAGATGCCAACGGGGAGTTCGAGATGATTCTGTCAGGGCCGCTCCCGGCGCAACTTCACGCCTTTGCCCCGGGTTATGCCGTGTTGCAGATGGATGTTTCAGATCCGAGCCAAAACGATCTGGTCCTGAGGCTCCGCCCTTTACGGTTGGCCGATTCGGTCACTGTTGTTGCTTCGCGCACCACGCTGCCCATGTCGCGCTCCACGCAGAGCGTCGTGGTACTCTCGCGGGAGGAGCAGCAGATGAGTGCGGCCCAGACAGTGGACGATCTCCTTCGTCAGGTGCCGGGCTTCACTCTTTTCCGCCGCTCCAGCAGCCTGGTGGCGCACCCCACTTCCCAGGGAGTGTCTATGCGCGGCGTGGGTCCCAGCGGCGCGAGCCGCAGCCTGGTTCTGGCCGACGGCGTGCCCATCAATGATCCCTTCGGAGGATGGGTGTACTGGAGCCGCATTCCCAGGATTGCACTGGACCGTATAGAAATACTGCGCGGAGGGGCCTCCGAGCTTTACGGCACGGACGCCCTGGGCGGGGTCGTTCAATTGTTCCGCCGGAGCCCGGTTGCCAGAACGTTGCTCCTGGAAGGCTATCTGGGGAGTTTTCAAAACGTAGACACGTCCTTTCTGGCTTCCCACCGCCTCGGCAGGCATGGCTTCGCGGTGGCCGGCGAGCTCTTCCGCTCCGAAGGCTATGTCCAGGTTCCCCCGTCGGACCGCGGGCCCGTCGATATTGCCGCCCGCAGCAAGCACCACGCTCTGGAGGGTCTCTGGGAGTATCGCTTTGGCGCGGACAACAGAGTCTATACCGTCCTCTCAGATTTCTCCGAGCACAGAGGAAACGGTACGCCTCTTCAGACCAACGACACGCAAATTCGCAGTATCAACGCTGGAGTCTCCTTCGTGGATGGCCTGAACAACTACTGGACCGTGCAGACATTCGCGCTGTCGGAAACATTTGATGCTCTCTTCTCAGCCGTAGCGCTTGACCGGCAGTCGGAATCCCTGACCCGGAGCCAGCGTGTTCCCGCCCAGAGCACAGGCGTTCAAGGAGTGTGGCGGCGCCGCATAGGACAAAAACATCTGCTGCTGGGCGGCGCAGACTATGCCGAAGTCAGGGGGGCCAGCGATGAACTTGGGTTCAACGCCGGTTCCCTGACGGGGAGCCTGCGCTCCGAAGGGCGCCAGGACCGCGGCGGCATCTATCTTCAAGATACCTTTCAGGTCACGGATCGTTTGCAGTTCGTACTCGGAGCGCGATGGGACCGTTGGAGGAACCACGATGCCTTTGCCTTCAGCCGGACGTTCTCTACCGGGGTGTCAAGGCAGACGCCCTTTCCCGCCCGAAGCGACTCCGCCTGGAGCCCAAAGCTCGCCGCGCGTCTGGATCTCACGCAGGACCTCTCGCTCCGTGGTTCCGTGTCTCGCTCGTTCCGCGCTCCCACGTTGAACGAGCTCTACCGTTCCTTCCGTGTGGGTAACGTGGTTACGAATGCGAACCCGGCTCTTGAACCGGAACGGGCGACCTCGGGCGAGGCAGGTGTCGATTGGGGACTTCGCGCCCCGCTGACATTGAGAGGCACTCTGTTCTGGTATGCCATCGACGCCAATGTAGCCAATGTGACCCTGAGCACAACTCCGTCGCTGATCACACGGCAGAGGGAAAACCTCGGGGCCACTCGAAGCCGCGGCCTGGAACTGGACGCTCTTTATCGTCCCGATTCCAGGTGGTCGTTTTCCGCCGGTTATTTTCTTTCCGATGCCACGGTCCGCACCGCACCCCGGATGCCCGAGCTCGTGGGCTTGCGCATTCCCCAGGTGCCGCGGCATCAGGCGGTCTTGCAGATGGAATACCGGCAGGAAGAGAGGTTTTTTGCCAGTGCGCTCCTCCGGCTCTCCGGCACCCAATTTGACGACGACCAGAACCGCTTTGCGCTGGGCGGTTATCACGTGGTCGACCTGGCGTTGGGAAAACCGCTGACACGCTTTGCGGAGCTCTTCTTCGGCTGCGAGAATCTTTTTAACGAAACGTACGCGGTCGGGAAGACTCCCGTCGAAACCATAGGTATGCCCCGCCGTGTGCACGGCGGCATCCGCTTCCGCCTCGAATAGGAGACTGTGACAAAAAAGCTTCGTCGGCCACAGAGCCGCAGAGTCACGGAGAAAAGCTGGCCACGAATTTCACGAATTAGACGAAACAGGCTGGCGCTCAATCGCGGATTTCGGATTACGATTAATTCATGGACAGAATTCGTGTAATTCGTGAAATTCGTGGCAAGTCTTCCTGGCGTCCATTCTTCCCCCGAGGCCTTAGCTTGCCGCCTGAACTCGAAATGGAGGGGATTTGTCTGCTGTCCGATAACGGAAGGCGGTAAAATAACACGCGGCACAACGAAACCAGAGAAAGAAAGATAGCGCTGAATGAAAAAGCGAACCTTATTCGAAAAGATCTGGGACAGCCACGTGGTGGTCTCTGAACCGGACTGCCCATCGGTTTTTTATATCGACTTGCACCTGATCCACGAGGTGACGTCTCCCCAGGCCTTTCAGGGGCTGCGCGAGCGGGGGCTTAAGGTCCGGCGTCCGGATCGGACAGTAGCAACCATGGATCACATAGTGCCCACGCGGAATCAGAATGCTCCCATTGCAGATCCCCTTGTTTCCAGGCTGGTGACACAAACCGGGATCAACTGCCGGGAGTTTGGGATCGCGCTCTACGGACTCGGCAGCCCGTATCAGGGCATCGTCCATGTGATCGGCCCGGAGCTCGGCCTTACACAGCCCGGAATGACCATCGTCTGCGGAGACAGCCACACGTCGACGCACGGGGCTATGGGGGCGCTGGCCTTTGGCATCGGCACCAGTGAGGTCGAACATGTTCTGGCCACACAGTGCCTGTTGCAGCGGCGCCCCAAGACCTTTGAGGTTCGCGTGGGGGGAGAGCTGCAACCCGGTGTGACCTCCAAGGACATCATCCTGGCGCTCCTTGCCAGAATTGGCGTGGACGGAGCTACCGGACACGTTTTCGAATACACCGGCAGCACGGTCCGCTCGCTCAGCATGGAGGAACGGATGACGATCTGCAACATGTCCATAGAAGGAGGTGCAAGAGCGGGAATGGTGGCTCCGGACGACACAACATTCCAGTACCTGGCGGGCAGGCCGTTTGCTCCTAAAGAGAGGGACTGGGACCGCGCCCTGGAACGGTGGCGCGAGCTTCCCACAGATGAAGGAGCGGCCTACGATTGCAGCGTCGAGCTGGACGCGGGCAAGCTCGATCCCATGATTACTTACGGCACAAATCCCGGCATGGGCCTGCCGGTCACGGGACGCGTTCCGGATCCCGGCGGCATTCTCGAACCTTCGCGCAAGAATGCCGTGACCAGGGCGCTCCATTACATGGGACTGGTCCCCGGCCAGCCCCTTTTGGGACAGCCCATCGACGTGGTATTCATCGGAAGCTGTACAAACTCTCGGTTGTCGGATCTGCGGGCGGCAGCCGGCGTGCTCAAGGGCCGGAAGGTTCATCCCAAACTGCGTGTCCTGGTCGTTCCCGGCTCTCAGGCGGTGAAGTCCGCGGCAGAGAGTGAAGGACTGCACAAGATCTTTCTGGAGGCCGGCGCTGAATGGCGAGAACCCGGATGCAGCATGTGTATCGCCATGAACGGCGACGAGCTGCAGCCCGGGCAGTACTGTATCAGCACGAGCAATCGCAATTTCGAAGGGCGGCAGGGAAAGGGAGGGCGTACATTCTTGGCCAGCCCGCTGACGGCGGCCGCATCGGCGATTACCGGCAAGGTTTCCGACGTCCGCCAGCTTCTTGCATCGTAGAGCTCACTGCGAAACCACAGGTGAGCACCGATAAAGCAGCCCAGCCGCAAGCAAAACTATGGCCTTATGTCCCTTTGGAGTGCGGCTGCTTGCTTAGCTTGCTGCCGCGTTTGTGCGCGTCGCGGTTGCTCCGGCTCCGGAAAGGCGTGAATTTCCGTGTCTCCGTGGTGAACGAGGTTTGTGTAGGGGTTGGCGATGTCAATCCGGGAGTTCTTGGGACTGGAGAAAAAGAAAGGCTCGGCGGGAGACACTGAGACCGTCCGCAAGATTGTCGAGAAACTCGACCGCATGGAGCCCGAGAGGGCGCGCTACATCGCCGCGTTTGCTTTTCTGCTCAGCCGCGTTGCCCGTGCCGACCTCCACATCAGCGAGGAAGAGACCCGCGCGATGGAGCAGCTTGTAGTCGAACACGGGGGATTGCCAGAAGAGCAGGCAGTGATCATCGTCCAGATGGCGAAAACTCAAAGCATCCTCTTCGGCGCCACCGAGAATTACCTGGTCAGCAAAGAATTCAACAGAATCGCCACAAGAGAGCAAAAGATTGAGCTGCTCCATTGTCTGTTTGCCGTCTCGTCCTCGGACGAGTCTGTCTCCAGCGCGGAAGACCAGACCATTCGTCAGATCGCCGACGAGCTCCGGCTCGATCACAACGACTTCGTAGCGGTCCGTTCCAGGTTCAGAGAACACCTTGCCGTTTTGAAAAAACCGTCAAGCCCCACGTGGTAGATTCGGAAGGAATTCAAGGAATCCAAGGAATTCGAGGAATCCAAGGAATGTCTTTATTCTGGATTCCTCGAATTCCTTGGATTCCCTTTGATTCCTTAATGTAATCAACGGACCGGCACGAATTTCACGCAAACCGGGAAAGGGACATCGAGAACCTGGCCCGTTGGCTTCAGACGCCCGGTCAACGGCATAACGCGAAAGACCACGATGTTGTGGGAGTCCTGGTTGGCGGCGAAAAGATAGGAACCTGTCGGGTCGATGCCGAAGTTTCGCGGCGTCTTACCCTGTGTTGCCACGTGTTCTACCGGTGTGAGTGTCCCTTCACGCGGGTCGATGGCAAAAACGGCGATGCTGTCGTGACCACGATTCGAGCCGTAGAGGAATCGTCCGTTGGGATGCACCCGAACCTCAGCTGTGGAGTTCTCTCCCTGAAAGGCCTTTGGCAGCGTCGAAATCGTCTGCAGTTCCTTCAACACACCACGCTCGGCATCGTAACTGAATGCGGTCACTGTGGATTGGAGCTCATTGATCGCATAGGCGAAGCGACCGTGGGGGTGAAAGGCAAAGTGCCGCGGACCCGCACCAGGGTTGACCTTCACGAAGCCGGGATCATTCGATGACAGCGATCCTCTTGCCACGTCGAATCGGTACACAAACAAACTGTCCAGCCCCAGGTCCGCTGCGATGGCAAAACGATTGTCCGGCGACACGTTGATCGAGTGCGCGTGTGGCCCCTGCTGCCGTTGCGGATTTAGGCCGGAGCCCGAGTGTTGCACGAAGGCCGAAGCTTCCCCAAGCCGGCCGTCGGGCTTCACCGGGAGCACCGCGACACTCCCGCCGCCGTAGTTCGCCACCAAAACATTCTTCCCTGCCCCATCCATCGCAACATAGCAAGGCCCCGCACCCCGGGACGAAACCTTGTTGATAAATGTGAGCTTTCCGGTTTTGGCATCGACAGAAAAGGCACTGACCGCGCCGCTCTTCTGGTCCTCGTATGTGTTGATCTCGCTCACCGCGTATAGATACTGCCGTTTCGGGTGCGGTGCGAGAAAAGAAGGATTGGGAGTCTCTGCCACGAGGCCGAGCGATGCCAGCTTGCCCGTCGCCACGTCAAAGCGGTAGGCATAAATCCCCTTGCTGTCCTCTTTTGTGTAGGTCCCGACATAGACCAGAAATTCCTTGGCGGTTTCGGCGGGCTGGCTGCCAACTATCGATAGCGCCAGAACCAATAAGACTGCAACGCCAACGGCGATTCGTCCGATCGTTTTCATAACTCTAATTCCCCGATTTCGGATTTCGGATTTCGGATTGCGGATTTTTGATTCGGTGTTTCGGGTCCGGCCTTTGGGCTGGATGTTCAGAGCTACGCAACAGACAGACTTAGTTTTATCGCTTGTGGTTCAATCCGCAATCCGAAATCATTTACGGCAAGAAGCGCAACGTAAGGCGGTTGATGCCGCCCTTGCGCCGGTAGCCAATCTCATCCGCCATGTGCCTCATGAATAAGATACCCATCCCACCGATGGGACGGTCCTCGATGTCGGGGGGCAGAACCGGAGGGTCCGCGGAGAGCGGATCGAAAGCCTGGCCTGTGTCGCAGACTCTGACGCAAAACTGGCCGTCCCCCTCGGATCGATAGCCGACCCGGATCGTTCCCACTTTTCCTTCCGGGTACGCGTAGCGGATCACGTTCGCAAGAGCCTCGTCTAAAGCGAGTTCCAGCTTCCACAGTTTCTCCTGCGAGAATTCCGCGTCTTTGGCGCCCTGAACCACGAACTCCAGGAACTCACGCAGCGACCCGAGATCCGCTGGAAGAATCAGCCATTTGAATTCGCTTTGCTCAAATCTCACCAATCGCAGCCTCTGCGGTATCCAAAAAAGAGGCAGGAATTGAGAAATATTACCGGTAATCCCGGAGGAAAACAACGACAACTCGATCACGCGTACATGTTTAGCCACGGAGACACAGAGATGTCCCGGTGGCTCTGTGGCTAAAGATCCATGGACAACCGAATCGGCGGCGCTATAGAGGCTCAGTCGATCAACCCGTTTCTCATCGCGAACCGGACCAGTTCCCCGGCGCTGTGCAGGTTGAGTTTTTCCATGATCCGGCCACGATGGGCGTCGACCGTGTAGATGCTCAATTTGAGAGACGAAGCGATCTCCTTGTTTGTCTTGCCCTCCGCTATCATCTGCAGCACCTCCCGTTCGCGGCTGGTCAGGAGGTCCAGCGGATCCGTGACATACTTCCGGTAATCAGTCAGCACGGCGTCCGAAACGGCAGGGCTGATGTAACCCTGGCCCTTTGCGAGCGCGCGCACCGCGGCAAGCAGATCTTTGTCGAAAGATTCCTTAAGCAGGTAACCCCGCGCGCCCGCTCGCAGGATCTCTCTCACGTACACCGCGTCTTTGTGCATGCTGAGCGCCAGGATCCGCGCCCGCGGTAGGGACCGCGAGATGCGCCGTGTGGCTTCGATGCCGTTGAGATCGGGCATGGCAACGTCCATGACCACGACGTCGGGCTTCAAGCGCTCGGCCGCCTCCACCGCCTCTCGCCCGCTTCCCGCCTCCCCAACCACCTCCATGTCGGGTTGTGCGTTCAGAATCAGACGGAATCCCTGACGTACGACCGCGTGGTCATCAGCAAGCAAGATCTGAATTTTCTTTGGCATCTCTATGGCCACGTGCCGGCACCCGCACCTCGATGAGCAGCCCGCCCGCTTCTGAGGATCGGAGGAAAAGCTCCCCTCCCGCGTTGCGCGCCCGAGCGCGCATTCCAATCATTCCAAACCCAGGTTGCCGGGCTTCCCGGACTTTTTGAAGCCCGCGTCCATTGTCTTCGATCGAAAGATAGACATTCTCCCCTTCCGCCCGCACGCCGATTGCAACCTGCGTGGCTCCCGAATGTCTCGCGACGTTTGTCAAGGCCTCCTGGCAGATGCGGAACAAATGGATTTCCGTTTCGTCCGGCAGCCTCTCTTTGAGGTCGGCCTTGTATCGGACTTCGATTCCCGTCCGCTGCGTGAAACCCTGAGCGAGCCAGCGCAGCCCTTCGTCGAGGCCAAAATCATCGAGGATAGTTGGGTGCAGCAAATGCGAGAGCTGTCGAATATTGTCGACCGACTGGTCCACAAGTCTGATACAGTCTTCGACACGAGGTATCTGCGGCAAGCTGCCCGAGCTGATCGCCACGAGATTTGCCTTGATCGCTGTCAGGGATTGACCCAACTCGTCGTGAAGCTCGTGTGAAAATCTCCGCGCCGCGTTTTCCTGGTTTTCAAGCATATGCCACGAGACACGGCTCAACTCGCCCGCCTGCCATTCCATCCTGCGGAACAGGTCCGTCGTCATGCGCACCGTCAATACGGCGCAAAAGAGCGCCAGCACCAAAGAGGCCCCCAGCAGCAGCAGAGAGCGGCGCACGACTTCCCCGGACCGGCGATTGATCTGTGTGTGGGCCACCATGGCCTTGTCATGACTGGTAGCGATCAACTTTGTAACGATGGCAATGACCTGATCGTGGCGGCGGAGAAGCTCGTGCGAGGAAACCGGGGCTCCGCCAGGAGAGGCCAGGAGATGCCGCGCTGCGGCCGAAAACGACGCCGAGGCGCTCCGAAGCTCGCCCCACAGAGGGTCGCGGGAGGCGGCCATCGATGAGATGATGCGATCTATGTGCTCGTCAGCCGTGTTGAGCTGAGCGAGAATGGCCTCGCGATCTACGGATTCCGGTCCCTGTTCGAGGTGGTAAAACACCGCGCTCAATGTGCCCTGCTCCCGTTGGAGCTCATCGATCAAACGGGTCGTAACGAGTTGCTCTTCGAACAGGCTGGTCGCGCTCTCCTGGATCGCATGGATGTGCGTGACGCCAATGAAACCTGCGGCCAGTAGGAGCAAGGTTACCAGGGCGAAACCCACGATGAGCACGTGAAGAATATTCTTGCGGGTAATCTGTTGAACCACCGGCTGACGGGCATCTTCTTGCATCTGGCTGGGGATTTCTGACACAGCGGACCAAAGATCAGCCTGTTGGAGAGAGACTGTCATCTCATGATCAAGAAAACTGCGCTTCAGACAGTAGCGGTCTCTTCTCGAAAGTTTTTGCCGGGTCCGGTTCAACCAGGGCCAAAGGCCCCAGTGACGAGGCCCGTAATCCGAGGTCCAAAGGACCGGCACTCCGCAACTGATACTGTACCGCGCCTTCGGCGACGCGCCCCTCCGGGCTGCGTCCCGCAGACCCGCTGGGCTTTGTTGCTCGCTCCTCACATACCGCCCCGGGTATAGCCCGTCGCTCGCGCCTCGCCAGCGGCCTGAGGGCCTGCAGCAAAATGCGAATTTATTTCTGCGCGATCCCTAAGGTATCCCTTTCGCTGCGGCTGCCAGAGTCACTGTCTGAATTGGAGCGAAAAAATTCTACTGCACGCTCTGAGAGGCAACCAGCGGTTTCTTCGTTTGATTCAACAGCGCTCTTCGAATCACGGCAGCGATACGGCGGAGATCGTTCTCCTTGAGGCCGCAATAAACCGGAAGCTGAACGGCCTGCGCGGCGCGTTCTGCGCAAGGCGCCGAAGTCCAGGAGTCCCTGAAAAGCCCGACCCGCGTGCAGACGTCAACGTGAAGAGTTTCAACGTCGACGCCTCGCAGAATAGCCCGCCGAACCAGGTCGTCCCTGTTCGGAACATACACGCAATATTGATAGTAGATATGCAAGACATCGGGCGGCACGCGAGGCGTCACGACCCAGGGTAGTCCCCCCAGAGCCTCGTCCATTCGTCGCGCGCGGCAGCGGGTTTCCTCATTCCACTTCTCCAGTTCCCGAAGTCCTGCCAGACCTATGGCGGCCTGGACGTTGGTGTAGCGCCGGGTGTAAGCGGCTGGCAACGGATTGAGAGAGCGGATAGCTTCCCACAGGTACACGTCGGGCCTTGCCTGCAACAAGGCGCTGAACCACAGGATGGGGAAACCCGTCATCGTGAAGACGGCGGGCTTCATGAAGAATCGTTGCAGCTGGCCGAAACGCAGCCGGCGCAGCAAGAGAGACTCTTCCAGCCAGGGCTCCGAATGCGCCAGGTCCGCCACGCGTTGACCCAGTTGCGGGTCCTGGACTAAGGCCATGCCTCCGCCGAAGGTGTTCAGAGGTTTCAATGCCTGGAAGCTGAAGAAAGCCGCGTGGCCAAACGTCCCCACCGGGCGGCCGCGATAACGAGCGCCCAGAGCATGCGCGCAGTCTTCGATCACATAGAGGTTATGCCGCTCTGCAACACGCAGGATTGCCTCCATGTCGCAAGGAAGGCCATAGAGGTGCGTGGGCACAATGGCTCGGGTCCGATCGGTAATTGCCTTCTCCAGGCACTCGGGGTCCAGGTTGAACGTTGCGGGATCTACGTCGGCAAATACGACTTTGAGTCCCGCAACCCGCGCCATTTCCGGGATGACCCAAAAGGTGAGGGCCGGCACAATAATCTCCGCCCCGGCAGGGAGTTGGAAAGCTTTCAGAATGTAAAAGAATGCCATGCGGCCGAAGGATGCCGAAACGGCACGGCCGCTTCCGAGGTAGGCTGACAGCGCATCTTCGAAATGAGCAATGAAAGGTCCTCTGGCCAGCTCGCCCCTCTTGCGGCAGTGCGCGACGATCTTCCCAAGATTCTGGGGAATCCGAACCCCGTAGCGGGAGATAGCTGTCAGCATGTGACCGCCCGCGACACGAGAGAGATCTCCTTCTCTCGGATCGCTTCGGAGACCCTCTGGTCCAGTTTATCCACGAGACCGACCAAAGCGCGATGACGGATGCGCCACAGGTTCTTCAGAAAGGAGGGGCGCAAATAAAATCTTGCGTAAGCAGCGCCCAGCAGAAATCGGAGCTCGTCGGGTTCCAGTTTCGGATGCCGGAACGTCGGAGTGAAACCATCGAACCGCTGCCAATCCTTTTCATAGACCACCGGGCCAAGCTGCTTCCACAAGGGCGTGCCGGGATACGGGGTGAGGATTTTGAACTGCGCAGACGTAGAGCCCAGATCTATCGCGTAATTAATCGTGGCCGCAATCGACTCCCAATCGTCCTCCAGAAAGCCAAAGACGTAGAAGGCCGCCGTTCGAATGCCTAGCCGTCGGCACTCGGCGACGATGTGTCTCTGATGGGCTTCGGGGACAGGCCGGCGCGCGACTTTCCGCAAAGTCTGGCTTGAAATCGACTCGACGCCGAAGCTAATGATCCGTAGACCGGCGCGGCGCATGGCGAAGAGGAGCTCCGCATCCAGGTGGTCCAGCCGCGTTTCGCACTCGAATTCTATTCTCAGCCCTGCGCGAACGATTTCGCTGCAAAGTGTCAGGCACCGCCGGCGATCCTTTGTAAACAACGGATCGCGGAAAATAACAAACGCGTTGGGCCATCGCGCGGTAAGCGCGGACAGTTCCTCCACGACATTCTCGACCGAACGAACGCGGTATTCCGTCAGGATGCGGTGCGGGCAATAGGTACAGAACTCGGGGCAGCTCCTGCTGGCCAACAAGGGAAACCTTCTCCGCGGGTGCAGGGATCCGAGACTGATTTGCTGGAGACGGTCCGACCAATTACCGACGAGGTCCCACCGGGGAAAGGGGAGGGTGTCCAGGTCCGCCACTGGCTTGCCCAAGACGAGACCAGAGAGTTTGCGGCCCTCCGCCAGTTCGCGGATCGCCTCCTCCGGTTCCCCTGCTACCACAAAGTCAGCGTGCTCGAGAAACAACTCCGGCAATTTGGAGCATGCCAGCCCGACGAATCCCACCCGCATACCGCGGGCCCGTGCCGCTTCTGCCCATGCGGTCTCCCGGCGGTAGTCGACGAGTGAGGACAGCACCAGAGCCACGTCCCCGTCCGCTACCTCGTTGCGTGTCCACACCACCTCATGCCCGTTACGAGCACAAATGGCGGCCAGATAAGCCATCTGGACGCTCGGGATCTGAACATAAGATCGCTTCACGTGACAAAACCAGTGAGTTGTCAATGAAAACGGTACAAACCGTGAGCCGTATCCTCCCGCCACGGTGTCCTTTGTTACCAATCCCTCTGTCCCTTTTAGATCGGCCAGCACGACTCGCATAAATTCCCCCTTCCAGGGTCCGTGCGCGTGCTACGAGAGGCGCTGCGGCAAATTGCAAATTGGCATCTGGAAATCACCAGCAGAAAACTGACACATGTGGTTTTGCGAATACCATCGCCTGCCTGGGGGAATTTGCACTGCCAATTTAGGGGAGCAGTTCTCGTTCGGAGTTCAGGCTTAGCCTTCCCGGCGATGAACACCGATAAACGTACATCTGTACTGCTAGCTAAGCTAGGCCAAAAATCCTGTTGCTAGCTGGAAAGAATTTTTCGACTGATCGAAAACTCTTCCTGATTCTTCGCGTCTTCGTGGTAAAGGCCGGGCCCACTCCACCACGAAGACGCGAAGAATCGCCAAGTTTTTGGTTGCGGCCGGGCTGCTCTGTGGTTCCATTTTTGCGCAGTTAGGCCAGCGAAGGAGCCCTCCTCGAAGCGGACCGTGACCGAGGGTGCGCCGTGCACGGCTGCGGCCCGGTGACCAATGACGGATGATAAATCACAAATAGCCCGGAGCGACGGAGCGCCCCCAGGAATTTGTCATTTTTCATTTCCTGAGGCGGAGGCTAAAGGGGCCTCTGCTCCTCTGCCCGCGGTTCCTCAGTTCGCCAGCAGGTAGTTGATCGTGCATAGCATCAGGATCCTGAGCTTCTCGCTGCGTCCGGCCCAATTCTGGCCGTCGTCACAAGTTTCAGGGGCCGGAAGGCCGAACTCCTTCGACACGATATACTCCGGAGCGAAGGAGTAATAGACGACCAGCCCATGCCCATAGCAGTTCCTCAGGATCGCCGGCTGGGACTGGTTCAAGTTCTCGACGACCAGGGACGCGAGCGCGCTGTCGGGCTGCTCGACCAGCAGATTGCCTTCGGCTCCGTAGGGCAGCACGTCATCGACCAACTGTCCGTCCAGGCACGCCGTCGGTCCCTCGTAGCGCGTGATCCGGACATCGACCGCCGGGTCGAACGAGAACGTGCTGAAGAGCGAGCTGAACGGATCGTGCCAGAGCTCATGGAGTCCGGGTTCTCCCTCATGGGTCGACAGGTCCCCTTCGCTCGTGTCGAAATCAATATCCTTGTAGCCGCTGCCGAAGGTGGCAAGAAGCCGTCCCCCCTTCTTGACCCACCTCTTCACAGCTGTGATCTGAGCGTCCGAGAGGCTCGCGGTGTTGGAGAGGATGAGCAGCCGGTATGGGGCAAGCCCATTCCAGGTCACGTCGCCGTCCTGGATGATTTGGTAGTCCAGCGAGGCGTTTTGAAGAACGTATTCCCAGCCCCGGAAGTAGCGCTGGTATTCTTCGGCTCCAAGATAGAAGCTGCCCGGAGAGCAGGGCAGGTAGTGTATTCTGAAGGACTCCTTGGTATAGGCGGAATCAAGCAGGGCGATCCTCCCGCGATTACAGGTCTCGTGCGCAATTGCTGTTGACGGCGTTTCCGTGTGGAAAGGCAAGGGGTTGACGCCCGCCAGAAATAGAATGACGGCAACCCTCATCGACTTCTTCATGGTGATTGGCTCCTTTCAGAACTCGAAAAAGATTCGACTGGACACGCCCACCCGCCGGTAAGCCTCCAGCTTGTCTTGGTAGTCGAAGAAAACCACAACGCCCAAATGCCGCGATAACCACTTGCGGTAAAAGGCCCGCGCTGAATAACTCGAGAAGTTGATATCGATCGGCTGGAAGGAAACCGACTGGTACAATTCCCGCCCGCCGCTCAGGACCACGCCGGCCCAGTAGTGCCCTTCGATGCCGTATTGGGCCGCGAGGCTCCCCGAAGCCGACACCAGGGCACCCGGTTGATTCCGATTGATGAAAACATTTCCCTCGAGCACGAGCTTCTCATGGTAGTAGATCGTTCCCACGTTGAAGATCTGGCCGTGACCCTGCGACCCGAGGTCGTAGTATGTGTACCCCCCGGCGAGGACGAGATTCTTCTGGGGCGGCACTTTCCAGTGTGCCTTGATGTCGTAGCGCTGGTCGGGGAAGTAGACCGCCGTGTCGTTTCGCCGCGGGGACAGGCTGAAGCCCTGCGTCGTGTAGAAGGAATCGGTCCAGTTCAGGTAAGAGAAGAAGCCGTAGGTCTGCTGGGTTCCGGTGGGACGGGTCTGCGAATCCACAAGGAAGACGGGAATGAAGCGGGGATTCGTGGGAATCCACAACTGCGCCTCGAGACCGCGGCCAAGAACCACAGGGCCAACCAAAGTCCGCCTTTCATGGAGTTCCTCCTCAGGGGTCTGTTACGAGATAAATACGAGCATTTTGCTGTCCCGCGAAGCGGGACTGGAGACCAGCCATAGGCCTTGAGGCCAAAGGGCCGACAGTGAATAGGCCCAGCCCTGAGGCCGGGATAAAAGATTGCGGAAGAAAATGAGCACCGAAGGTGCGGCACACGTGGAATGCCGGTCCTTCGGACCTCCTATCGCGCGTGTCCTGTCAACCCCTCACGGGCGGGGCTATCCACTGCCGGGCCTTCAGCCCCGTGCTCGCAGGAAAGTCGTGCCCTCCCAACATTGCCTTACGCCTCCTTACGGCAGAAGTCGTGCCCAGGTACGGCTTCAGCCGCGCCCGTGTCCCGCGAAGCGGGACTGGCGAGGCGCGAGCGGCGAGCATTATCCGGACCGGATGTGAGGAGCGGGCAGCAAAGCCAGCGAGCCTGTCCCGCTACGCGGGAGAGGAGCGGTCCGGAGCTTGCTCGGGATCTTCGACGATGTCTCCGTCGCAGCGCCTCGCAGGCGCTCGCGCCAGAGTCATACTGTCTCGTGACAGACGCTACCCCGGCCGCTGCAGCTAACGCCCGGTCTTGCTTCCGGGCTCGCCGTTCGCCGGAAGCGCCACCACACGCTCCCCGGAAGCCAGTTTCCCCTTGACAGTCACACCGTTTGCAACAAAAAGGTGGCCCACGGCATATGCGACTACCATTGCGCTCTCATGAAAACCGAGCACTCCCGATCCCAGCCGGAGAGTTCCACCGGCGTGGATAATATGCGAAAACCGGCTCGCACGTCCCATTTTGATATCGCCGTCGGCCACGAGGTTACCATGGCAGACCGACCCTTCGCCGATCTGCAGCGAACCGTCGGCCTTGAGATCCTCCTCGAGCACGCTTCCCGCCGGGCACCAGCAGTTTCCCTTGACCACGAGCCGGGTCTTCAGCCGTAACGGCGCGCTCAGCTGCAGGTCGCCCTTGTGCAGCCAGCAATCTTCGCTGAGCCGGTGCAGGCGACCCGGGTCTAGCCCCGCCCCTTTCAGCGCCTCCCGCGACGGCGGGGGCGAGGGCAGAGGGATCTCGATGGCAATTACCGGCGCAGGGGGGGATTCGCGCACGGCCGCCTTCCGGTAGCTGTTGGTCGCCACCTCCGGCGCATAGACAGAGACCACCTTCGAATCAGGAGCCAGTTGGACCCGGGTCCGCGAGACCGAGCGCGCCTTGATCGTTGCACCCTTCCCGACGTCCAAAATGCCGTTGGTGTCGCACCAGCGCACAACCGTCACGAAAGGTTCGAGGGTCAGGTTCCCATCGACGGCAATCGCCTGGACGCGCGAACCCGCGCCGACACGGCAGTTTCCCCGAACGTAGATCTCGCGCGAGAAGACGCCGTCGGCGCCGCAACTGAAATCTCCGTCCACGACCAGCACGTCGTCCAGGATGGTCCTGGGAGGAAAGTCTACAGAAGAGGTCACGCGGACAATACGCTCGTTACCCTTCTTAATGACGCGGCCGCCGTTTTCGGTCTCGCCAGGCAGTTGCAGCCAGTCCTGCAGCTTCTGCCGGAAGGATTGTCCAAAAAAATCCTCGGTGCGGACATACCTCCAGTTGATTTCCAGCGGCTGCTCTTCCCTCAGCCTCCGCAGTTCCCGGTGTGCCAGAAAGAAGTGCAGATAGATAATGACGGCCACAAAGACCGTAAAACCGAGAAACTGCAAGCCTGTCACAGCCACGGAACCCTCAGCTTTGAAGAAGAGTACAGACCGTTGGAGGAGCGGGTGACGGAGCGGTCGGCGGGAGCCCCGTTTTGAAAGACGCTCCCGTTACCCGCGGTTCCATTGGCGTCATCGCCCCGGTAGCGCTTGGTTTTGTGCCAGTGATGCTTTCCCTTGCCGAAGAAACGGCCGAGGTAGAACCGCATCAGGGCATTGCTGATTGCCCCGGTGCTCGCGAAGAAATTAAACAGGTTGAGCGGCATGAGAAAGATGCGTTGCTGGTTGCCATCCAGCAGCGCTCCGACGCCCAACTCCAGGAACGTGGCCTGATTTCCGAACAACTGGTAGCCTACCAGCGCCAGCGCCACCACCAGTATCGGCGCAGTGTGGGCCTCCGGCGTGAAGAACAGGACCAGCGAGGCGAGCCATCCCAGGATCAGGATAGGCGCGGTCCAGTAACAGGCGAGAACGAACATCGCATCGATCCTTTCTGGAAGGGTCAGCCACCGTGTCAGGATCAGCGTGTGCCAGAAACGATGCAGGCACTGGGTGTGGCCTGTAGCCCAGCGCATGATTTGGCGGCGGCGCACGGGCCAGGTCTCCGGCGCTTCCTCGTAACACTCGGCGCGGTTGACGTAGGCGACCTTGAGGCCGTGGGACAGCAGTCTGAAGGTCAGGTCGGTGTCCTCTGTAATCGAATCCACATTCCAGCCCCCGACGCGCTTGAGCGCCGACACACGGACACCGCCCACGGTGCCGCCGTACTGTGGGGCCAGGCGCAAGTTGTGCCGGGCCTGCTGGCTGATCTGGTAGCCGGCCGAGCGCTCCAGCTCCAGCAGTGGGGGCGACCAACTGCTTGAGCATGGCCCGGCCGGGAAAGTAATCGGCGTCGAAGACGAGCAGGATCTCCCCCTTGGCTTCGCCCGTTGCAAATCTAAGCGCCGCGCCCTTGCCGCCGGCTCCGTTCTGGCGGTGGAGCGCCTTGATGATCGAGTAGCGAGACGCGTAATCATCGATGACCTCCCCGGTGCGATCCTGGGAGCGGTCGTTGATGGCCAGTATCTCGAGCCGGGTCCAGTCGTAGTCGCAGTCTACCAGGGCTTGAAGGACGTCGCCGGCAACCGATTCCTCGTTGTGCATCGGGACCAGGACGGAGATGTGGGGCATCTCGAACCCCACGATGTCCATCATTTCACGGGGCCCTCTTAGCGAAAGGCGGTACAAAGCCAGCAGGTAATGCCGGATCGCATACAGCGTCAGAACGGTGATGGTGAACCCGAGACAGATCTTGGAAACCAGAATCAGTATTGCCACGACGCTCTCCTGCCCCAACGGCCACAGGCCTGGTGAACAACCACAGAATAGAAAACCAGGATGTACAGCAAGTCAGCGAGGACTCCCAGGCTGAACCACAATAGCAGAAGGAAGAGGGTCCCCGTGTAATAGGCTACCCCCAGACAAAAGGTCAGCCGCACAGCCGACCAGAGGTATGCGTAAGCTTGCATCCCGAGGGCCCACAGGACGGCCCCGAGCGCCGTGGAGTGGACCGGCACAAAAAGGAACGTCGATACCCAAGGCAGCAGCAGCCAGATCAAAATCTCTCCCCGCAACCAGATCTTGGTGAACAGCGGAGAAGAAATCTGAAACGATGGATTGAAGAAGATCACCAGCGCCGAGGCGACCACGAGGGTGAGCAGGCACAGCACGAAGTTGCGCGCCAACGATATGTAGCGGTAAACCACCACCAGAAGCAGCACCGAGGAAATGAGAAGCACCGCTGCTTCCAGCAGGTGTCCCTCGTACGTCAATACGGGCGTCACGGGCACGTCGACCGGCCCCAGACCCCCGAAGACGCCGATCGTCTGCGTCCCTTCGACGGGGATGCCGGCAAGTCGCAGCAGAAGGCCGCAAAGCCGGGCGTGGGCCACGAGCAGATCGGTTCCACGAAACGCTGTGACCGCGCACAGAACAACCGCGGCAGCAACCCCGACTATGACCCGGGTGGCCGGAATAGGCACGAACCGAAGACTACGGTGAGGGTAGATGTACGGGCGCCTCATGACCTAAAAACCAGCAAGAACTATAACGAGTTGCCAGAAGCGTACCGTCTACCCGGAAGTAGACCCATAAACGTGATCCCTACGCGCTAGCATGTGGGGCATACTCTATGACGTTTTATCCCAGGGTGCAAGCTGAAAGGAACTGGGATGCTA
>QHZE01000228.1 GCA_003225335.1 Acidobacteriota bacterium
TGCAGTTTGGCGCTCCCCTTTTCCCCTTCCAATTTGACTTCTTTAAACGGAACCTCCGTACCTCCGCCGACTCCGGAAATCACGCCCGTATAGGCATCCCCTTCCTTTTTGAAACTGACGGTCACTTTGCGCTCTCCCTGCGACGAGCGCGCCATTCCTTCCCATCTGCCCTGCAATGGGTCCTGCTGCGCCCAGGCCGGGAGGATCGTGAGAGTGAGCAGGATCCAACGAACGAGTGCTTGCCGCATGCCTTCTCCTTAAATCACCTTTACTCCTTACCACAATCGAGAAGGGATCCGCACACATTCTCACGCACCTAGCTAGTTTCTGGCGCGAAACCAAGGACCCCGAAGGGGTCAAGCAGGACAGCCCAGGGCGCGAGCCCTGGGTTCAAGGTCCAGATTGCGGAAAGCCCTGAAAGGGCGGCGCAGGGAGTTCGGTCTCAACTCCAGATAAATGCTCGTCATAAGGCACGTCTTTGGTACCGGGACCCACTGCATCGCCCCTTCGGGGAGCTAGACTGCGCAGCCGCTCGGCCGCAAGCAAGAGTCTTGTTTAGCGATTCTTCGCGTCTTCGCAGTTAGCGGTGAATTAGTTCTCTTTTCAGGATGACGGCGAGCTTTTCGGCGGCCAGGCTGTTGCCCTCGAGATTCAGATGGGTCCCGTCCGTGGTGTGAGAGCGCGAGTCGACCCAGCCCGTCGTGTCCACATAATAGAGAGACTTATCGCCCGCGCTCTGGAGCTGATCTACGGCGTTGCGTATCACTTCCGAGTGCGCTCCGGCGAAAGGCCGCAGGCAGAAGATCTTTGCGTTCGGGTATTCCTTTCGTATCGTCTCGACATACGACTTGTACAGAGGGCCAAAGACCTCGGCGGCCGCGCGCCGGTCGTTGGTCCCCATGTTGATTACGACGGCATCGGGCATCCTGCTTTTGTCTATCGGCGCCCCGTTGTAAATGTAAGGAAAGCTGTATATGCCAGGAGGCACGCCGCCGTTGGCATTTATCGTGAGACCCAGCCGGCCGAACCCTGCGATCCGAGGTTCCGCTTCCGCCAGCAGAGCGCTCTGGTACGCCCACGTCCGGCGCCCGTCGCTGAACTGGGGCCACCTCTCGCGCGGGCGCTTATCGCCCGCTCCCTCCGTGAGCACCAGCACTCCCTCCGTGATGCTGTCCCCGAGGTACTCGATCACCAGCCGGGGGCGCGGCGGCGGGTCCAACAGGCTTCCCCCGCCGGAAAGTGTCACGCCTCGGAAGACGACGCTGTTCGCGAGCGGCGGGTCCCAGCGGTTCTCCCACTCCCTGAAGCCTTTCACCACCATGCGGACGGTATGCTCCCCATCGGCCAGAGGTTGGCTGCTGGCCTCGAGCTCTTCCGATGGGTGCGTAATACGCCACTCTCCGTTATCGAGCTGCAGCCACAGCGTCGGAAGTTGCAGCGGATAGTGTTGGGTCGAAAAGTGGAGCGTCGCGCCTTTTCCTTTGAATTTGAGGATCAGGGTGCTGCCGGTATTCACCGTCACGGCTCCGGTGCTCCCCGCCTCCCTCATGTCCCACCGCCCCCAGTACTGAAAGAGCGGGTCCGCAGCGGAGAATTGGGGCGCAGCCGGAAGGGTTTCCTTGAGGATGGCCGTCATGGGAACCCCCATGGCCCTCAGGATCGCAGCGCCCATAAGAAAGTCTCCCGCTGGTTTCATGTGGACCCCATCGCTGGTGGGATGAAAATCCGGAGCCCCTCCGCTCTGTGCGGCCCTCAAACTCAGGTTGAAAAACTCGTTCAGGTCTACCAGATGACAGTTTTTTCCCGCGGCAATCCGCCGCACCGCTTCGCAGTACGCTTCGAGCTTCACATTCTCGGGAGACAAAAGATCTTCCTTGATAATCGTCGGAGTCAGCAAATAGACCTCCGCGGAGGTGGCGGCTTTGACATCATCCACCATTTTGTTCATCAGGGAGGTATAGGTTTCGAGGTCCACTCCCTGCGGCGGGTCGTGGAAGCCGTGCCAGACATCGTTGACGCCGCACGAAATCGTCACTACCGTCGGCTGCCGGTCGATGACGTCCTTCTTCAATCGAGCGGACATGTCGGTGGACTTGTGACCGCTGATGCCGGCGTTGAGGATCTCCACCTTGAGGTCCGGATAGTTGCGGTCCAGGACCTTTTTCATGAATCGAAGGTAACCTCCCGCTTGCGTGATGCTGTCCCCGAGAGCCACAATTCTGTCGCCGGGTTTCAGTTTCACCTGGCCCTGGGCCGGGCAGTCAAGTATTTCTGCGAAGATGGCGAGAGCCACCAAGTGTTTCAGGTGCATGGAAGACCTCTCTTTTGAGGCTTCCAATCAATCACAGACCCGGACTCGACACCAAGAAGATTCCATAAGCAATTCTTCGCAATTCTTCGCGATTCTTTGCGCCTTCGCGTCTTTGTGGTAAAAAAAGCATTCACCGCCAAGACGCAAAGACGCGAAGAATCGCTAAGAGACTGGAAAGGGGGCTCGCCATCCATGAATCACACCAGAACTTTTTCGCGCCGTGAGGCGCTGCGAATGGCAGCAACGGGTTTGGGAGCGGCCGTCATGATGGACATCCATACTGCGGCGCTGCCGGCAAAAACTCCGCCGCCCGTGAAGGGACGCCTCAAACAATCGGTCGCGCGCTGGTGCATGGAAAAAATCCCGTTCGAGGAGCTCGCGAGGGCGGTGGCCGAAATGGGCCTGAAGGGAATCGATCTTGTCGATGCTCCCGAGGAGTGGGCCATCCTCAAGAAGTACGGGCTCGTCTGCTCGATGGTCCGGGCTGAAACCAAAATCCCGGACGGATTCAACCGGAAGGAGAACCACGAACAACTCGAAAAGCTTTACAAGGAATGGATCCCTCGCGCGGCCGCCGCGGGCTGGCCCAACATCATCGCCTTCTCCGGAAACCGGCGCGGCCTCCCCGATCCCGAGGGGCTGGAGAACTGCGTCATTGGCCTCAATCGCGTGAAGACGATTGCGGAAGAACACAACGTCACGATCTGTTTCGAGATTCTCAACAGCAAGGTGAACCACAAGGACTATCAATTCGACCACATGCCCTGGGGAGTGGAGGTGATAAAGCGCGTCAATTCCCCACGCGTCAAGATCCTCTATGACATCTACCATGCCCAGATCATGGACGGAGACATCATCCGCACCATACGGGACAACATCCGGCACATCGCTCACTTCCACACGGGCGGCGTGCCGGGCCGGCACGAGCTCGACGACACTCAAGAGCTGAACTGGCGCTCCGTCGCCACCGCGATTGCGGACCTCGGCTACGGCGGCTACTTCGCGCACGAGTTCGTGCCCACCCGGGAACCGCTCGCGTCCCTCAAGGAGGCCGTGACCCTGTGCGACGTGTAGGAGGCGCGACAGCAGCACGTCCCCAATGACAAATGACCAATGAAAAATGGGCTTGCGGACCTTTGCGAACCTTCGATTCCGCTTTTATTTGTCATTTCTCATTTGTCATTCCCGCGTCCTAATTCGACCCTTTGCGCTCTTGGCGTCTTCGCGGTTTAACTCGGGTTGGGTTTCACCGCGAAGACGCGAAGTGCGCGAAGAGGATCGCGAAGGTGATTAGGAACTGCATGGCTGAAACATTCGACGTGGTGGTCATTGGGGGAGGGCCCGCCGGGTCGACCGCTGCACGGCTGCTGGCCCAATGGGGGCACTCCACCCTGATTCTGAACAAACCTCCGGCGAAGCATCCCGCCCTCGCAGAGTCCCTCCCTCCCACCTGCCGCAAGCTGTTCGGGTTTCTCGGAATCCTGGAACGCCTCGACGCCGCGGGTTTTTACCCGGCTCGCGGAAACACGGTGTGGTGGGGAGATTCCAGGACGCGCGCGGAGAATTTCGACAGACCCGGTTACCAGGTGTTGCGAAGCGACTTCGATCGGCTCCTGCTCGAGCTGGCCGGGGTTTCAGGGGCGCACATCCGCCATGGCGCGGCCGCGCGCGACGTAGACCTGAGCGTGCCGGATCAGGCGCGGATCGAATACGAACCGGCACGGGGAGCAAAAGCCTCCGTGGCGGCCCGCTACGTTCTCGACTGCTCGGGCCGGGCGGGCGTCGTGGCCCGCAAGGCGCTTCGGAGAAAGGAACGCTACAGCACGCTTGCGATCGCCGGGGTCTGGAAGCAGGATCACGACCGGCAGGTACCGGATGCCGGCCACACTCTGGTCGAGACCTATCGCGATGGCTGGGCCTGGTCTGTTCCCATTTCGTCTGAGATGCGCTGTTTCGCGGTCATGGTGAACGGGCACGAAGCGCCCCGCTCGCGGGGATTGAAAGACCTGTATCGCGCCGATCTCGACAAGACCATCCATTTCAAAAGGATCCTTTCCGAAGCGACATTGACGTCCGGTCCCTGGAGCTGTGACGCCTCGCTCTACTTTGCTTCCCGCTATGCCGGGCCGAACTTTCTTCTGGTAGGAGATGCCGGTTCCTTTATCGAGCCTCTCTCTTCATTCGGCGTGAAGAAAGCAATAGCCTCCGCCTGGGTCGCAGCCGTCGCAGTCCACACCTGCTTGAAACGGCCGGAAATACGAGAGGCGGCGCTTGATTTTTTTTCGGCGCGCGAGCAGCAGGTGTATGCCAGTTATCTGCGCCAGTCGGCGCGCTATTTTCAGGAGGCAGCGCAGTACCACCCGCATCCGTTCTGGCTCGCTCGCGCGCAGACAGGGCTTGATTCCCACGCGTGGGAACCCGACGAAGAGGAGCTGAAGCGCGATCCTGAGGTGCTGGCCGCCTTTGAATCCCTCAAGCAAAGCCCTTCCATCAACCTGCGCGTATCGCCTGGAGTGCGCGTGGAGAAGAAGGCGGGGATCGACGGTCGGGAAATAGCGCTCGTAGATGCTGTTGTGAGCCCGGGATTGCCTGGCGGCGTGCGGTTTCTAGGCAACGTGAATCTTCCGCGCTTGCTGAAGATAGCCGCCGGCTACAACCAGGTCCCCGACCTGTTCGATGCGTACAACCGCCTATGCCCGCCCGTAGAGATCCCGAACTTCCTGGGGGCCCTGTCCGTCCTCTTGGCCAAAGGGATCCTGACAAACGAGGGGCAGAGGGGCAAAGGGGACGACCTCAGGGTCTCGGTAAAGTCAGGATTTCTCGGAAATGACAAATGACCAATGGCCAATGACAGATGACAAATTCCCCGGGCGCCAGTCCGATCCGGTCTATTTGTCATTTGTCATCGGTCATTTGTCATTTGTCATTTCGAGTCCGGGGCGGGCCCAGAGTCCTTGGATCTCCACTCCGAGCGTTTCCCTCTGCCCCTCCGCTCCTCCGCTCCTCTGCCCCTCTCCCCTCTGCCCCTCGTCCTTTGTCCCTTGACCCTTTGCCCCTTGACCCCTAAAGTTGTGCGGGTGAAACCGGTGCACAGAGCAGCAAGCGTGATCCCGTGGATCCGATTTCTTACTGTGGCGGCTCTGTGCTTGTCCCCAATGCAGGGCACGTTCTTTGCTCCGCTCGACACATCCGAGCCCGTGGGCTATCACATCGGCCCGGGATCCGAGGCCGCCGGCTACCGCGCGGGTGACGACCAGCTCGCGCGCTGGGCGCTGGAGGCGTGGGAGCGAGCTGCCGGCGGCTCGCTCCGCTTCCGCGCGGCCCCCGAGCCGCAGGCACTCCTTCGTGTCCGCTGGATTGGCGGAGGCGGCGGGCGCTATGGCGAGATGCGTCCCATTCGCGTAGGGGAGAAGCGCGGCGCGGAGGTTTTTGTCTACCCGTCAACGGACGCCCTCGGCGCCGACATCGCCGCCGAAGCCCGGCGTGATCCTCTCTTCCGCGACGCGATTGTCTATCTGACCTGCCTCCATGAGAGCGGCCACGGCCTGGGCCTCGTCCATACCGCCGACTACGAAGACATCATGTACTTCTTCGGCTATGGCGGCGACGTGGTCGCTTACTTTCGCCGCTACCGCCGAAATCTGAACAGCCGCGACGAAATCCGCCTCCACGCCGGCCTG
>QHZE01000229.1 GCA_003225335.1 Acidobacteriota bacterium
CGCGTGCTGTAGCTGTTCGCTGAGTTGCCGGATGGCGCCGGCATTTGCGTCGCCGATCACCACGTACCGCAGTCCGCCTTGCGTCCAGCTTCGGAGGTTGAAGGAAGCTTCCCGGGTGGCGGCGGGGGGCGCTGGCAGACCCAGTTGGGAAGTGTCGCGGAAGATGAAAGTGGAGATGAGGTGCCGTTGATACGCAAACACTAGATGAGCCCCGGGCTCCTGGTGGAAGTATGTCGCGCGTCCACCGACCAGCGTGAAGGGCGAGCCCTGTAGCTCCGGCAGATCGAAGGTGAACGGGATGCGCCCTTGGAACCATGGCTTCACCGTGTGGCGATCGGATGAGAGGACCTCGACCGGGTTCGCGCTCGCCAGTGTCGCGACGTGAAGATCGACGAACTCGCCAAGCGATTGCCGTTGTTGCTGCCTCAGATTGGCGACGACGAACAGCCCCGCAGCGACCAGCATCGACGCTGCGACCGCAATCGACCACTGAGGCAACCAGGCCCGCGCAGAGCGCATCACTGGTTTGCGGTCGATCACCTCCGCTTTCGCTCTACACAATCCGAAGACTCGCGCACGCAACTCCGGCGGCGCACTGTAGCGCAGTCCGGCCCTTCGAATAGCCAGCTTGCGCTCCAGGGAGGCGAGCGCACTGCTGGCGCAACCCGCACATGTCTGCGCGTGTGAGCGCACAGCCTCCATCTCCGCTGGAGGCAACTCCGCGTCCACGTAGGCTGCGATCCGCTTCTGGCATTCTGCGCAGTTCATCATCAGTTCACTTTCCTGCGGGCGTGGAACGCGCGGTCCGCTCTCCCGCCAGCATTTCCCGCAGTATCTTTCGGGCGCGCGACAACCTCGACATCACCGTTCCAATCGGCACCGCCAAGATCTCCGAAATCTGCTGGTACTTCATCTCTTCAACTTCGCACAAAAGGATGACCTCGCGATAACTCAAGGGCAAGCGCTCCAGCGCGTCTTGAATCGTCTGGCGCGTGCCCGATGCAACAACGAGCGACTCCGGGGTTTCCCATGTGACCGCGACGGTTTCTTGATCCTCAAGCTCAAGCGGAACGGTGAGCCTGGCCCGCAACCCGGTGCGCGATGTTAGAAACGTATTGCGCAGAATGCGGAACACCCAGGCGCGAAAATCGGTGCCCGATTCGAACGAAGAGAATCCCTTTAGCGCCTTGACGTACACTTCCTGTACGAGGTCCTCGGCCTCAGCGGCGTCGTGCGTGAGCCAGCGCGCGAAGTTGTAGAGCGAGTCGAACAGCGGCAATGCCAGCCGCTCGAACTCATCGTCACTGCCGTTCTGTGCGTTCACCGTTTAAACCCTTTAACTGGTGAACCTGCAGTTTTATTCCCACGGTTGAAGAAATCTTTTTTTCGTCAAGACGGACCCGCGTCCGGGAATAAATCTCGCCCTTCGTAGTTGGCGATGGTGACAGGCAGTGAAGGAGGAATCAATGAAAGAGATCCATCGTCGCGGATTCATGAAGTTCGCCGGCCTCTCGCTGGGGATCGGAACACTGTACAGAGTCATACCCGCTTTTGGTGCGGACAGTGCGCTTCCTGACCAGAAGCCCGGCTTGCGGACGAGCCCACGGCCCAACGTCTAAAACTCCAGACGCAATCCGATATCGATTTCGCGGGTTGCCGGCAGTCCGTTCAGAACGCGAGCCATGGAAGAGATGGTCCCAACGGTGCCCAACGACCGAATATTAGACCGCGGCACCGCAAAGTTGGGATGATTGAAGGCATTCACCATAATGAGGCGAAACTGGAGTCGCGTCTTCTCATGCAGGTTGAAGTACTTCATTAGCGAAAAATCCAGGTTGGCGATGCCAGGCCCCTCCAGGATATTGAGCCCCGAATTGCCGAATCGGCCGACATTGGCCGGATCGCTGCAGACAGGATGGGCGTCGGGGCACCCTGGAATCTTGAAAGCCGAAGCATCAAACCAGCGCTCAATGGTCCGCTGCCCTGCTGGAAGGTTCCCGTTGCCGATGCGGTCCGGGCGGCCTCCAAAAGAGCCCGTGTTGGAAGGATCAAAACCCGAAAAACTGGGAGTAAAGAACTGACCGGATTGCAAGTTGACGTTCCAGCCCGTATTCCATCCGCCCAGCGCTCCTTGAACTACCGCGTGGGCCTTGCTCAGGAAGCGCTGGTCACGTCCAAAAGGCAGCGCGTAAACGGCGTGGGCAAAGGCTCGATGCCGCAAAACGAGTGCGTTGTTGGCCTTTTCTGCGCTGCGGTCGAACTGGTCTTGGATCACTTGACCGCCGAAGGAAGAGCCTCCTACTTCTTGCGTATCGGTCAGATCCCGGGCCCAGGTCCAGCCGGCGCCGAAGGAGAGATTCTTTCCGTACTTCTTAGTCGCGGCCACTTCCAAGCCGTGGTAAGCCTCATTGCCGCCGTTCTCGGACCAGATTATCTGGTTGTACAGAGGATAAGGCCGGCGGTCGCTTGAGAAGGGAGTTGTGCTCGGCGGGGGCTGATTCAAGTTGCGGCGATAGATCAAGTTGACGCTCCGAGCACCCACATACGAAACGCGAAGGCCCACCCCTCCCACGTCCCGCTCCACGGTGAAATTCCACTGCTGCGTATACGGGACCTTCATGTGGGGGTTCTTGCCCTGCACATCCTGAGTCCCTCCCGGGGCAACCGCCGAGGACAAGAAAGGTTCCGGGAAACTGAACAGGGGCACACCGTTGGTGACTGAGTTGATGTAGGTCACGCTTCCCGAAAAAGGTCCGCCCCCCATGTTCCGTCCCATCGATCGGTACACCAGGTTCCCGTAGATTCCATAACCGCCGCGAATCACGGTTTTCTCGTCGTCAAACGGCTTGTAAGCAAAACCGAAGCGAGGCTGAAAGTAGCCCTTGCGAAACTCGAGCAGCGAGTCCTTGGGGAACCCGGCCTGCGACGCCGCCATCACGGGGATATTGCTCGGGAAGAAGGGATTGACTTGGGAGGCACCCTCATCGGGGATCACCAAGGCTCCGGTCTGCGGATTGAAACTGTAAATAGCGCCCAACTTGTGGGTGAAAGGAGCCGTCAACTCCCAGCGTAGCCCGTAATTGAGGGTGAGCTTGCGGTTGAGCTTGAATTGGTCCTGAGCGTAGAGGCCGGAAGTCACGCTTCGTAGGTATCGAGGAGGAGTGGGAATGGCCAACTCGGTTGTTTCAGGGATTCCGAGCAGGAAGTCGGCGTACCCAAAGCCTGTGAAGACCCCCGGAAAGTTGTATCCGCCGTAGACCAGCGAGGTGATGAACTTTTCATTCAGGCGGTCGCGGATGATATCGAATCCGAACTTCAGCGAATGCCGGCCACGCGTCCAGCTCACATTGTCCGTAAACTCAAAAGTGGTGCTCGGGTTGTCGAAGTAAGAATCGTCAAAGTCGTCGTAGTCGACGTAGGTTACCGGATCGATCCTGAGGATCGGCGCATCGTGGACACCAGTCGTGGTGATGCCCTGAATACCGAACTGCTGGATCAGGTCGCTTCCGACGACATCCAGGTAGTATTGATTACGGTGGTATGTCATCCCTGCGCGAAATTCATTGACCAGAGTTGATGAGAAAGTATGAGTCCAGGAAAAGACTGCACTGTGGCCGTAGCGATTCTGGGTCACTTTCCCGATGGTCGGGACGAGATCCGTGTAGTCGAGAGGCATGCGCCGCCAACTGACACGTCCGAAAATCGAGTCATGCCGGCTGAAGTTATAGTCGACGCGGGCATCAAATTGATTGAAGCGGGTAAAGCCCGTAGTCCCGCGGAACTGCTGCCGGAAGTTACCGGACTGGGCAGCGGGCGAACCGAAGTTCGGCAACGGAAAGATGACATCCTGGATCTTTTTCGAAACCCCATTGATTCGGCCAGCAGGAATGATGTTGCCCGGGAACTGCCCGCGGGTGGCGGGATCCATTATCGGAATATCGAGACCGCTGAAATTCCCATTGCGCCATTCCGCCAGCGGTGTATCCACAATCATGAGGTTCCGAGCGGATTCACGCGAGCCCTCATAGTCCGCGAAAAAGAAGGCCTTATTTCTCTTGATGGGCCCACCCAGGCTACCGCCAAAGTTGTTGTAAACCCGGAACGGCGTGGAGTCGCTGAAGAAGTTGCGGGCGTTCAGGGAATTGCCATTGTAATTGTAGAACGCTGTACCGCTAAAGTCGTTGGTGCCCGACTTTGTGACCACCGTAAAGTTTGCCGCCAGAGCAAACTCAGCCGGTGGAGTGGCCGTCACCACGTTCACCTCTTGCACTCCTTCGAAGCTAGGCTGGACAGGGCTGGCACCCCCCTGGTATGCCGTCACCGCAATCCCATCCATCGTCGGCAGGGTTCCGGTCTCCGTTCGCACTCCATTAATGACGGGAAGGCTCGTGGTGGTTACAGAGCTGGTCCCGGTAGTGAGGAAGGAGTAGGTGTAAAAGCCCTTGTCAGCTAAATGGCGTGCGATCTCCAGCGGTAGCTGCTGGAGATCGCGATTGGTTTTCACGTCGGACAGAGCACTGGTTTCTGTCGCGACCGCCGGGCTGGCGGCGGTAACCTGCGTGACGGTTTCCATAGTGCCCAGTGCCAGCGTCACATCCACATTGATGATCTGATTGGCGCTGAGGATCAACCCGCGCCTCTCAAAAGTGGTAAACCCGGTCACAGTGATGCGCACCCGGTAAGGGCCGACGTTGAGATTGGGGACATTAAACACTCCGCCCGCACTAGTGGAGGTCTGCCGGGTTATCTGGGTTTCTTCGTTAATGACGCTGACACTCGCCCCAGGAACCACTGCACCACTGGGGTCTCTGACCGTCCCGGTAATCTGACCGAAGGTAGTTTGCCCGTAGGCCGCCGAACCCGAGATGTACAGGCGAACTAAAACCGCCAGAACGCAGGAAACGATGATGTAATGGCGTACCTCCACCCTCCTCATTCGCAGCTTTCTGGGAAGAATCGAAGAACAAAGAGCCAAGATTGCCGCGAACGCTGTAGCCACTTGTGACTTCATAGAAACCTCCTTGGTCCACAAATGTCGCTGGGCTTTTAACCCTGGGTTCCTAACCGATCCCGAGTGCCGCTTCACTCAAGATTCAACAGAACAGTCGTCTCCGGGCCGGTCACCTTCCCTCGGCTCAAGGTGTGTGCAGCCGGAGCGAATTCCAGCCCGGCTTCAAGGTCCAACGAACGCCCTTCGGTCTGGGACGGAACCTCAGTTTTCTCCATCGAAGGCTTCATAGTCGATCAGATTCGGAC
>QHZE01000230.1 GCA_003225335.1 Acidobacteriota bacterium
GTTCGAATCCTCTCGCCCCGACCAAATTTCAACAAAGGGAGTTCTTCACACAACCTCAATCGATTCAAGATATTCCGAATGGATTCCGATGGCTTTCTCACTCCGAAACGGGTGTTTCCTAATCGCCCCAAAATGACGCGCGAGACTTCAGTGTGATAGAAATGTGATACTTCTTAAAATCAAGGGCCGTTTTTACCGCACTAATCCTTCCTAAACCGAGCCAATCAAGAGTGGGAATCCTGCCGTTCGTAGTTTCCCGCAACAGCAAAAACGCAGGAGCGCCGCCGACCTCCGCGCCGACGCCTCGCGCGGCGGCGGCGGTCTGGAGACGGCCGTGACGATCGGGATCCCGGCGGCGGTCGTCGCCATAAACCGGATCCCGCGCTCCTCGTCGCGTAGCTCATGGCCTCGATGCGAGCCGACCTTCCCGGTCTCGGTCTCTTCGTCGTGCGGCGCTTCCACGATGCGGCCTAACCGCGCCTCCGCTCGGGCGCCGCAGTTGCGCGCCCGCCCGCGCGGACGGACCCAGCGTCAGGCGCGCGCCGGGGGCACGCTCGCCGAGCGCTTCGGGTCCGCGCAGGCGCTGGAGATGGTGGTTTCGGGCCTGGTCAGCGAGATCGTCGAGGATCGCTCCGTGACCATCCCCGCGTTCGGGACGTTCCAGACTGGGTCGGTTTACATAACACCCCAGAAACAATGCAAGAAATCCGGAGCCTGTCTCCAGCCCGCAAAGGCGGCTTGTTCCACTTATCCTCATCCTCTGAGCTCCTCGAACGTTTCGGGGAGTTGAGTTGCAATCGACCACTTGTCCGGTAAGCCGGCCACGCGGCCACGTGTGTAATCTTCGCCCAACTATTGTGGTTTTGTTTTCGTCTATTTAATCTTGTTGCTAGAAATGTTTTTACTTCCAGGTCGGCGTCAACACAAAGGGAGAGGAGGACTGAGTGACTTGGCTCGAATTGTTTACGCAAGATCTCCGTTACGGCGTACGGCAACTCAGACAAAGCCCGGGTTTTACGCTCGTCGCGGTCTTGTCGATCGGGCTGGGCATAGGGGCAAACACCGCGATTTTCCAGCTTGTCGACGCCGTGCGCCTGCGGACGCTGCCCGTCAATAACCCACAGGAGCTCGCGTCGATCGACTTCGCAAGCGGTTCCGCCCGCTCCGGCTGGTTTTCCACACGCAGCGCCCGTCTCACCTACGGCCACTGGGAACAGATTCGGGCACAGCAACAAGCCTTTACAGGCGTCCTAGCCTGGAGCGCGACGCGCTTTAACCTTGCCGCGGGAGGAGAAGCCCGGTACGCCGAGGGCCTGTACGTCAGCGGCGAGTTTTTCCGTAACCTCGGTGTCACCCCTGTACTGGGGCGCACTTTCACCACGGAGGATGATAGCGAGATATGCGACAGCCCTGGCGCCGTGCTTAGTTATGCGTTCTGGCTGCGTGAGCTCGGAGGCGACCCCGGCGCTTTGACTCGTACAATTACCCTGGACGGACGTCCGTTCCCGGTGATCGGCGTCGCGACGCCATCGTTTTTCGGCGTTGAGGTCGGAAACCGGTTTGACGTGGCCATTCCGCTTTGCGCCGATCGCCTCCTGGCCGAAGACAAAAAAGGGCGGATCCCGATCCCCCACGCCTGGTGGATCTCGATGATGGGACGCCTCAAGCCGGATTGGACCGTGGAGCGAGCCACCGCACATCTGCAGGCGCTGTCCCCCGCGATCATGCAAGCCACGCTGCCGCCGACGTATCGCGCGGAAACAGCCAAGCGCTACCTGGCCAATAAACTCGTGGCCGCGCCGGCAGGCACCGGCGTCTCAGGTTTGCGCCGGCAATACGAAAGACCACTCTGGCTGCTGCTGGCGACCACAGGCCTGGTGCTGCTGATCGCATGCACAAACCTGGCCAATCTACTGCTGGCCCGCGCCAGCGCGCGCGAGCATGAGGTTGCGGTAAGGCTGGCTATTGGCGCTTCGCGCTGGCGGTTGGTCCGCCAGTTTCTGGCAGAAAGCCTGTTGCTGGCCGTTGCCGGGGCGGCACTGGGAGTCGCGCTGGCCCAGGCGCTTAGCCGTGGGCTGGTTGCGTTTCTCAGCACGGCTGAAAGCCCGCTCTTTGTGGGTCTCGGCGTCGATGGGCGAGTACTGGCGTTCACTGCAGCGCTGGCGGTGACCACGTGCGTGCTGTTCGGCCTCGTACCGGCTCTGCGAGCCACCCGGCTCGCTCCCGCGGCAGCAATGCGCAGCGGAGGCCGGGGCGCCACCGCCGGGCGGGAGCGGCTTAGCCTGCGGCGGTCGCTCGTCGCCACTCAAGTCGCCCTCTCGCTCGTGCTGTTAGTCGGCGCCTTGCTGTTCGTCCGCAGCCTCCGGAACTTGCTTACGACCGACGCCGGCTTCCAAGCCGAGGGCGTGCTCTCCGTCAGTCTCGATCTCCGGCGGCCGCAGTACGGCAAAGAGCGCCTCCCGGTGGTCTATCGCGACCTGCTCGCGCGTCTGTCCACTCGGCCCGGAGTCGTGTCGGCAGCGCAAGTATGGTTTACGCCCGTTAGCGGAAGCGGCTGGAACAACAGCGTAGGTCCGGACGGAGCGCCTGCGGAGGCCAGCGGGAAGGAATCCCATTTCAACCGTGTCGGCCCAGGCTACTTTCGCACGATGGGCACGCCTCTGATCGCCGGCCGCGATTTCAATGATCGCGACACGTTCTCTTCACCTAAAGTGGCGATTGTAAACGAGGAGTTCGCGCGCAGGTTCTTCGGCGGGGCCAACCCCGTCGGCCGCACGTTCCGCCTGGAGGCTGCGGCTGGCAAGCCGGAACCGCTTTGCCAGATCGTTGGCCTGGTCAAGAACACGAAATACTACGAACTGCGGGAAGACTTCATCCCGATCGGGTTCTTCCCCATCGCACAAGACGACGATCCCGGAGCAGGCGCTACATTTGTGCTGAGCGCCGCCGGTCCGGTGGGTGATGTGATGCGCAACGTGAAGACTGCTGCGGCCGAGATCGACCCCGGCATCGGCATCGAGTTTCGACTGTTGTCGCGGCAGCTTCAGGAATCCTTGCTGCGCGAGCGGCTGATGGCGACGCTCTCCGCCGGCTTCGGCCTGCTCGCAGCCCTGCTTGCCACGCTGGGCCTTTACGGCGTGATCGCTTACATGGTGGCCCAGCGCCGGCATGAAATCGGCTTGCGGATCGCTCTGGGTGCGGACCGCGGGCGCGTGATCTGGCTGGTGCTCCGGGAAGCGGGCTTGCTGCTGGCGGTGGGGCTCACCGTCGGCGCCGTCATAGCCCTTTGGGCAGGGCGCGCCGCGACCACGCTCCTGTTTGGACTTCAGCCGCACGACCCGGCCACGATGATTGCAGCCATGGCGCTCTTAGCCGGCGCGGCTCTGGCGGCCAGCTACGGGCCGGCCCGACGCGCGGCCGCGCTGGAACCGATGGTAGCGCTCCGGGACGAGTGAGACGAAGCCGCGGCAGTCGTGACACAACTCTTTGAAACGACAGCGTTCGCTCGGGGTGCGAGTCGCTCCCGAGGCAATCCGGAAAATCCTTGATTGCCTTGGCGCCTTCCCGGGCGCCCCTGATACCAGACGCGTCACGGGCGCGTGACGGCAAACTGGAAGTTTCCTGAGTGATAAGCCTCCGGGATTGGGATTGGCTGCATCGGCCTCCCTCGGGGATCCCGTCTGGACACTCGGCGCCGGCTGATCATTGAGGAAGCGTGCCATCGGGACCGCGTGTCTCCGCGTGGACCGGCGTCAACCACGCGGCTGTTAACAGTACTGCAGAAACGCGCAGGTGGCGGCCCTTCGAATGCGCACGTTGACTTAAGATCCATCCGACAAGCCGCTTTTCGGCGCCATCGGCGACTCTGCGCCCGATCGGTGGGGGCGGGTGCTGATGCGCCGCGCCGAGCGACGGCGCGCGGAGCGTCAGGGAGAGACGCCGCGCACCCTCGCAGGTGCTGGCATCGCCCAATCACCCTAACATCGCCCGCCATCCACGGTGTGCAAGATCGCACGCTGCTGATGGAGCTGGTCAGGGCGAAACACTACGCGGCCCGCGGCATCGGCGATTGGGAGATCGCGTACTGCTTCGCCTCCAGCCCGAACGGGCCCGGGCTGAGCGTCGCAACCCTTGGATTGACAAACAAACACGTTTGGCAATAGATTACCTCCATCCAACGAAAGTTTGTGCCTCTTGAAAGGAAACAGCCTATGCATAGAGCTTTGATCTTGGTTGCTTTGCCATGTCTGGCATTTACTCCCGTCCTGGCGCAGGACCCCACGAAGGTAGCGGCGAAGCAATGCAAAGTCGCGTTTGAAAATGAATACGTGCGAGTTTTGCATTGGACTGTCAGCGCTCACGAAAAAACTCCCCTGCACGAGCACCCGGCTCTGGTGACCGTTTCGCTGTCCGCCGGCAAGACTCGCTTTACAACTCCCGACGGAAAAACGAGGGAGGCGGAGACCAAGGCCGGTCAAGCGATGTGGAGCGATCCGGAAAAACACTCCAGTGAGGACTTGGGTGGCAAGCCGGGCGAAGTCATTCAAGTGGAACTGAAGAAAAGACCCGCTGCCGCCATGACGACCATCCCGGCCTCCGAAGATTCGGTCAAAGTGGATCCAAAACATTACAAAGTTGAATTCCAGAATGACCGGGTCCGCGTCCTACGAATCAAATACGGACCGAAAGAAAAGTCCGTGATGCATTCGCATCCGGCAAACGTCGCCGTTTTTCTTGCGGACGGACAATCGAAATTCACCTTAGCTGACGGTAAGACGAGCGAGGCAACTTTCAAAGCGGGAGAGGCGCAATGGGCGGACAAAGAGAAACACCTGCCGGAGAATCTCGCCGTCAAAACTTTTGAACTAATTTTGGTCGAGTTGAAATAGAAGTTCGAGCAATCAACACAAGGCTACGCGGGCGCGAATCTTTCGCACGAAAGCCTGCGGAGGTAAAGCAGGCCGCGACATCAGGCGGACTGCGGCGGGGAACCTGCGCAGGGCAGGGGTATCAGAAGAGGTTTCGATGCTCATCACCGACCACAAATCTACCTCGATGTTCCGCCGGTACAACATAACCGACGAGCGCGATCTCAAGGAAGCCATGCGCAAAGCGCAGGCGTACGTGCAAACTCTCCCGACGGAGCGGACGGTCGCCCCGTTTCAGAGGGCGGCCGACAGCGGGACCCAGTAGGGCAGTGTGATACTTGTGTGATAGTTCGTGTGGCAAAATGGGGTGAAACCGGGCCAGAGTAATGGCCCTCGGAAGCCCGGTTTTCGGGCATTTTTGATTCGCCGTTGTCCGCCTTTTGCGGCCGGGATCGCGTTCGGGACCGTAAGGTCGGAGGTTCGAATCCTCTCGCCCCGACCAAATTTCCTGCCGCACAGCGATCAAACCTGGCATGGCGAGACGCGCCAAGAAAATTCTCGTCTACGGGACAGTTCAGGGGGTCGGGTTCCGATACTTTGTGCAAAGGGCCGCCCGCAACCTTGGACTGGCAGGAAGTGTCCGGAATCTTCCCGATTCTACCGTAGAGATCCTCGTGGAAGGGGAAGAAGGTCTCATAGACCAGTTCCTTGAAGAAGTTCGGAGTGGGCCGCCGATGGCCAGCGTGAATCGGCTGGAAATCAAGGACGTTCCTCCCGGCGGGACCTACAAGAGTTTCCATATCGAAGGGTGGTGACGATGCAGGATCTGAAAGCGACAATTCGTGAAATCCCGGACTGGCCGAAGAAGGGCATTCTCTTTTATGATCTGACCACGTTGCTCAAAAACGCCTCCGCATTCCGGGAGGCCGTTGACGCTCTGATTGCCCCCTTCAGGGAGAGAGAGATCGATCTGGTCGCGGGGATCGAGGCCCGCGGCTTCATCTTCGCCCCTATTGTGGCGTACGCCTTAAGAGCGGGATTCGTTCCTGTGCGGAAACCGGGGAAACTGCCGGCGTCAACCCACAGGGCGACATACCAGCTGGAATACGGGACGGACAGTCTGGAGATCCATCAGGATGCCATCCGGCCAGGACAGCGGGTCGTCATCGTCGATGACTTGATCGCCACGGGAGGCACGGCCCGGGCGGTAGCAGACATTGTCAGGCAGATGGGCGCCAATGTAGTCGCTCTGGCCTTTCTCGTTGAACTGGAATTCCTCAAGGGGCGTGACAAGCTCCCGGACTACGAAATCGTCAGCATTCTCAAATACTGACCGGGACCTTTCTCAGTTGGAAAGTCCGGGCGTCCTTTTCACCACGGAGGCACGGAGGACACGGAGATTCACTGAGGAAGCATACGCGGTTCGGGGATTCTTGGTGACTCTTCTTTGGAGGTGCGCAAGATTACTGAGCTTGCTTGAACATCTCCATTCGCACCAAGGCGGCAGCAAGTTAGCAGGCTGCCCGCACTCCAAAGCGCGCACTTGACTGTAGCTGTGACTTAGTACAGGTTTTCATAAATACGGCAACGTATTCCGCCCCAGTGGGGCGTAGGGAGCTTACCCAGGGGTGAGCGCTTTTTGCGAACCCCTGGAACAGCGCCTACCTGACCAACGCGCCCCGGCAGGGGCAGCCGGACTTGTTCACTCAAGATTTGAACAAGAACTCCAGTCCTTCCGCCCCTCCAGGGCGGGGTTGTTGTGGTGCCGTCTCCAGGGGTTCGCAAAAAGCGCTCCCCCTGGCTAATTTCCTCTCACCCCTTCGGGGTGGAAGAGTTTCGACCCATAGGCGCGGCTTGAATGGGTGGCCGTATTTATGGCCGTGTGTACTTCGGGTCGCCCCTCCTGCCGGAAGGGGGGACCGTCTGGAGTTCAGGCTCTGTCGGGCAAGCTAAAGCTTGAACTCCAAACCTGCCCGGACGATGTTTGTTAAGAAAGGTCTTGCTTCCGAGTACTGGGCAGGGAGTTGGCTACGTAAGGAGCCAGGATGCGACCCAGATCGAGGAGCTCCGTGGTTTCATCCTCGGTAAAGACCCTGTCTCCCTGGCATCCGATTCCCAGCGCCCCGACCACCTTGTCACCAAGGAAAAGAGGCACGCACAGCGCGCCGTGGGCGCCAGTCGCTCTGGCGCCGGGCCGTGCGACTCCGCTGTCGTCAGTCTGAAGGTTACAAAGCGAAACGGGTTTGCGCTGTAGGGCCGATGCGCCAGCAATGCCTTTGCCCAGCGGAATGCGCCGGCTGGCGGCGAGTACCGGTTCCGGAATGCCGTCCGTGGCGCCCAGAAGATAGAGGTGTCCGTCTCCTTCGGCGAGACCATGGATGGTTCCCATATGGGCTTGGAAGTGTTTCACGATGACTCTCAGGACAGCCGAAAACCCGGAGTCCCGGGCTGTAGTGTCCAGGATGTCTTGGATCTCTTGTCTGATCTGCATCAAACGTCCTTCCATTATTGTCTCTCCAGCAAGCGAATCATAACGAGCGAGCCTCACACCGCCAAGTTCATTCAGGCGCGAGACGGAACTTCGTGGCATCGCGGTCCGGGCCATGCCGGAGGTTAGTCGCTTCTGACGGGCGGGACGCCCGTGCCACAGCCTCACACGATTCTTGCATTTCTGAGAGGCTCTTCATTATATAGAATGGGGAAAAAATAACTGACACGGTCTGGGGCGCGCGGCCCCTCAGATCCGTAGAAAGCGGAGCACCGTATGGAACGCAGAGAATTTGTGTGCAAACTGGGAAGCTCTCTCGCCGGAACGGCGGCATTATCCGTATCGGAAGCAGCGCCGCCAGGAACCGAACGTTCCGCCTCGGAGCGGGAGGTTCAGAGCGAACACCAATCGGGTGTAAGAACGCGGCGCGCGGCGCTCATGAAAGTTGGGACACAGCATGGTTCCACAAACGAGATTCTTCGAATACTGGCCGCCTTTGGGGTGAACAACATCTGCAGTTCGCTGCCGTCGATGCGGCTCGATGAAAACTGGTCCGTGGAAGGGTTGATCCGTTTGAGGGAGAGGGTCGAGTCTTTCGGGATCAGCCTGGACATGGTCCCCTTGCCGCTCAGCTCTCACTATATAACGAAAGCCGAGATGCCTCACATTATGCTCGGCAAGAGCCCGGAACGCGACCGCGAGATCGACGCCATCTGCCAGATGGTCCGGAACGCCGCGCGCGCGGGCATTCCCGCTTTGAAGTACAACATGAGCATTCTGGGCGTGGTGCGGACGGGACCTACACCGGGCAGGGGAGGCGCCAGCTACAGCACGTTTGCATACGAAAAGGCGAAGCAGGATCCTGCACTGACCGAGGCCGGGCCGGTTAGTGCAGAGGAGTACTGGGAGCGTATTACGTACTTCTTGAAGCGCGTCATTCCTGTCGCGGAGGAATACAAAGTCCGTATGGCCTGCCATCCTCACGATCCCGGAATGCCCCGCAACAAGGGATTTCGCGGAGTCCAGACCGTTTTGGGGAGCGTGCAGGGTCTCAAGCGTTTCATTGAGATCACGCCGAGCAAATACCACGGGATCAATTTCTGCCAGGGGACGGTGTCGGAGATGCTTCAGAAACCTGGGGAAGAGATCTTCGACGTCATTCGGTATTTCGGCAGCCGGGGCAAGATTTTTAATGTCCACTTTCGAAACATTCGCGGGCGGTTCCTCAGCTTCGAGGAAACGTTCATCGACGACGGTGACGTGGACATGTTGAAGGCCATGAGAGTTTACAAAGAGATCGGCTACGATGGAATGATGATGCCGGACCACGTGCCCAAGATTCCAGGCGATTCCGACGGCTATCAAGCCTTTGCCTTCACATTCGGGTACATCAAAGCGCTGATCGCAGCTGTGGACTTGGAGTAGGGAAGTCGGGGCTGGTACCGATCCTCGAAAAGATGACAGGATGGACAGCATGACAGGATAACCAGGATGGACAGGATAGGATTTCTGATCTTGTCCTGTTTAGCCTGCGTGCTTGGAACTATGCTGGAAGCAGGTTAAGGCCTGGGCTCCGAACGCGCACAAAAGAGGAACAGGATAACAGGATGCACAGGATTTGGAGTAGGGAAGCGAGGACGATTACCCAATGAAACCCTTCGCCTTTTCGGAACTCCTCGCACACATGTCCTTGATACGCCAACCGTCTGCGATGGCCTGCTCGCTCGCTCTTCCAATGGGAGCAGCCTTGCTGTCGGCGGCGTGGCTGTTCCTTGCCCGGGCGCAGGAGACGAACGAGCATGGACTGGCCGCCTTGCTTGACGGCAGCGGATTCGTGCGCATACCGGCGGGCGAGTTCATGATGGGATCCAGGAACGGAAAGCCAGACGAACAGCCCGTGCATCGCGTGGTCATCAGCAAGGGTCTTGAGATGGGAAAGTTCGAGGTGACGCAGGCACAATGGGAAGCGGTGATGCGCCGCGCGCACGCGAGAGTCGCGCCAGGGGAAGCGGCGGAGGCGAGTGCTCCGAGCCATTTCAAAGGCCCAAGCCTGCCGGTGGAGAATGTTTCCTGGCACGAAGTTCAGCAATTCCTCCGGATGCTCAACGCACGCGATGACAGGTTCGAGTACCGGCTGCCGACCGAGGCGGAGTGGGAGTATGCCTGCAGGGCTGGAAGCACGGGAGACTATGCTGGAACGCTGGATGCGATGGCGTGGTATGAGTCGAACTCGGGCGGTCAGACGCGGCCGGTGGGCCGGAAGGAGCCGAATGCGTGGGGCCTTTACGACATGCATGGGAACGTGTGGGAGTGGGTGCAGGATTGGTACGCCCACGACTACGGCGAGGAGAGGCCAGCGGCAGGGCCCGCATCCGGCTCGTACAAGGTGTATCGGGGCGGAGGTTGGTTTTCATCCCCGGCGGATTGCCGGTCGGCGGTTCGCGGCTTCAACTTTCCAATCGATCGCTACGACTCGGTCGGCTTTCGCCTGGTGAGGACGCCGAAATAGCGCGTGAAAACAAACCAACCGCAAAGACGCCCAGAATCATTCTGGACTCTTCTCTGCTTTTTTCTGCTGCTGCGCCGTGCGCGCCGTCAGTTGTCTCAACAGGTCGATCGTGGGCTTGGGCGCCTCAAACTCGGCTTCTTCCAGAGGCGTCCGGCCAAAGCGGTCCTTCGCACTCAGATCGGCGCCATTTTCGACCAAGTACTGAATGATGTCATTCGCTCCGAAGCGCGTGGCCGTGTGCAACGCGGTGCCGCCGCTACGGCGCGCTTCGTTTACATCGGCGCCTAGCTCAACCATCAGCTTCACAGCCTCGAGCTTGCGGCTGGCAGCCGCCAGCAGAAGACCTCCGGCGCCATCCGGGGTCTTCGCCTTGGGGTCCGCTCCCAGCGCGATCAGCTCGCGCATCATGGCGACGTCGCCGGTCTCGGCCGCCGTCAGGAAAGGAGTCATACCGCCGGTGCGGAACGCGTTCGGTGGGTCAGGCGGCGTCTCTGTGCGAGCGTCCAGATCGGCGCCACGAGCGACCAGGTCGCGTACCAGGTCGATCTTGCCTTGCCGAACCGCCTCGTGCAGGGGAGTGCCGCCGCTACGGTCGCGCGAATTCACTTCGGCGCCGTGCTCGAGCATCAAACGCGCGACCGCCTCGTGTCCGCGGCCCAGGGCGATGAGGAACGCTGTGTTGCCATCCGGTGCCTTGAATCGCGGGTCTACCTTCGCTGCCAACAGCAACTTCACGCTGTTGATGTCCCCCTGCTGTGCGGCGAACAACAGTGTGTTGTACCCGTTTTTTGAGACGGTGTTCACGTTCGCGCCTCGTTCGATGAGCAACCGCGCAATCTCCGAGCGCCCATCGGCCGCCGCCCACATAAGCGCCGTCTGGCCCCCCCGGGATTCGGCGACATTGACTACGGCGCCATGGTCGAGCAGCAGCCTAACCAGCTCGACATCGCCCGAGTTAACGGCGCACATCAGAGGAGTATCGCCGCTCCAGCGCGTAGCGTTGGGATTTGCCTTCGCCTCCAGCAGCATCCGGGTGATGGCCAGATTGCCACTGGTGCAGGCCAGCGTGAGCGGAGTTTCCCCGTTCTCGTCGGCGGCATTGACATTCGCGCCCGCCCGAACCAGAGCGGCGACAATCTCGGAGTCTTCCCGGCTTGCGGCCCACGCCAGCGGTGTGTTCTGAACGGCTTCCAGAAGCCGGAGGTCGGCGGCGGAAACCAGTTGCATGGCCAGGACCAGCAAACTCAGCGAAATCAAACCAAACCGGATAATCATTGGCACACCTCGGAGAAACAAATATATTATCATTGGCGTACTTGGTAATGGTATTTTGCAATAGGATAGAGGTGTAATCAGAAGTGCGAGTCAATTCATGGGGCTTTTAACTTTCTCAGAAACTGTGGAGAACGTGATTCGTCTTAATTCGTGGAATTCGTGGCGTTTTTTGCTGGCCACGAATTCCACGAAAACAATCACTGCGATTTGGATGCCATCGGTTCGAAATACAAATTTTCAGGGTCTCACGGCCGGGCTATTCACACGCACCTGACGGTGACGCCTAAAAATTTGACTCGCACTTCTGATTGCATCCATAGCATACGGGTGTAATCAGAGGTGCGACTCGCTTCAGGTGCCGCTTTGATGAGATGCAGATCAGCAATCACGGCTTTTTTGGAGTGCGGTGACTTGCCGACTTGCCGCCGCTATGGCCCCGGCGCTTTCGCCCCTCCGGGGTGGAATACGTAGCATGCCGACAGCGACGGGGAAACACTTGCTTACAGCTACTCTCCTCAATGCTCTATGCACTCTACTGGCGGCAGCAGGCTTGCATGGGCAAAGCCCTTCTGCCGCGCCGGCCGCGGCGCAGGCCCTGGTGAACCGTTACTGCCGGAATTGCCATAACGAAGATCTGAAGCCTGGCGGGGTCTCGCTGGACGGTGTGCGTGCTACGGGCGTCGGCGCCAACGCGGACACCTGGGAAAAAGTCTTCCGCAAGGTAAGGACCGGCGAAATGCCTCCCCTGGGTATGCCCAGGCCCGACGCGTCTGTGATGACTTCCTTCGTGACGTGGCTCGAAACTGAACTGGATCGCGCCGCTCTCGGCAGGCCCAATCCTGGGACGCCATCCATTCATCGGCTCAACAGGGCAGAGTACGGCAACGCAGTCCGCGATTTGCTGGACCTGGACCTCGATCACTCTTCAAGCCTGCCCGCGGACGATTCCGGATATGGCTTTGACAATATCGGCGCGGTGCTTACGGTTTCTCCGCTTCATATGGAGAAGTACATGGCGACGGCGCGCCGCGTCAGCCGGCTCGCGGTCGGAACGGTCAAACTCAGCCCGGCGATTGAGAAGTTCACCGCCGGCCGCAGCGCCGCCAGCGAAACGAGCGACGATTTGCCGCTCAGCGTCCGTGGCGGGATCCTGTTCCGCCGTCATTTTCCGCTCGACGCGGAATACTCGATCCTCGTGCGGGTCCGTGGAAACCCAGACCCCAACCTGCCTCCTGCCAAGCTCGACCTGCGCCTTGATGGTAACCGTCTCAAGCTGTTCGACGCAAACATCAGTCCCGCCGAAGAAGCGCAGTACACCCGGAA
>QHZE01000231.1 GCA_003225335.1 Acidobacteriota bacterium
TGTTAGATGCCAGGCACCGATTCTGTCTCTTCCGTTGCCGGATAGGCGCTCACCGACAACTCGACGCCGGCCTTTGCCAGAAGGGCTAGGTCGGACGGTGTCAGCGTTACGCTGGCGGTAAACTGATCGGACGTGCCGACGGTGAGACCCACATCGATTACAGCAACACCACCCAACCCGCCCAACGCCAGCAACGCCGACATGTTGTCTTCAACCCATCCCCGAACCTGCTTGACGAGCGCCGCCGCGGAAACCGCGTCCCCAATGCTCAGGTTGAAGCCGGATTTGGAGCGAACTCGGCCCAGGCGATCCGGTTCACCTGCCCGCCAGATAATGTCGGGAGTAAAGCCGTGCCTCTTCACGTAAGCGTCGGGATCGAAATCCGCCCCAGAGACTCGAAGCACTGCCACACGCATTGTGAGTCGATCCGTTTGGCCGCGCTGCCGTCTAATGTCAGTTAGCGATTCAGTTCCGGGCCTCAACGCAGGGACCCGGAGCGCCGAACAATCAAAAGGCATTGTACGCGAGCGGAACCTCCGAACAACCAAAAACCCGGGGCTGCCTGCAGCGGCATAGCCGCAACCAAAAATAACTTCACCGCGCGGAGTCCGCAGAGAAGTCTGTTTTGTGGTTTCCTTCTCTACGGGCTCTGCGTCTCTGTAGTGAGGCTGGGATCTCAGGCTTTTAGCCTTCTTTGGCCTGCGTGGACGCAGTGGACCCTTTCATTTGTGTTAGAATCCTTTGCTCACGCGGGCGCGTTTCTGGCATGGCTTGAGAAGAGGCATGAGCAGCTTGAGTCTCCGGCTTCCCGATTTCCTACACCGTAAGATTCGGGAGCTTGCCGAGCAGGATCACATCTCGATCAACCAGTTTATCGCGACTGCCGTTGCCGAAAAAGGCGGCGGCGCTGCTGACTGTGGAGTATCTCGCGGAGCGTGGCCGCCGAGCGGATCCCAGCTCGTGGATCGGTTGCTCAGCCCGGATGTTCCGCCGGTGCACGGCGACGAATTGCCCGAGGCACCAAGCCAGCCTGACAAGACGCTGCAGCCGACTAGTCGCCGAAGAGCCGGAGGCCTCGTGCGGCTCGCGGCTGCGCGCCAGGGCCGTTAGCCCTGCGCAATCTTTGAGTGAGAAGCTACCGCAGTCCGATTCGCATACTCACTGGCCTCGTCGTCCTCCTCGGCGCGTGGGGGTTTTGGCTCGAGCCTGCGTCTCTTCGCGTCCGGGAGTACCGGTTCTCGATACCTCGCTGGCCTTCGTCCTTGGCGGGCATGCGTGCTGCGATCCTGGCAGACTTGCACGTCGGGTCCCCGTTCAACGGCGTGAACAAGCTTCGCCGTATCGTCGGCGCAACAAACGCGTCTAAGCCCGACATCGTTCTGCTCCCCGGAGACTTCGTGATCCACGGAGATCTGGACTGCCGTTTCGTGCCACCCGAGGAAACAGCGGCAATCCTCGCAGGGCTACGTGCACCGCTAGGAGTGTGGGCGTGTCTCGGGAACCACGATTGGTGGTTCAATCACACCCGGGTCCAAGCGGCACTTGAGGCCCGGGGGATCAGAGTGCTGGAGGATCGCGCCGTTCGTATTGACAGGGGCTCGGCTCACTTTTGGCTCGCCGGCGTGAGCGACTTTTGGGAGGGTAACCACGACGTCGACGGGACGCTCGGCCAGGTTGAGGACAACGAGCCAGTGCTGGCCATCACGCACAATCCAGACCTGTTTCCCCGTTTTCCGTCTCGGGTCAGCCTGGTCATTGCCGGGCACACGCACGGTGGGCAGGTGTGGCTCCCGATCTTCGGGCGTCCCGTCGTGCCTTCCGGTTACGGCCAGCGTTACGTGATCGGAGAGATCGTTGAGGGAGACCGCCACCTGTTCGTGAGTAGCGGGCTCGGCACAAGCATTTTGCCCGTCCGGTTCCTTGTTCCGCCTGAGATCAGCCTGCTCGCACTGCATCCGGCGAAAGGCCCCGACTAACCCTCCGCTGGAGTTTTCGACTCATAGAAAAAAGGCTTCGTGATTCTTCGCGTCTTCGCGCCTTCGTGGTAAAGCCTGGCCCCAAACCCACCACGAAGGCGCGAAGACGCGAAGAATCGCCAAGTTCTTGGTTGCGGCTATGCCGCGACAGGAAATTCGTGGCCAGTGAGACCGTGATGGCATCCAAGTCAGACAGGAATCACGCGCTGAGGGTTGCCTTGGTGTAGAATGGGGCCGTTGCTCCAATTAAGGTTTACCGTGCGCGCGGGCGTTCCCGAGCGCCCGTCCCCGTCGGGCGCCGTAGATCCGCTTTGATGGGTTGACCCGCTTCGGATATTGCGGTGCCATGAGTGAAGTCCTTCTGGGCGTCATCTCGGATACACACGGGCTGGTTCGACCCGAGGCTGTCACTGTCCTCCAGGGGTCCGATCTCATCATCCATGCCGGGGACATCGGGAATCACGGCGTGATCGACCAGCTCCGTGGCGTCGCCCCTACCTTCGTCGTTCGAGGGAACAACGACAACGGTGCCTGGGCAGCGGGTCTTCCGGCGACGGAGGTTGTCGAGGTTGGCGAACTCCTGTTCTATGTGCTCCACGAGATTTCACTGCTCGACCTCGACCCGGTGGCCGCCGGGTTCGCGGCTGTGGTGTCGGGACATTCCCATAAGCCGTCAATCCAAGTTCGCGACGGAGTTCTCTACCTCAATCCGGGCAGCGCCGGTCCTCGGCGGTTCAACCTGCCGGTGGCCGTCGCCCGGGTTAACGTGTCAGGGCGCCGGATGCGGCCCGAGATAGTGGAGCTGCAGGTGTGAAGCTCCCTGACACAAAGAGCACAGGGGACCATAGTTTTGGTTGCGGCTGGGCTGCTCTGTATTCATCCGTGGTTTCGTTCATGCTTTTGGTCGCGGCTATGCAGGCCGCGTCCATCCGCCGCGTCCCATCCCGTTCTTTAAAAAAGACCGTTACCGTATTTGTGAAAGAGACTACCCGGCAGATTGGTGGTAGATTCTCTTTGCCGCTTTCAACCGTCGCAGAGAATCGCAATATGATTGGGAACAAGGAGGTATCTATGCGAGCAGTTGCCGCATCGACCGCTGTCGCTCTCTTGATGATAGAAGCGTTCGCCTTTCAGACCGGGAAGCAAATAGTACGCGTAGGCCCCGATTTCAACCTTCCTTTCAGTCCCGCGGTGAAGGCTGGCAATTTCATCTATGTTGCGGGCACGATGGCGACCGATGAAAGGGGCCAGCTTGTTTCGGGCGATATCAAGGCTCAGACGAAGCGCACCCTGGACAATATTTCGCAGGTGCTGAAAGCTGCGGGCTCGAGCCTGGAAAATGCAGCCTCGGTCTATGTCTACCTGAAGTCGGCATCCGATTTTCAGGCGATGAACGAAGTGTACAAGACCTATTTTCCCAAGGACCCGCCCGCCCGCACAACCGTGCAGACAAACCTCGTGCTTCCCGAAGGCCTGATCGAGATCTCCATGATCGCGATCCCTGACGGGCGAGAGCGAAAAGCGATCCACCCGCCCGGCTGGATGAAATCTCCAAATCCCTACAGTTACGGCATAAAATCCGGGGATACGCTTTTTCTCGCAGGCCTTGTTTCGCGCAACGGCAAAGACAACGCAGTTGTTGGCGGAGACATCAAGGCCCAGACGAGGACCGCGATGGAAAACGCTGGCGAGATCCTGAAAGCTGCAGGGATGACGCATGCGGACGTCGTCAGTTCTCGCGTCTACATCACCGATACGGCCATGTTCCAGGACATGAATTCCGTTTATCGCACCTATTTCCCAAAGGACCCTCCCGCGCGCGCCACCGTCAGGGCGGGGCTGATGGGACCGCAGTTTGTCGTGGAGATCACCACGGTTGCCGTGAAGGGCCCGGCTCGCGAAGCGATCACCACGCCAAATCCCGACGGCACAGCCGGGAGGCAGAGTCCGAACCTCAGCTCCGCGATCCGGGTCGGGAACCGTCTCTACCTTTCGGGAATGCTCGGCATCAATGAGGCAAACAAGTCCGATGTCAAAGGGCAGGCGCGCGAAACCCTTGCGTCCCTCGGGAGAACCCTCAAGGCGGCAGGCTTTGACCGGGATCACGTCGTGGACGCAGTGGCCTACCTGACGGATGTGAAAAACTTCAGCGGAATGAACGAGGCCTATCGCGAGGTCTTCTCAAAGGATTTCCCCGCTCGTGCCACAGTGGAGGTCGGGATCGTCGCCCCCGACGGACTCGTCGAAATCATGCTCACTGCCGTAAAGTAAGAGGCGATGCCTGTTTGGTATGGAGTTCAGCCTTCAGGCTGCACCGCGCCCGGGCAGGCTAAAGCCTGAACTCCAAACCCGCGAATCAGAGTGCTCGACTGGACGCGATCCTGTGGGTCACCCGCCGGACAAACCGAGGTCCCGCTACTTCTTCTGCATCCCTGACATCTTCTGCGAGAGCCCCGCGGCAAACTTCTCGTAATCTTCACTCGTGACCTCGAATTTGTTCCACATGTAGTTGGAATGGCTCCAGCTCCACTTTTGACCCGCATCGCTGTAAACGTACTTCGAGGTCCTTCCTTGATGGAATTCCTTGCGCAGCGGGTCGGCGCCCGCAGGATTTACGATTCTTGAGTCTCCTCCAAGTCCTCCATCCACGAGGTGTCCCGAATAATTCCCATAGACTCCCAGGGTGATCTCATGCTCTTTTTCCTGGATCTTGCGGGAAATCGGAACGTACCGGACTTTCATTTTGTCGTCTGGCGCAGCGGGCCCCCCGATGGAGCGCGCGATGTCCTCGAGCGCCTTCCTCTGTTGTAGACTCGCGTTCTCGTCGACGTAGATGTAGGCGAAGTTCCAGTGGCCGAACGATTCCATCATCGACTTGCCCGCCGGGCTTTGCCCGATAAAAGCGACAGCCAGGTTATCGAGGCTCATGTCCCCATAGTTGCCTTTTTCTATGAACAGAGTTTCGCCCCCGCCACAGGTCATCTTGGTCGGCTTGGAACCCCACCAGCACGGACAGGCGGCATCGCATGAACACGCCTCCTCCAATTCGCCTGCAATCTTCCAGGGAGTCTTCTGTTCGCTGACTGCTAACGCCGTGCAGATCACAAAGAGAATGCCCACAGCTGTGTGAAACCATCGCCGAGACAGGTTGCGCATGATAGGCCTCCTATATCCAGTAGCTGTTTCGCCGGTCGCGATTCTCCGGATACTATAAAGCATTCCCGCAAAGGGTGCATGCGTCAATTCTGGCGATGGCACAACTCACCTTGGAAAGCTCTAATCATGAGTCTGCCGCAACATAACAAGGCCGCAACGGGCCGACTGCCGCTTTGTGCAAGTCGCGACCAAACAGATTCACCACGATGAGACGAAGAACGAGCTCGAGGTCTGCGGTGTAATCAGAAGTGCGAGTCACCAAGTACGGTCGTTCTTCCCCTTCCCTGGCGGACCGTCAGCGGGCCGCTTCTGTGTCCCGACATCGTCGCCGCGATTCATCTCCCGGAAAGCGATCCGCAGAATTCTCGATTGCTTCTCGGCCACCTTCGAGAACCCGTCCGATTGCACCCCCACAAACTCAGTGGGATGCCGAAAGGCTGTGGCTTTCATAACCGGACTGCATACCGCGTCGCGCCAGAGAGCGGACGTGTCTCAAAAATTCACCCGGGTGGGAATCCTTATGGCGTAAAATCACTGAGACTCTCTCGGACTCGTTAAACGTCTTTCCCGCGCTCGACGGGGAGACGAATGTGCAGTTGATGAACTCCCGGAGCCGCCGTATGCCAGAGCAAGAAAGCCCGACGCTCGAAGCGGTGCGCGATCTCCAAGGACAACGGCGTGGAAACGAAGTCCATCGGTTATCCGCTGCCCGGCCATGATGTCGCCAACCCGGTGCACCAGCGCGACGTGCAGCGTCGCCGCATATCGTGCCCACTGTGGCCGCCAATCGCCAACCCGCTCAGACGCCGCGCGTGTTCATGAGTTCCGGGGGGACCGCGTTGCGTGTCCTCGTCGATGCGAAATCGCTCGGGGGCAACGAAGTGGAAGTCGGTGAGTTGACGTTCCCGGCCAACAGCGACTCGGGCGATCACCGCCACGCTGTGACCGAGACGTTTTTCGTACTCGAAGGCCAGCTCGAACAGGTCGTCAACGGCAAGCCGGTCGCGCTCGGACCTGGCGGAATCGTGAGCATCCGATCGACCGATCAGGTGCGGCACAAGAGCGGCCCGAACGGGGCAAAGGTCCTCGTCATCTGGGCGCCGGGCGGCGAGATCGACCGCGTCACCGCGCGCTGGAAGGTGCGGTAGACACTTCCGTTTGACTCGTCGCACCTTCGCTCAGAAATTGACCGTCAACCGAATGACGCGAGAGGTTGTGACAATGCTCGCCATCTTCGGGCGCGGCCGTGTCCACTTCTCCGGTAAGCCGAATTACCAGGAGTTAGCGGCGGGAGAAGAGGCCGTGGCCAGTTGGTTTCGCAAGGCTTCAAGGGTTCCACCGCAGCGTTCGAGCCGACCGAACCTCAGCGCGCGCGAGCGGGTTTTGTTCTGGCGCTCTTCTTTTTTGATGTCTTTGCCGCCGCTCTTGGCTTCTTCAGCTTGATTGGAGAGGCGTGCCGCGGCTCGTAGATGCCGAGCTCGTCGCCGCCGGGCAGCGTGACCGCCGTTC